>JAGCYL010000044.1 GCA_017960825.1 Bacteroidaceae bacterium | reverse complement strand
CATGAGGGCTGTCTGATTGCCGTTGAGGATGCACCACTGGCCCTTGGGGTCGCGGCATACCACAGCCAGACGGTCGGCATCGGGGTCGGAGGCCAGCACGAGGTCTGCATTAAGCTTGTCGCCCAGCTTCATACCGAGGGTCATGGCTTCTGCATTCTCAGGGTTGGGTGACTGGACGGTGGGGAAATTGCCGTCTATCTCCATCTGCTCTGCCACCACATTGATATTCTGGAAACCCCATGTGCGCAGGGCAGCGGGGATGATGACGCGGCCTGTACCGTGGAGAGGAGAATAGACGATGCAGAGGTCCTTCTGACGATTGATAACCTGCTGGTCGATGAGGGCCTCGTGGACAGCAGCGAGATAATCGATGTCCATTTCTCCGCCGATAATCTGAATGAGGTCCTTGTTGGGAGTGAACTTCACCTGGTCAATCGTCACCTTGTTTACCTCGTCGATGATACCTGTGTCGTGGGGGGACAGCACTTGGGCGCCATCATCCCAGTAAGCCTTGTAGCCGTTGTATTCCTTTGGATTATGGCTGGCGGTGATATTCACTCCGGCCTGTGCACCGAGCTGGCGGATGGCGAAGGAAATCTCCGGTGTGGGACGCAAGCTCTCAAAGAGATATACCTTGATGCCGTTGGCGGAGAAGATGTCGGCACAAGTCTCGGCATAGAGGCGCGAGTTGTTGCGGCAGTCGTGGCCTACTACAACGGCCAGGTCATCCTTGCCGGCAAAAGCCTTACGCACATAGTTGGCAAAACCCTGAGTGGCCATACCTACGATGTAGCGGTTCATCCTGTTGGTACCTGCGCCCATAATGCCACGCAGTCCACCGGTGCCGAACTCGAGATTGCGGTAGAAAGCATCAATGAGTGCCGTCTTGTCATCACTGTCGAGCATGGCCTTAACCTCAGCGCGAGTCTGCTCGTCGAAAGAAGGGGTGAGCCACTGCTGTGCAGTAGCGGTACACTGTTGTACGAGTTTTTCTTGGTCTGACATAGTATGGTGTGTTTTATTGTTTATTTCAATTCAAATCTGTCGCCTGTCTCTTCGATAATCTTCTTCTTTACTTCATCGGGATAGCCGGGAGCCTTGAGCTTGGCCATGATGGTGTCGGCACCATGCGAACTGACTTCAAAGCCACCCTCGGGGAGGTCGATACGCTCTGTCATGTCGTTGTACTTCACGATGAGATATTCGCCCAGTTCAATCCAGCGCTTCATCATCTTGTCGGCTGACTCCTTAGAATACATGGTAAGGAACGACACGGCCTTGGAGGGGTCGTCTTTATAGAGTATCATGGCACTTCCTTCCACGGATTGCTGGGCGGCAGCAAACGTTGAGTCAAGTTCGTCGCGCACCTTCTTCAGGTCAGGGAACATCATTGAATAACGCGGATATACCATATTGCTTACCCAGTTCTGCACCCAGTATGCCGACTTGAACGAGAACTTTACGGCATTGCCATGCTTCAGTGTGTAACATTCCGGCACCTCAGTAGCGCAGCAATATACAGGAGTATAAGGTGTGGTATGGGCATCATCGTGGGAGAACCATAGGATACCGCCGATGCAGTCGGGCAGATAAGAACGTACCTGGCTAATCATAGCAAAACTGGTCTGCTGTGTGCCTACGGGGCGTTCGTTGAAATATTTCTTGTCGTTGTACTCCCATGACAGGGGACGCGGGCGATAGGGGCTGAGCCAAGTGCCGGCACCCACATCCTTAGTCATATCGAGAACCGTGCCGTCATAGTGGTCGCGCATTCCGGCCATCACGTCCTCAATGCCCAACTGTCGGTCGGGCTTTATGTAGAGCGGCAGCGGCTCGGCTTTAAGGTCAAGACCGGCGGAATAGTCGAAATACTTGTCCATGCCGCTCGTGTACATATTATATACAGCCCACACGCGAGCCTCGCAGTAGCGGGCACCGCCAAAATCTATAGGACAATATGTGTTGGCAAAGTCAAAGTCGATGTCCTTGCCATCATAGAGATTCAGCTTGCGGGCCACGCTGACCACGTCCTTGGAGTAGAGCACCTGGTCCTTAGGCAGATGCATAAACTTGTGTATGCGGCTCTGGTTTGCATGACAGCACACGGCATCATCCGGCACTCGCACTGCCACCCATACTGCGCCGTGGCCACCGGGCCCCTTGCCTACCATCTCCATGATGAATGCCTCATTGGGGTCAGCCACGGAGAAGGTCTCGCCTTCTGAGTTGTAACCGTATTTCTGCACCAGTTCGTCCATTATCTTGATGGCCTCGCGGGCGGTCTTGGCCCTCTGCAGCGTGATGTAGATGAGCGAACCATAATCAATGATGCCCGTGGAGTCAACCAGTTCATGGCGTCCGCCGAAGGTTGTCTCCGTAATTACCAGTTGGTGTTCATTCATATTGCCTACAACATTGTAGGTAACGGGTGCCTCGTCTATCTCGCCCAAGTATTTGTTGCTTTCCCAATCGAATACTTTGCGCTTGGCACCCTTAGGGTGAGTGGCGGCAGGGAAATGCTGCATCACACCGTATGCACCGTAGCTGTCGGCATTATAGCTCACGAACACGCTGCCGTCTTTGCTAGCCTTTTTGCCAACGATGATGTTGGTGCAGGCCGTGCCGAACTGGAAGCCTGCCACCAAAACTAAAATCAAGATAATTGTTTTCTTCATATTATTATAATTTCTAACTCTCAACTATAAACTATAAACTATAAACTATTAGCAAGCCGCCTTGAAACTGAGGTCGAGTCCTTTTACCGAGTGAGTCAATGCACCAACGCTCACGAAATCTACTCCGCAAAGGGCGTATTGGCGAATTGTCTCCAGCGTAATACCTCCCGATGACTCCACTTCGCAGCGACCGCTGATAATCTCCACAGCCTTGCGAGTATCTTCTACGCTGAAATTGTCGAGCATGATGCGGTCAGCGCCGCCATGATCCAATGCTTGCTGCAACTCGCTGAAGTTGCGCACCTCAATCTCTATCTTGAGGTTCTTGCCTTTCTCCTTGAGGTAAGCCTGACAGCGGTCAAGGGCATTTTTAATTCCGCCGGCAAAGTCCACGTGATTATCCTTGAGCAGTATCATGTCAAACAGCCCAATCCTATGGTTCATGCCGCCGCCAATCTTTACAGCCTCTTTCTCCAGCATACGCATGCCTGGCGTAGTCTTGCGGGTGTCGAGCACTTTGCATTTTGTGCCTTCCAGTTGTTTCATGTAGCGAGCCGTGGTGGTAGCTATGCCGCTCATGCGCTGCATCACGTTGAGCATCAGTCGCTCTGTCTGCAGCAGCGAGCGCACCTTGCCTCGCACGATAAAAGCCACATCGCCTACCTTTACCTTGTCGCCATCGTTCATCAGTTGCTCTATCTGCAAGTCGGGGTCGAAACGATGGAATATTTTCTTCGCTATCTCGATGCCTGCAATGATGCCGTCTTCTTTCACCAATAGTTTCTGCGCTCCCATTGCATCCTCCGGGATGCAGCATAACGTGGTGTGGTCACCGTCGCCTATGTCCTCGGCAAAAGCCAGATCAATGAGTCTGTCTATGAGTTCGTCGACTGAATACATGCAAAAATATTTAATGTTAATGTGTTTGCTTAATGTTTAGAGTGCAAAGATAATGAAATTATCCAATACCGAAAATTATCTGTTGCATTATTTTACTGCTGTCAACCTCATACGATAGCTTACAGGCTTCTGAGGGATGCAATATTTCTTCATTGTGTTTGGACCGCAGCTGGCATTGCCCAGTCCGCGTTGTGCACCGTCAAGATGCAGATATACAAACGGGCGCTCCTCGAGTTCCCATTCATGGCTGGCATTCATCAGGTCGGCATCGGTGTAGCGACTGGCAGAGAAGGCCACATTACCTTCAGCCTCAATCTTAAGACCATGACCAGTCTTGTCGGTAAGCATCAATTCACGCATCCCTGAACGGTCGCCTGTTGTCTGAGGTTTCACATAATGCTCCATCATGCCGTCAACGGTGCCCGTATAGCGCCCCAATGTTACTCCATCATGGCGATCGCAGTAGTTTTCATACGGCCCAAAGGCGTAGTAGTCCACGTAAGTCAGATTGCTGTCCAGTCTGCATACCACGCCGGCACGGCGCAACTCCTCACTATGCGGGATGATGGTCACGTCCATCATTACTTCACCACTGCCATACACCGTATAAACTATCTCTTGGTCTGCCATCTCACCATTGCGCTTGGTGTTAATCTCTACTGACGTGTTGTCATCGCTGTCCCACTGGGTGTTCAGTTGGCCGTTATCCTCGAGTCCGTTGGCGGTGTTGCCATAGCGGTCATTCTCTATCCAGCGATGGTTGTCAAACAAGAATCCTTGACCATCTGCCAGCATCTCGCGGCCGTCAAAGGCCAACGAGGTCAGTTGACCACTGAATCGGTCAAAGGCAACGCTCACCTTATTGTTGTAGAAACGTATGCTCTTATCGTTGTTCTCCATTGTCAGCCTATCGCTCTTTTTTGTGCTTATTGCCAATGGCATCGCCTTTTGTATGGTAAATTGATGCTTTGCCACGTCTAACCTATAGCTCAGGTCCTCAGCATACTCCGGATTTTGCTTGAAAACCACCTGTACTGTAAGCAGCAGTTCCTTGTCGCTCTTAGTCTTGTAGGCCGGAAGTGTTACCACGGTGCTATCCTGAGGCTTCACCTCGTCCATAGCCACAACCCCCTTGCTCGCTACTACGCCGTCAAGCAGGTATTCATAGTACAAATCAAAATCTTTGAGAGTGAGGAAAGAGTAATTGTTCTTTACGCTAATCGCAATTTTTTTGTTCTTAAGTCCCTGTCCTCCATTCTTAAGTTCTAAATTCACATCCTGGTAGGCGAACTTTACCTCCGCCAGTTTAGCTGTATAATCACGCTCAGCAGTCACTACGCCGTTGCTGCAGAAGTTGCCTTGGTGTGGGCCGGGGAAGTCATAGCCTGTATGCAGGCGCCGGATACCCAGCTTCAACTCGAGCGGCTCATAGATGGCCTGGTCCACCCAGTCCCAGATGCAGCCGCCGATGATACTGTTGCTATTGTGTATCACCTGCCAATAATCGTCGAGGTTGCCGATGGCGTTGCCCATGGCGTGAGCATATTCGCAGATAAAGAGCGGCTTGTCAAGGTCATTCCCGCTATCACGCAGTTTCTCTACCGACGGATACATCACCGAATAGACATCGGAGTTCACTGCGCCACCCCAGGCCTTGCCTCTAACCCAGCTGCCTTCGTAGTGTACGAAGCGTGTGTTGTCCAGCTCATGTGCCTTCTTGTAGCATGCTTCAAAATTTGTGCCGTTACCACACTCGTTGCCAAGACTCCAGAAAATCACCGACGGATAGTTGCGATAAATCCTTACCAGGCGTTCTACCCTATCCACAAAAGCGGGAATCCATGACGACATACTCGATATGCTCTGGTTGGCATGGTCCTCCAAATCTGCTTCGCCACACACGTAGATGCCGTAGTAGTCGCACATTGAGTACATCGCCACATCATTAGGATAGTGGGAGGTGCGTAGTGTGTTGATATTGTTCTGCTTCATTAGGAATACATCCTTCAGCATGCTTTCGATACTCACTGTACGGCCACCCACCGGGTCGGTGTCATGACGGTTTACACCTTTTAGGAATACGCGCTTATTATTTACATACATCAGTGAGCCGCTAATCTCGACCTTGCGTATACCGTGTTTGGTGGAGAAAGCCATCATGTCCTTGCCTTGTGCATCGCGCTGCACTACTCGCACGGTGTATAGATGGGGCATCTCTGCGCTCCACAATAGTGGATTGTCCACACTGATAGTGGCGCTATATTCATCGTCATAGGTGCGCCTGGCTTCAGTCTCACCTACTAGATTGTTCTGCGCATCATAGAGTTTTACGGCAATCCTTATGTCGGTACCGATTTGCTCCTCTTTCCCAAAGGCTAAATTATCTGTGCTGTTGCCAATCAGCTCTTTGCTTTTCTCTGTCGTGCCTACTCTCAATTTCACATTGATATCTACACTGCTGAGGTCATCATTAAAAGTGTCAGTAATAAAATGGTCTCTGACGCTCACGCGCGGTACATTATATATATATACACTGCGACAAATACCACTCATCCTGAACATATCCTGACACTCCAGATAGGAGCCATCACACCATCTAAGCACCTGGACCACAAGATTATTACTACCTTCTTTCAGGGCTGGCGACACATCAAATTCCGCCACGTTGCTTGCACCCTGAGTATAACCTATGTATTGACCGTTCAGATATACCCACGCTGCACTGTGGATAGCTCCAAAGCGCAAGATAGAACGCTCCTGCATCCAACTCGCGTCTGCATCGAAACTTAGCTGATAGGTACCAACGGGATTCACTCCGTAGTTTTTGCCTCCATCGTTGTAGCCGGGACGCGCCTTGATAAACGGCGGTGTGTTTGAGTGCGGATATTCTACATTGCAATAGATGGGACGGTCATAGCCCTCCATCTCCCAGCATGAGGGTACCGTTATGTCGTCCCATGTCTGAGCTGACTCAGCAGTTACGACACTCGCATCGGGGCGCAGTTCCGGTGAGGTAACGAATTTAAATTTCCACACTCCATCGAGACACCTCACAATGCTGCTGTTGCATTTCTCCCATGGTTTATCGTAATGCTCCTTATCTGCTATCATTGCCTCTTCGTCAGGATATGGCATATAGTGAGCCACCGAAGGCAGTTTGTTTACGGCAAACACTGTCTCGTCTTCCCATAGTGGCGACTTGATGCGGGGCTTGTCAACCTCCTCTATTTTGAACCAACTCATTCGGTCAGCATCATCCTTGTCGGCTATCTTCATCTCGCCATTACGCAGAGTAAACATCTTGCCTTTGTTGGCACTGACAATCCTGTACACGCCATTCTGCCCTTTGACTGACTCGATGCTCATCAGTGCATTTCCCCAATTACCGGGATGCGCAGGCCATTGCAACAGATAGTCTATGTGGGCGTTGCCACCGCCATCATCAAAATTCTGAGCATAGAAGGCACCGCCGATAATGTGGCGATCAGGCGAGAGAGTCCTGATGGTCCAATATTGTCCTCGGTTTAAAGAATCGACCTGTTCGGCAACGATGCGCACATCATTGCTTCCGTCATCACCGTCTCCCAATACCTTCTCGGGGAAAGCGACTGAACGAAAACGATATGTACAGCCATCGTCAGAGCCAAAAGCCGATGACTCACGTATTCCGATGTACTGCTTTTGCCTGTTTGTTCCCGTAGTCTTGGTAGCAGAGATCTGATACATAGTGTATCTCCTGTCAACTGCTTTGTCGGTTTTCTCTATAGTCCATTTCTGCAACTCGTCGGAGCCGTTTTCTTCGCCCCACTCTATGCCATTGCTGCCCATGCGCAGGGCGCGGTGCTTATAGGGGTCGATAATACGCCACGAACCTGACAGTTCGCTTATCTGAACCAATTGTCCGGCATACTCCATCTCCACCCCGCTCAGTTCATACAGAGTACCTTTACGAAAGGACTGTGCACCAACAGCCATCACTGTCGAGAGAAGAAAAACAAACAGAAAAAGTTTTTTTGTTTTCATGGTTAATTATTTTTTTTCGACCACAAAGATACAAAACATAATACAAATATCCTTTATTTTGTGCTATGATTTATATCAAATGTGGCCATAGAATAATTAGTATTTGCATTATTTCTGTCTTTTTCTTTGCACGTATCTATAAAAAATACGTATCTTTGTGGCGGATTTTTATTGCTAACTTAAATAACAGAATCAAGCGACTATGTATCTTGGTAAAAAGAAATGTAGAGTGCTGCGTAAAGTACGTCAGCAGATAGCGGATGCCAATGGTATCAGCTACAATCCTCATAAGTGTACACACCGCGGAGACTGTCAGGGCACCTGCCCCGCCTGTGAGCAGGAGATGCGCCAGATAGAGGGTGAGATACGCAAGCGCCGTATCAGTGGCCATGCTGCCATGGTGGTGGGTACAGCTATAGGCATCAGTGCGTTGGCCACGGGTACGAGCAGCTGCCATTCTTCTGGCCATATAGTGGGCAAGGTGCCTGCTGTTGAGCACGAACTGGAGGGTGATGTGGTAGCCCCGAGCCCCGACAGCACAAAGGAGAATACTGTTGAGGCGAAGAAGATAACGCCAGAGGAGATGAAGGAAATCTTAAGGGATATGCCTGTGCAGAAGCATAAGCATAAGAATAATTTTGACAGTTGAAATCACTCATAATATGTACATCGGAAAAAAGAAATGCCGTGTGCTTCGAGGCATACGAAAGAAAATAGCTGACGCCAATGGTATCAGTTATGCGCCCCACAAGTGTGGTCACAAAGGCGACTGCAAGGGCACCTGCCCCGCCTGTGAGCAGGAGATGCGCTACATAGAAGGCGAACTGAACAAGCGCACTCGCCTGGGCAAGGCCGCCGCAGTGGTAGGCACAGCTATTGGCATCGGTGTGCTTACCAGCGGCTTAAGTAGTTGCAGGCATATACTGCGTCCCGATGTAGTGGGCGATGTGCCTGCCACCGACACATTGCTGCGGGGTGAAGTGGGAATGCCTGACACCGATACTCTAGCCATAGATAGTACTGAGATAAAAGAGATACAGACCGATGGCTCGACTGATAGCGATATCACGCCATAGGATAGCTACTGACGGCAAAGGGGTTACTACGCTGGTGGCTTTTCATGGCTGTCCGCTCGATTGCCGCTACTGCCTTAACAAGCAGTGCAAGGACGAGGCGCACAAATACCCTGAATACTCTCCCGCACGACTGCTGGAGGAGGTACGGGTTGACGATTTATATTTCCAAGCCACAGGTGGTGGCGTGACATTCGGCGGCGGCGAGCCCCTGCTCCATCCGGATTTCATAGCTGAATTCAGGGAGTTGTGTCCGCCAGAATGGAAGATAAATGTTGAGAGTTCATTAGCGGTGCCGATGCAGAACGTGCAGAAGATTGCACCTCTGGCGGACTGTATGATTATTGACATAAAAGATCTCGACGACGATATCTATCGTAGATACACTGGTCGTAGCAATGCATTGTTGATGAGTAATTTGCGATGGATTGCTGAAGTGGGACTGCAAGATAAATGTAAGGTTCGTCTGCCGCTGATTAAGGGCTACAACAGCCGGAACAGTATCAGTCGTTCACGCATAAAACTCGCAGTAATGGGATTTCGTTATTTCGACGAATTCAAATATATCATAAAGAACGATGCCACGCCTGACACTGATAGTGTTTCTGAACACGCTGCTCATATGTTTGGTTAGCCGAGCCGATGACTACACTTATGTACGCAGTGACGGCCGCCAGGCAACTATACGGCTGAATGAACGCAGTGACTCTACGGCTGTGATTGAGTATTGGGTTGAGGACGGACGGCTGTCGGAATGGGTGATTAAGTATCCCGTGTTTCAGTTCTGCTGTGGCGACTTGACAGGCGACGGCGTGCCGGAGATAGCGGTGGGTGTGGTTAAGAGCACCAAATATTCGCCCCAAGTAGGACGACGCTTGTTTCTCTTCAAACTCTTTGAAGAAGAATTGATACGCCCCCTCTGGCTCAGTTCCCGACTGGCTCACAGACTTGTGAACTTTGACATAGAGCCTGACGGCATAGTCCTCACTCAGGAGGTCAAGGCTGATGGCACACCTGTGAGAGTGAAGTATGAGCACCGCGGCTTTGGGCTTAAATTCGTGGAATATATACAAAATTAAAAAATAAAAGTCATGAAAAAGTTTTTTTCTTTCTTTCTGCTGGCAGGTGTGTTGATTTGCATACCGGCTATGGCTCAGTCAAACTTCAATATGAAGGCGAGCAAGTGGTCTCAGACTGTGAATCTAAAGCAGGACATCTCGCAGCTTAACTACGAGGAACTGTACATGCTCAAGGCTTTGGTGTATGCCTCTAAAGGCCGGTGGTACACTGAGCCGGAGATTAACCGTGTGTTAGTGAGCAAGGCTGAGTGGTATGAGCCGATGTGCTCGAAACGTGCGACAGACTTCTACGAAAGCAGACCCTATAACAGCAATGAAGAGGTAGACCTCTATACAGTGAAGCTTACATCGGAGGAGCAGGCCTTTGTGGACAAGATAGAGAGCCGAATGAAGCAATTGCAGCATAGCCTACAGTCCAAGGATGGCTTGGCCTCAACACGGCTGTGTGTCAACATGAGCCAGGTGAGCAATCCATCGAAATACTTGCTGAGTATGCTTAATACATACAACTTTGCTATTGAGCAGACCGACTGCGACCAACTGTTCAATATCTACGAGAAGAATCAGTACGAACTGATGCCGAGCTTCGTAACTACCGATGCATATCTGCAGCTGAGCCATATGTATCTGGCTTATGTGCAGAAATATATTGAGAAGAAGCACTTCATCCCTACTTTGCAGGCTACGCTTGAGGGCATGGAACAGCAGGTGACCAAAGCTCGTACCGGTAAACTGAAGAAAGATGTCAGCGATGGACTGGACAAACTGCAGACCTACTGTGCCATTGGCCTGAAGTTGCTGACTGGCAAGGAGCAAAAAGTGCCTGTATCATACAAAAGCATGTATGACATGGAGACGAAGAACATCATAAACGCCACCAATGGTCCGTCTCCTTTTATGCAGACGGAATACTATTTCTACTCACTTTACACCCCGCGTGGCCATTACACCCGCTCGGAGGAGATGAAGCGCTTCTTCCGCAGTATGATGTGGGTGCAGTCAGCTGCTTTCTATAGCAATAATGAGGCTGCTGTTAAGAATGCAACCCTCCTGGCAATGCTCTTCAACGCTATGCCACAGGACAAGCAGACCGATTTCCGTCACATGGGCGAGATAATCACTCAGCTCACAGGACCGTCTGACAATGTGTCGATTCTTCAACTGGCCGATTTCCTGCGCTCCAATAATATCATAGATTATAATATCGTGACCAACAAGGCAATGATGGGCAAGGTAACAGTTGAGTTGGAGCGACTGAATAATGAGAACAATCAACTCTCCACCAAGATGGAGGCAGAGTCTGGTTTCCCCATCAACTTTATGCCGCAGCGTTTCCTTTGCGACAACGAGGTTATCAAGGACATGGCCGACGATACGCCCAATGCCGACAAGGCATATCCTACCGGCGTGAATGTGTTTGCCACCTTTGGCTCAAAGTCTGCGGAAGCACTGCAAGATACTTTCTATCACGACAGCCAGCGTTGGGAAGACTTCGATGAAGTGTATGGAAATCTTCATGCCAAGTATGCTGGCAAGCAGATCGGCAACGGCACAATTTACGACCGTCGTCTGCAACTGTTGGTATATCTGGCATCACGCACCGACCATACAGACTATGGTTTCTACAATACTCGCCACTGGCAGTTGAAAGACCTCAATACGGCGCTGGCCTCATGGGCAACGCTGAAGCACGATGCCATCCTCTACGCTGAGCAGCCCATGCTGGCTGAGTGTGGCGACGGTGAAGACCTGCCCTCACCGGTACCCGTAGGATTTGTGGAGCCCAACAAGGTATTCTGGGACCAACTCTATCTGCTGATCAAGGACACAGAGAGTTGGCTGAATCGTTGCGGATATATCGACGATGATATTTCCGGCAAGACAGAGAATCTGCTGGAGAGCATAGAGTTCTGCAAAGGTATTGTAGATAAGGAGTTGCGTGGTGAGGTGCCCACCTATGACGAGCGTTGCCAGCTCAACTGCATCGGCAGTTCGCTGGAGTGGATGACACTCGGACTCATAGACCCCGACCTTAGCCTACAGTCGTGGGGCGAGGTGGAAGGTGCTGACCGCAGCATTGCTCAGGTGGCCGATATCTTTACCCGTGCTGTGTTTGGTTGCGAAAAGCAAGGCATCCTCTATGCAGCCTGTGGTAATGCCAATATGATATATGTGCTGGTCAGCATCGGTGGTCAGACATACCTCACTCGCGGCGCCACCTACGGCTATCATGAGTTTGTGCGTCCTAACGATGCTCCGCGTCTCACCGACGAGGAGTGGCAGGAGATGTTGAAGAAAGGTACCGCCCCAGGCATGGAAGACTGGATGAAACCATACATACTGCCCTCTGGCCAGACGAAGGTTAACGAGCGATACCTTTACAGTTCAGGATGTTAGTTGCTGCTGATAATCTTGTTTACCCGTAAACTAATATTATTTTTCCTCTTTGTCAGCGTGTCGGCTACAGCTGCTGATACGCTGACAATGGTTTTGGGGGGCGACGTGCTTTTCGATCGTGGCGTACGCAGTGTGGTGGAGAGCCAAGGCTACGACTACGTCTTCGGTGATATCTCCGCCACGCTCCGCAGGGCTGATGCTGCCATAGTCAATCTGGAGTGTCCGCTCACCATGCGCAGTCGCAGGGTGTACAAGAAATACATCTTCCGTGCTGATACAGTGGCTGCTGCCGCCATGCACAAGGCAGGCATCACCCATGCAGCAATGGCCAACAATCATTCGATGGACCAGGGGCTGCAAGGGCTTATTGACACCCACGAATGTCTGTTGCAAAACGGCATTACCTCTCTCGGCTATGCCACCGATAGCGATAGTTTGATGGTGCCTGCTATTATTAGAAATGGAGGTGTCGAGGTGGCAGTCTTTAACGCTGTCACCATACCGATAGAGAATTGGTTTGCCAGTCCCGGCCCACATAAACCTGCCGTGTGCTACACGTCTGCCGACACTCTTGCTGCGGCCGTCCGTCGTTATCATAATGCGCACCCCACTGTGCCGGTCGTCGTCTTCATCCATTGGGGTAAGGAATTCAGCGATTCCCCCACCCTGCAGCAGCGTATCGATGCTGCGGTGTTGGCAAGGGCTGGTGCCACGGCTATTGTGGGCCAGCATCCCCATGTGGTGCAGACTCAGACCATGCTGGGCAGAGTACCCGTTTGGTATAGTATAGGTAATTTCGTATTTGACCAGAAATCAAGGAAATGCAATGAAGCGCAGCTTGTAGTGCTACGCTTCACCGCAGAAGGCATGATAGGTCATGATACTCTGCCGATATCTATTGTTAACTGCCGACCCACAGTTTCTTTGAGCAGCCAACGGCCGCGATAACTCCTTTTATATGAATTACTCGCTCACCAGATTAAATGCTACATTGCCGCCACTGGTGTTGGTAAAGGTGCCTTTGTAGCGTAGTCTGCCGAGAGTCTCGCGAGTGACGGTGCCTTTGAATTCACCGAGTCTCTTTTCGTCACTGGCTCGCAGCGCAGCCACCGTCAGTTCGCCCGTAGCCTTGTCGTAATTGAGCAGATGAGTGTGGCGTGTGCCGTTATACACGGTGTATTGTCCGCCGTGCTTACTGATGGCCAGATGGCGGTTTTTCTCGTTGCCTATAGTGCCGCTGAAGATATAGTCTTTGTCCCACGGCGTGAACTCATTGTGCGGCGTGGAGTGGCGTGGGTCGTCGTAGTAGAGGAAGAAGCGCTCCTCGGTGCCGAAGGTGCTCTTGCGCATTGTCCAGTTGCCGCAGCGGTCAAAAGATTTGTAGTCATACTCTATGCGACTGGGTTTCGACCATGAGTCGCCCGCATCGTCGCTCTCCACCATCGTCACGGCACCGATGTTGCCCAGCGAGTCGTACTCGTAGGACATGCGGCACTCGTAAGCGCAGTTGAACGAGTTCTCGCCTACTATGCGGCCGTCGGTCCATACGTATTCGCCGCCACCTTCCCAGAACTCCTCGTGGTCGATGTAGCCGTTGGAGTTGCGGCTATATACACTGTAGCTGTCGTAGAAATCAATCTTGCGGCCGTATGGACTCACGTTGTCAATCTTAGTCCAGCTCCCTAGCGAGTCAAACTGATATACCATGCCCCCGGTGAGCATCGTCTTTACGTGGCCGTGTACTCCGAAGAAAGTGAGGTCCTTCGATGTGAAGCTGACCCACTCTATGCTGTCGCGACGCAAAGCTTCGGCCAGACTGTCAGCTGTGTTGATGGAGTCGGAGTCCACACCATTACCATTCTCTGTCTGGCCGCACGAGCCAATCATGCCAGCTATAACCACGGAACCAATAAAATACAGCAGCTTTTTCATATTTGTTTTGTTTTAGGAGTTGTTTAGTAAAGTTCGAGAGTCCCTAAGTCAGCTTAAAGTTAACAGGAAGAGTGTACTTAAACCGAGAAGGTCTTCCATTGCGGATGCCTGGTGAAAAGCGTGGCAGTCGCTTGACAATACGCTTGGCCTCCCAGTCGAGAAGATTCTCCACACCTTTCAGAATCTCAACATCAGTCACACCGCCATCCACGTCCACCACAAACGAGACCATCACCTTGCCCTGTATACCGGCGTCCATACTCTGTTTCGGATAGCGCATACATGCCGATACGAACTCCAGCAGAGCCTGCGTGCCTCCGGGGAATTCGGGCTCCACGTCCTTGCTCGTGTCGCGTACATAAATGTCGCGTTCGGCAAGATAGAAGATATTGAAGTCCGCAAAGTGCAATCTGAAGTCCTGCGAAAACTCATTCTCTTCTCCTTCAAACAGGCTTGGAAACAGGAGCTTCATTCCAGACGTGACGTTTACCACCTTCTTGTTTCCTGCATCAAGCTCCAATTCAAGTGAGTCGCGTACGAAAGAATAGTCGCCCATGAAAGGCGTCAGCCCCACTCCGCAGTTGTCCAGCGGGTTGCCGTCGTCATCCGTCCAGAGCCCCATGTCAGAAATATGGCAGTACTCATACTCATAGTCGGTCATGCCTATCAATATCAATGCATCCTTCTTTGTAAACGCATTGAGCATCAACGGTAGCAGAGCTGCAAACCCAAGGATAGATACCATTTTTTTCATAATAATTCCCATTTTTCATTTTTTCAGTTTATTATACACTTCCAGTGCCTTGGCCAGCAGGAACAAAGCCCGTTGCAAATCTTCTTTCTTCAGCACATAGGCCAGGCGCACCTCGTCGCGACCCAGCTCAGGCGAGGTGTAGAAACCCGCTGCCGGAGCCATCATGATAGTCTCGCCATCGTAGTTGAAGTCCGTCAGGCACCAGGCGCAGAACTTCTCCGCATCATCCACCGGCAGCTTGGCTACGGTGTAGAATGCCCCCATCGGAATCGGCGTGTAGCAGCCCGGTATGCGGTTCACACCGTCGATAAGGCATTTCCTGCGCTCTACATATTCTTCATACACGTCGCGAGAGTACTGCTCCGTACCCTCTATCGACGCCTCGGCAATCATCTGCCCAATCAGCGGCGGCGACAGGCGGGCCTGGCAGAACTTCATTACCGTCTTCCTTACCGCCTCGTTCTTGGTGATAAGGGCACCTATGCGGATGCCACACTCCGAGTAGCGTTTCGACACAGAGTCGATAAGCACCACGTTCTGTTCAATTCCCTCCAGATGCATGGCCGAGATGTACGGGCTGCCCGTGTAGATAAACTCGCGGTACACCTCATCGCTGAACAGGTAGAGGTTATACTTCTTCACCAGGTCGCGGATCTGGTTCATCTCCTTCTGGGTGTAGAGGTAACCCGTCGGGTTGTTGGGATTGCAGATCAGTATCGCCTTCGTGCGTTCGTTGATCAGTTCTTCGAACTTCTCCACCTTCGGCAGGCAGAACCCTTCGTCAATGGTTGTGGCGATGGTGCGAATCACCGCTCCCGCCGAGATGGCGAAACTCATGTAGTTGGCGTATGCAGGCTCCGGCACGATAATCTCGTCGCCTGGATTCAGACAGCTCATAAATGCGAACAGCACAGCCTCCGAGCCGCCCGTGGTGATAATAATCTCTTTAGGCGAGAGTTTAATCTGGTAGCGGTTGTAGTAGCCCACCAGTGCCTGGCGCAGTGAGCGGATGCCCTGCGAGGGACTGTATTCCAGCGTCTTGCGGTCAATGGTCTTCAGCACCTCCAGTGCCTTGGATGGAGTTGGCAGGTCAGGCTGACCAATGTTGAGTCTGTAAATCTTGATACCCCTGTCCTCAGCGGCCTCTGCTAGCGGAGCCAGCTTGCGGATGGGCGATGCAGGCATTTCAAGTCCTCTATGTGAAATCTGAAGTTTATCCATCTGGATTATATGAGATATGAAATGGGAGATCGTAATATTTAAGTGCGAAGTTACGCTTTTTCATTCAAACAGAGAAGCCATAATAGCTTTTTTTAGCTTTTCCTTTTTTTTGACAGAATAAATACTCAGCCTCGCGGCCTTTGTATAAGGCGAGGGGTAGCTGTAACAAATAAAAAGGTGTGATGAATCTACTTGGTACCCTATTTGCAATACTTGCAGAGATGGCGTCCCTTCTTTATGGCCTCGCCCATTTTGATTTGCTTTACCTCGCCCTTGCAGCTTTCGAGAGCCTTGCAAGTGCGTTTGAGGTGGTACGACTTGGCGTATGTGCCGGTGCAGATGTAAACCTTGGCATCCTTCTTGATTTGTGCAGATGCGCTGCCGCAAAGCAGCGCGAGTGTGGCGATAAGAGTAAGTGTTGCGTGTTTCATGTTTTTGTGATTTAATATCGTTTGCGAAGTTACGATTTTTTTCTGACAGCGCAAGATTTGTGTTCTTTTTTTCGCTGCCTGTGGCCGGAAAGTCGGTACTCGTGACTGGAAAGCCGCATCCCGTGTAAAATATCCCGCATCTCGCGCTCCGCTCCACGGGGATAGATTTCACGCCGTGCGGGATAAATGTCCGTGTCTGCGGTGTAAGCAGCGTTAACTCCCCGTTTTTTGCAGTTTTTTTGCTTGAAAAGTATTATTTGTGCGTTAATGGTTGGTTTTTCTAAAATAAAATTGTAACTTTGCAAAGTAATGTGCGCACCAAACAAAAAACATATCACTTATGTCTCTCTGCCGCCTTCTTTGACGGGCAGTCGCAGGTTGTCGTTCTACCTGGCCATGGAGGAGTATGTGGCTCAGAATATGATGCAGCTGGAAGGGTGTTTTTTCCTTTGGCAGGTGAACCCTACGGTAATCATCGGACGCAACCAGGTGATGGAGAACGAGGTGAACCTACCCTACTGTCGTGAGCACGGCATCGACATAGTGCGCCGCAAGAGCGGCGGCGGCGGTGTGTATGCCGACAAGGATAATGTGATGTTCAGCTTCATCTGCAGCCGCTCCCACTATGCGACGACTCCCGAGGTGTTCAGCCTATGCCTGCAGCGAGTGATTGAAATGCTCAGTACGATGGGCGTGGAGGCCTGCTCCACCGACCACAACGACGTGCTAATCAATGGGCGCAAGGTGAGCGGCTGGGCGGTCTATCAGCTGCAGGAGTGCATCATTGTCCACGGCACGATGCTCTACGACACTAACATGGGCCACATGCTCTCGTCAATTACTCCGCCAACGGAGAAATTGCAGCGCAAGGGCGTGGAGAGCGTCAGGCAGCGCATATGTCTGCTGAAGGATTTTATCGGCGACCGCATCAGCATTGAGGAGTTCAAGGCGTATGCTCGCGACTTCTTCTGCGGCGAGAAGGAGTACATGCTGACGCAGAACGACGTGGCTCGCATCGAGGAACTCTCTGGCGAATACGAAATGTAAAGCTTAAAGGAACAATAACATTAAATTCTATTCATACAATGGCAGAAAACAAAAAGACTTGTCTCTATGACAAACACGTGGCTCTGGGAGCCATGATCAGCCCGTTCGGCGGCTTCGACATGCCGATACAGTACAGTAATATCAAGGATGAGCACCTGGCAGTAAGGCAGAAGGTGGGCATTTTTGACGTTAGCCACATGGGCGAAGTGGAGATCACCGGCCCCGAGGCAGAGAAGTTTGTGCAGCACATCTTCACCAACGATGTGGCTGGTGCTGAGCCGGGCAAGATATTCTACGGCATGATGCTCTACCCCACCGGCGGTTGCGTTGACGACCTGCTGGTGTACTGCGAGGGTGACGGTAAGTTCTTCCTCGTAATCAATGCCGCCAACATTGACAAGGATGTGGCTTGGATTGAGGAGCAGGCCAAGGATTTCGACGTGAAGGTGGACCACCAGAGCGACTACTACGGCCAGATTGCCGTACAGGGCCCCGAGGCCGAGCAAAAGGTGGTGGATGTGCTGGGCCTGGATGTGAAAGACCTGGTGTTCTACACTTTCAAGAAGATTGACGTGGACGGCGAGACGATTATCGCCAGCCGCACCGGCTACACAGGCGAGGACGGCTTCGAGATCTATGGCTCCCACAAATATATCCAACAGGCTTGGGACAAACTGATTGATACCGGCGTGACTCCATGTGGACTGGGCTGCCGTGACACACTGCGCTTCGAGGTCGGCCTGCCGCTCTACGGCGACGAACTGAGTGCAGACATCTCCCCCATTATGGCCGGCCTGGGCATGTTCGCCAAGTTGGACAAGGAGGAGTTTATCGGCAAGGATGTACTTGTGGAGCAGAAAGCCAACGGCGTATCTAAGAAACTGGTGGGCATCGCCCTGCGTGACGATGACAAGGCTATCCCCCGCCACGGCTACGAGGTGGTAAACGCCGACGACGAAGTGATTGGCGAGGTGACCACGGGCTACCGCACCATCATGACCGACAAGTCAGTGTGCTTTGCCCTGGTTGATGCTGCCTATATGAAACTGGGCACAGAGCTGGCCGTGCGCATACACCGCAAGGTGCACCCCGGCACCGTGGTGAAGAAGCGTTTCTATGACAAGAGTTACAAGAAGTAGTAAAAACCGGTAAGAACTATAAACAAACAATCACTTAAAGAAATAACATTATGGCAAAAGTAATTGAAGGCCTCTTTTATGCAGAGAGCCACGAGTATGTAAAGGTTGAAGGCGACTTCGGCTATGTAGGTATCACTGATTATGCTCAGGAGCAGCTGGGCAGCGTTGTCTATGTTGACGCTCCCGAGGTTGACGACGAGGTTACTCAGGGCGAGGAGTTTGGCGCCGTAGAGAGCGTGAAGGCTGCCTCCGACCTTATGTCTCCTGTGTCTGGCACCGTGGTTGAGGTGAACGAGGAGCTGGCCGACAGCCCCGAGAAAATCAACGAGGATGCCTACGCTAACTGGATTATCAAGGTGCAGCTCAGCGACAAGAGCGAGCTGGACAATCTGATGGATGCTGCTGCCTACACCGAACTCTGTGGCGAGTAAAAGACTTACGAGATGGCATACAAGTATTTTCCTCACACCGAAGAGGATATCCAACAAATGCTAAAGGTGGCCGGCGTGCAGACGCTGGCCGACCTTTATGCTGAGGTGCCCGAGGAGTTGAAGCTGAAGCGCGACTACAACATCCCGTCTGAGATGTCGGAGGTGGAGATCCGCAAGCACTTCAAGGAACTCGGTGACAAGAACAAGCAGCTGGTGTGCTTTGCCGGCGGCGGTGTGTATGATCACTACACACCTTCGGTAATCGGCTATATCACTCAGCGAAGTGAGTTCCTGACGAGCTACACTCCCTATCAGGCAGAGATTTCACAGGGTACGTTGCAGTACATCTTTGAGTACCAGACCCTAATGGCTGACCTCACTGGCATGGACATCAGCAATGCCAGCATGTACGACGGTGCCACGGCTACTGCCGAGGCTATGATGATGGCTGTGGCCAACGCCAAGAAAAAGAACAAAGTGCTGGTAAGCGCAGCCCTTAACCCCGCCGTAATCCGCGTGGTGGAGACCTACGCCAAGTATCACGGTGTGGAGATTCAGCTGATTCCAGCTGCCAACGGTGCTACCGACAAGACAGCCCTGGAAGCAGAGCTGGCCCATGGAGAAACCGCACGCGTGAGAATAGGCCAGCCTAACTACTACGGCATCGCGGAGGATTTGAGCGGCGTGGCCGACATGTGTCACGAGCAGAAGGCCCTGCTCATCATTAATGCTCCTGCCAGCACCCTTGCTGCCCTCAAGACTCCGGGCGAATGGGGCGCAGACATTGCTGTGGGTGATGCCCAGTCGCTAGGTTTGCCCATGAGCTTCGGCGGCCCGTATCTCGGCTACTTCTGCGCCAAGGAGGCTTTGGTGCGCAAGATGCCTGGCCGCATCGTGGGCGGCACCACTGACCATGACGGCAAGCGCACCTTTGTGCTGACTATGCAGGCTCGCGAGCAGCATATACGCCGCCAGAAGGCTACGTCGAACATTTGCTCTAACCAAGGTATCATGACGCTGATGGTGACTATCTATATGTCGCTCATGGGACCACAGGGCCTCAAGGAGGTGAACGAACAGAGCTACGCCGGAGCACACTATCTCTATGACGAACTGCTGAAGACTGGCAAGATGACTCCTGCTTTTGAGGGTCAGACATTCTTCAACGAGTTTGTGGTAAAGACTACTCTCGACGTTGACAAACTGCAGCAACATCTGCTTGACAACGGAATACTAGGCGGTCTTAAACCCGAGGGTGTTGACAATGCCATTATGTTTGCCGTTACGGAGCAACGCTCCAAGGCTGAGATAGATAAACTTGTTGAACTGATTAAAGAAGCCTAAAGATTATGAACAGTACATATTACGGAACTCTTATTTTTGAGCTCTCTAAGAAGGGACGCAAGGGCTACTCTCTCCCTGCCAACGAGTTTAAGGGCTACTCTATCCCCGAAAACATCAGCCGCCAGAGCGAAACGATGCTGCCTGAGGCTGACGAGCAGACAGTGGTGCGCCACTATACCAATATGAGCAACAACAACTTCGGCGTGGACACTGGTTTCTATCCGCTCGGTTCATGCACCATGAAGTATAACCCAAAGATAAACGAGGAGAACGCCTCCCATCCTGCTTTCCAGGGACTGCATCCGCTGGCTCCAACCACGGCTGTGCAAGGCGCACTGGAGGTTTACTACAACACCCAGAAGATTCTCTCCGAGCTGGGCGGTATGAGCGAGTTTACACTCAATCCATTTGCCGGTGCTCACGGTGAGCTGACAGGCCTGATGGTCATCCGCAACTACCACCTGATTCGGGGCGACCTTAAGCTTACCAAGATTATAATCGCCGACTCTGCCCACGGCACTAACCCTGCCTCGGCAGCTGTGTGCGGACTGGAAGTGGTGGAGGTAAAGTCCACCGACAACGGCACCGTTGACGTAGAGGCCCTCAAGCCATTGCTGGGCGACGACGTGGCAGGCATGATGATGACCAATCCCAACACACTTGGTATCTTCGAGACCAAGATTCCTGAGATTGCTAAGTTGGTACACGACTGCGGTGGTCTGATGTACTACGACGGCGCTAACCTCAACCCGCTGCTTGGCGTTTGCCGTCCGGGCGATATGGGCTTCGACGTGATGCACATCAATCTGCACAAGACCTTCTCCACTCCCCATGGCGGTGGCGGTCCAGGCTCAGGCCCCATCGGTGTGAGAGCCGGACTGGAGGCTTATCTGCCCAACCCGCAGGTGAAGAAGGCTGACAACGGCACATTCTATGTCAACTATGATAACGACTCCCTCGGCTACATCAGCGGATTCTTCGGCAATTATGCAGTAGTGCTCAGGGCCTACACCTTCCTGCTCTCGGCAGGCAAGGAGCAGTTTGCAAAGATGGGCTCGCTTGCTGTGCTCAACGCCAACTATATCAAAGAGAGCCTAAAGGACTGCTACGAGTTGCCCATACAGGGACTGTGTAAGCACGAGTTCGTGTTCAATGGTCTCATAGACAAGAGTCAGCATGTCACTACCCTCGACGTGGCCAAGCGCCTGCTCGACTATGGATTCCATGCTCCTACAATCTACTTCCCGCTCCTCTTCCACGAGGCTCTTATGATAGAGCCCACCGAAACGGAGAGTAAGGACACCATCGACGAGTTCATCAAGGTGATGAAGCAGATTGCTAAGGAAGCTGCCGAAGACCCTGAAATGGTTAAGAGTGCTCCACACAAAGCCCCCATTACCCGTGTTGATGACGTGAAGGCTGTGAAGGAACCCAAGCTGACCTACAAGGCATACCTATAATATATAAATAAGGTGTAGGAGTTAGCGCAGTTCAGTCTGCGTTAACTCCTATCTAATACCCTAACGATATGCAACAAGTAGATTTAATTATCATCGGTGCGGGCCCCGGCGGCTATGAAACCGCCGTCAAGGCTGCTCATGCAGGGCTGAAGACCGTGATTGCCGAGATGGACAAGGTGGGCGGCACTTGCCTCAACGTAGGCTGCATACCCACTAAGTGCTTCTGCAAGAATGCGGAACTTCTGAGCGAGCTGAGCGAAGCCGAGTTGCTCGGAATCAAGAGCCTTTCTTGCGACGGCATTGACATGAAGAAAGTGGTGGAGCGCAAGAACGAGGTTGTCAACACTCTCGTCAGCGGCATAGAGATGCTGCTAAAGCACCCCAACATCATTCGCGCCAATGGCAAGGCAAGGTTTGTGGATGCCAAAACGATTGAGGTAACGGCCAACGAGCAGTACACCGCGCCCAACATCATTATTGCCACGGGCAGCGTGACCAAATTCCTGCCCATCCCCGGCAAGGACCTGCCCAAGGTGCTCACCTCCACCGAGATGCTCGACATCACCGAAATACCCAAGCGCCTTGCAGTTATTGGCGGTGGCGTAATAGGCATGGAGTTTGCATCCATCTTCAATGCTTTCGGCTCCGAGGTAACTGTGCTGGAATACTGCAAGGAGATACTGCCCAACTTCGATGCCGACATAGCTAAGCGGCTCAAGGCATCGCTCAAGGGCAAGGGTATCAATATCATCAACAATGCTGCTGTCAACGGCATCAAGGATGAGGGCGACCATTACTCCGTGACCTATATGCTCAAAGAAAAGGAGGAGAGTGTGGATGCCGACATTGTGCTCATGGCTGTAGGCCGCGGTGCGAATACCGCCTCGCTAAATCTTGAAGATGTGGGCATACAGACCGACCGTCGCGGTATTGTGACAGACGACGATTTCCGCACCAGCGTGGAAGGCATCTATGCTATTGGCGACGTCAACGGCAAGTGTCAGCTTGCACATGCCGCAAGTTTCCAGGGACAGCATGTGCTCAATGTGATTCTCGGTAAAAAGGACAATATCCGGCTCGACATCATGCCTGCCGCAGTGTTCACCAACCCCGAGGCTGCCACCGTGGGTCTCACTGCTGAGTACTGCAAAGAGAATGGCATCAACGCCAAAGCCCACAAGGCTTTCTTCCGTGCTAACGGTAAGGCTCTCGCCATGAACGAGAGCGATGGCATGGTCAAGATTCTCACTGACGAGGACGACTGCATCATCGGATGCCACATGTATGGGCCTCACTCCGCCGACCTGATCCAGGAAATCGCTGCACTGATGAACAAGGGTGCCAAGCTCTCAGAGCTGGCAGACATAGTGCACGCCCACCCCACTCTCGGTGAGGTAATCCTCAATGCAGCACACGCATAAAATCAGAACATCTCAAGAAACAATATCTACGCGCGTACATTATTTAATTGTATGCGCGTAGAATTTTTTTCCCGTAAAGACTCGAAGGACCTTAATGCCCTTATTGCAAAACTTCTACTAAATAATTATATTTTGGGCTCTTTTTTTTACGAATGTTGTGTGTTTATTTTGGTTATTCCAGAAAAATTCTTTATTTTTGCATTTAATAGAGCAATTGTGTGCTGAAGCGACTGCCATGCAAAGCGAATGGCGCACCTTGCTACTTTATCTAAGCTAAAATCTAACACCAATAAACAAATGAAAAAGTTATTATCTTTACTCGCTATGTTCCTTTTAGTAGCAGCGAGTCCTGTTCAGGCCCTTGTGGAGGACCTCAACCCCAATTATGCTGTGTCGGTTGACCCCGTGTTAAGGTACACCGTTCCTACCGGCAAATGGTATGTGCTGTACAACGTAGGACGCAAGGTCTATCTCTATGAGAACGGCGCTCACCGCTCTACCCTATTGGTTGAATGCAGCAGCGTGCAGGAGAGTTCTCCCTACCTCTTTCGCTTTGTCGACGCAGGTGAGGGCAAGTATTACATCCAGACCGCCGAAGGCAAGTATTTCAAAGACCTTGTATCATGGAATGCTGCTCCGGGCGTTACCACCAATGTGAGCGAAGCCGGCAAGTTTACCCTTGAGGACATCAATGGCAATGCCGGCCACTGGTGCATCAGAGGCTCCAGATATATTATGGATAGCAATGGCACTAACATGGTAGCCTACGGCACAGAGGCCACACTCAACGGCAACAGCGACTGGGCCATCTACGAGGCTCGCATTCTCAACCCCGACGAACTGACGGGTGGCACCCTGACCAGCTTCCTGTTGGCAAGGGGTGGACTGTTCAGGATACAGAGCCACGGTAACACAAACCAGTTTATTTCTGAGAATGTTACCACCCACAGGGCTACTACAGGTACGAAGAATACTACAGAGACCAGTCGTATGGGCCAGATGTGGATTATTGAGCATAGCGACGAGGGCTTCAGCCTGCGCAATGCCAGGACTGGTAACTATCTGCAGGACAACTACAGCTGCAGCGCATCCAAGTATTTCTGGACCATGCAGCTCAGCCCCAACAACACGTCCGACGACGACCAGTATATCATCATCTGCCACGGAGAGGTTAAGTCCCTCAGCCGCAACTGCGCCAATCTTAACGGCGGTAGCAGCGGTCTCACCGACTGGTATTATGACAAGGACAGGAACTCAGAGTGGATTCTCCAACCCGTGCTTTCCACAGAGGTGGACACTGCCGCAGTCAAGGCCAATCTCGACAGAATATGCGGTGTAGGCACAATCGACCTTGACGCCGGCATATATTACACATTTACCAACCTCAGCGACGGCAAGGTACTGACAGAGCGCAAGAGCGACAACAATATCGTGACTATGGACCTGGATGAAAACGCTTGGGAGCAGTATTGGAAAATCACTGCTAACGACGAAGATGACACATACACTATACAGAACGTGTTCTCAGGACGCACTATCACCCACAAGGCAACCAGCCCGTCAAGCCCGTGCAGCGGAACGTATATGACCACAGTTAATGGCGGCAACAGTCAGTGGTGGAACATCGCTCCCAGCTCCTACGCATGGACCAGTTCCTACAACATCATAGAACCTCTGAAGCCGGAGACCGGTATCGGTGCCAAGGGCGATATGGGCGTAAATGTGGACATCAATAAGACCGATGCTCAATGGATAGTAAAACGCGTGGATCTTACTGACGAGCAGATACAGGCTGCTGCCGATGCATACGATGAGTACAACATGATTTACAACACCAGCACTTCAGTGCTCAACACTCGTCTGCAAAAGTACTTCAGCGACTATGCTTACACTGAGCTGAAGGATGAATACAAGGAAATGAGCGATGAAGACCTGACTGCAGACATGCAAGAAACAGGCCTGCCAAAGATGCTCATCAATATGGCTCTGAAGATAAAGAATGACACATGGGGCCACCGCGAGAAGGAATTCCGCATCTATGACTACGAGGCATATAGCGACCCCACCAAGTGGAACTCCACTAACCTTGTGGGCACAAGCTATCAGTTCTCACCGCAGACCGCTCCCACCGGTATCAGCGTGAAGGCTGGTGACGTGGTGCTCATCTTTGCAGCTGCCAATGCACCCACTAATGCTACTCTCACCTTCAGCTCCAACAAGGACTATAGCATCAATCCTTCCGTAACCCAGCTGAAGCGTGGTATCAACGTATTCGTACCCACTGACGAGGGACATCTCTTTATTCATTACACCGTCACCAGTGTAAACAAGAAACTGGCCGACTTCAACCCCATCACTATTCATATCGAGGGTGGACGTGTGCAGGGTTATTTCGACATCACCCGTGGCCACACCAACGCAGACTGGAAGGACATGGTAGCCAATCTGTTCCAGGATGAGATAGTACACCTCAAGTCGAAGTACTATCAGTATAACATGAACTATGTAGAGTTGAAGAAGCAGATTACTGACAAGGAACTTGACGAGATAGATACCGATGGTACAGCTAAGGGTATCGAGGGCACTCTCCATCGCTGGGATGACCTGGTGGAAGTACAGCGCAGCCTGATGCACGCTGATCAGTTTGCTGACCGCTTCAACTGTATGCTCTCCGCATCCAGTTCCTCTGACGGCAATCCTTATGCCAGTTCCTACGGTACCTACTATCCCGGCGTGGGTACCATTATGAACTATGATGCTATGACTCACGGCAAGGAGAATGACAGTGGCGCTAACTACTGGTGTATTGCCCACGAGACGGGTCACGTACACCAAAACCTCATCAATCTGGCAGGCTGCACCGAGATTTCCAACAACTTCTTCTCGCAAGTGAACACATGGATGCAAGGTTCCAATACCGGGCGTGGCGGCCCGTGGAAGGAGGCTCGAGACGCTTTCTTTACAGGAAAGTTCTGGAATGACTATGACCTTTGGCAGCGTTGCCGTATGTATTTCCAGCTCTGGCTATATTTCCATCTTATGGAGCATAACACCACATTCTATCAGCAACTTTTCGACAAGTTCCGCGAGAGTCCCATACAGATGTCCACCAATGCATCCAACCCGGGCAGCGGCACCACCGACTATCTTAAGTTTGCCAAGTTCTGCTGCGATATAGCCCAGGCTGACCTTAGCGAGTTCTTCCAATTCTGGGGATTCTTCGTGCCGGTTAATAATTACGTTATCGAGGACTACTCCACCAAATACATGACAACTACGCAGGCAGAGATAGATGCCGCCATCGCCTATATGCAGAAGTATCCTAAGAAACTGGGCAACATCATGTTCATTGATGAGCGCATCAAGAAATATCCTGCCGACTATCCGGGCATGCCCGAGGGAGCGACACGCTTGGCCACCACCAGCAGCGCTACTCCTGGCGATGCCAGCGAAGTAGGACAGACAGGTATGTTCACCGACTTCGTGGACGGAGCACCCTACCGCAAGTACAGCTGCACCTATAGGGCTAAGACCAAGGAGATGCTCATCGCCGGAGGTCAGGGTGCCGTAGGCTTTAAGTTCTACAACGCCGACCACAAGATGATATACGCAGACAACAACTTCACCATCAAGATGCCGGATGACCTCATCAACACTGAGTACTACATCGTGGCAGCACTTGGCGACGGTTCCGACCTTATCATCTACGACCCGCGCAACCTCACGGCAGTCAACGATGCCACTGTCGCCGTTGACGAGGACGCTACCTTCGACCCCGCCAAACCTGCATACGACCTTAACGGCCGTCAGGTGGCCAACCCGCAGCGTGGTAACGTATATATCCAGAATGGCGTGAAGGTACGCTACTAATAGAGCATAATCCCAAAGCATAAGGCGGCACAGCTGTGCCGCTCCTACCTTGCAGGCACATTGCAGTCTCCTCTCCGAGCTGCGATGTGCCTGCTTTCTAATTCTTTTCCTGACGAAAACCCCAAAAACGCGGAACTCACAAAATCTTAGAGCCTGCTCATGAAAACTGAGAGCGTTCTCGCGAAATCTTAGCGCGCTCTCGCAAAATCTTAGCGCGTTCTCGCGAACACGCGCACGGAGATAAATTCTACGAGCACCTACATAATCGTAGTGAGAACGGGAATCGTATTCCTGCTCAGGCAGCAATGCATATTATCCTATGGCTTGCATGGCCGGTACACGCGTTTGATTTGCATATGTGCAAAATAATCCCCACGCCTTTGGGGGACGTGGGGACACCAATGAAGAAAATCGTGTATTTCTTAAATTCTATTTTGCGTAGTTGATGGAGCGCACCTCGCGGATTACGCATACTTTCACCTGGCCTGGGTAGGTCATGTCGGTCTGTATCTTGTTGGCGATGTCGAGTGAGAGTTGGTTGCACTGAGCATCGTCTACCTTGTCGGCACCTACGATTACGCGGAGTTCACGGCCTGCCTGAATAGCATATGTCTTGGTCACGCCCGGGTAACTCATGGCTATATTCTCGAGGTCTTTGAGTCGCTTGATGTATGCCTCGGCCACCTCGCGGCGGGCACCTGGGCGAGCACCACTGATGGCGTCGCATACCTGCACGATGGGCGCAATGAGCGTGGTCATCTCGCATTCATCGTGGTGGGCAGCGATTGCATTGACAATCTCAGGCTTCTCCTTATACTCCTCTGCAATCTTTGCGCCATACTCTGCGTGCGACAGTTCAGTGTCCTCGTCGGGCACCTTACCTATATCGTGGAGCAGACCTGCGCGCTTTGCTTTGCGCGAACTGAGTCCCAACTCGGCAGCCATGATTCCAGCCAGATTGGCTGTCTCACGGGCATGCATGAGAAGGTTCTGGCCGTAGGACGAACGGTACTTCATCTTACCGATGATGCGTATGAGCTCTGGATGCAGACCGTGGATGCCGAGGTCGATGGCGGTGCGCTTACCTGTCTCGAGCACTTCTTCGTCAACTTGCTTCTTCACCTTAGCCACAACTTCCTCGATACGGGCTGGATGGATGCGGCCATCGGAGATAAGCTGATGGAGCGCCAGACGACATATCTCGCGCCTTACGGGGTCGAAGGCGGAGATAACGATGGCCTCAGGAGTGTCGTCAACGACTATCTCTACGCCTGTGGCTGCCTCCAAAGCACGGATGTTACGGCCCTCGCGACCGATGATGCGGCCCTTGACCTCATCGTTTTCGATATGGAAGACAGTGACGGAGTTCTCCACAGCTGTCTCAGTAGCCACGCGCTGTATGGTCTGGATGACTATCTTCTTGGCTTCCTTGTTGGCCGTCATCTTGGCCTCGTCCATGATTTCATTGATGTAGCTCTGGGCTGATGTGCGGGCTTCGTCCTTGAGGGAGACGATGAGACGCTCCTTTGCTTCTTCGGCCGACAGTCCGCTGATAGTCTCCAGTTTCTCGCGCTCCTGTGCTTCCAGCTTGGCTACCTCTTCTTCCTTGCGCTGCAGGTTCATGCTCTGCTTCTCGAGGTTAGTCTGCAGAGTGTCCAGTTCCATCTTACGACGGTTGGCCATTTCCTGACGCTGATTGATGTTTATCTCACGTTGTTTCAGTTTGTTTTCCGCCTGCAGGATATTTTGATTGCGTTGCTGCATCTCCTTATCGAACTTCTCCTTGCGGTTAACAAACTCCTCTTTCACCTCCAGGAGTTTCTTCTCCTTCAGTGTCTTGGCCTCAAGCTCTGCTTGGGCAATGGTGGTGTTATACTTGGCCTTGATGACATAGCGGAAGATAGTGTAGCCAACTATGCATCCCACAATGAGACAAGCGACAGCAAGTATAATGGATGTGATCATAATGTTGTTCTGTGTTTAGGGGTTAATATTATATAGATTCTTTTTGAGAGATTTCTGCTTTAATTATGTTTATAGTCTATTCTTCTACTATTATAACTCCAGGGTTTTGTCGAGTTTGTTGACGAGGTGCTGGAGGCGGTCCTCTATATCTTTGTCGGAAACCAAATCTACTGCCAAATCAAGCATTACCATTGCATAGTAGTCCTGCTTGTCCTCAGCATGGAATGCGGAGATATATGTGTCGAGTCTCTGCTGGATAATCTTCGCTGCCTTACGGTATATCTCCTCACTGCTGCGATCGACAGTGATGGGATACATCTTGTTGGCTATGTTAATATGTATGTCAAATTGTTCGGCCATGGTGATTGTTGCTTAAAATGATATTGCTGTTTGCTATTTCTCCACCATCAGCAGGGAGATACATGTGTCAATCTGGCGAATAAGACGCGACAACTGCACGCGAGTCTGATGGATGTCCTTTTCGCTCAGCGCGAGGGTCTTTGCTGTTTTCAGCGACTCGTATTTCTGCTTCAGGAGTGCATTCTCCTCCTGCAGAGCCGTAGCCAGCTGGCGTTGCTTCTGCAAGTCGGCATAGCGCTTTGACAGGATGTCCAGCTTTACGTCCAGCTGCTTTAAGAGTTCTTCTTTCTTCGTTGCCATTGTCGAGTGGTCTGTTTTTATTTCTTTGCCTTCTCTTCAGCCTCACGATTGCGCGGCTCCTTCTTGGCCAGCACGATGATATGATATGCGTACTCAGTCATCCACTCGCGAGAATAGCCAAGGCGCTGCTGGGTGCCACGAATGGCATAGGTGGCCTTGCGCACAGCGTCATCCTTGAACTTCTCTTTCACAAAGATGTCATTCACGCCCTTTTCTACCACGGCTCGCAGTGCTTTCTTCATAAACGATGGCATGCGCAGACGAAGCTGCAAGGTGCTGGACAGGACTGTTATCAAATCTTGGCTGAAACTCTGGAAAAGCATGAAATAGTTGTTCACCTGATTGACGTTGCGGCAGTTGGCCTTCAGGCTGGCATCTATTTCGGTGAAGAACTCCTCCTTCATGCCATACATATCTTCCAGCATCTTTTTGCACTTGTTCTTCTCGCCCAGTCCCAGACGATTGTTGACTGTGGCAACTTTGAGGCTGCTCTTAAACATGCGCAGGTCGGGCAGCATCGCGAGATTGGTGATGCCCAGCTTTGATGCCATCTGCGCTTGATAATACACTCTTATAAGCGACATAAAGTCCTCCATGCCGCCGATACGATAGGAACCCTTGTCCTTGGATTTCCTGCCGAATATTTTAGACAATATACCCATTTATATTAAATATTTAGATGCAAAGTTAAATATTTTTATGCAAATCCGTAATATACTGAGGTGCTTTTTTGCCAAGATTAGTTGCTTTTTATTACTTTTGCAGTAAATATTGCGGAAAAACGGACGTTTTTCCTTAAATCAATTGTTGAACCAAGGTGACGAAAAGAGACTGAAAATGATAAGGAAACGTTTACAGACGCTTGGCGAATACCTTATACTCATGGGCCGTACATTCCAACGGCCGGAAAGGATGAGGATGTTCTTCAAGAAGTACTATCAGGAGGTGATGAACCTCGGCATCAACTCCATTGGCATAGTGCTGCTCATATCGCTATTCATAGGTGCAGTGATTTGTATCCAGATAAAGCTCAACATCCAGAGTATATGGATGCCCACATGGACTAGCGGCTACACTACTCGCGAGATAATGTTGCTAGAGTTCTCATCAGCAATAATGTGTCTGATTCTGGCTGGCAAAGTTGGCTCTAACATTGCGTCGGAGATAGGCACCATGCGTATTACGCAGCAAATTGACGCTCTCGAGATAATGGGCGTGAACTCTGCTTCCCATATTATCCTACCCAAGATTGCTGCATTGGTCAGTTTCGTTCCTATTCTCGTCACATTCAGCGTGGCAGCCGGAATAGCCGGAGCCTATTGCACCGCCTATTTCGCCCATATCATTACGCCTACTGACCTGACGCTCGGATTGCAACACAGCTTCACACCGTGGTTTTTCTGGATGGGAGTGATTAAGTCGCTATTCTTTGCCTTTATCATTGCCAGCGTATCATCTTACTACGGCTACAATGTGAAGGGCGGCTCTATAGAGGTCGGTAAGGCCAGCACCACAGCCGTAGTATCGTGCTCTATCCTCATTCTCTTTTCTGATATTTTCCTCACCCAACTGTTATCGACATAGCGATGATTATCGTACAAAATCTTAATAAGTCATTTGACGGCCGACAGGTGCTCTGCGACATCAACGTGGAGTTTCTGAACGGTCAGACCAACCTCATCATAGGACAGAGCGGCTCGGGCAAGACTGTGCTGATGAATAATATCGTGGGACTGCTGCAGCCTGAAGCGGGGCACATCCTCTATGACGGACGCGACATTACGGTCATGAGCAAAAAGGAGCGTACTCTGCTGCGACGCGAGATGGGCATGCTCTTCCAAGGATCAGCGCTATTTGATTCCATGACGGTACTGGACAATGTGATGTTTCCTCTCGATATGTTCTCCACCATGAATTATAAGGAGCGCAAAAAGAGGGCTCAATTCTGCCTGGATCGCGTCAACATGCTTGAGGCGCAAGATAAATTTCCCAACGAACTCAGTGGCGGTATGCAGAAACGTACGGCTATTGCCCGCGCCATCGCCATGGAGCCCCACTATCTGTTCTGCGACGAGCCCAACTCAGGTCTCGACCCAAAGACATCAATCGTTATCGATAAACTGATTTCTGACATTACTCACGAAAATAACATCACGACTGTCGTAAATACCCATGACATGAATTCCGTTATCGGCATCGGTGAGAATATCCTTTTTATCGACAACGGACGCAAAGCTTGGCAGGGAAGCAACAAAGACGTGCTTACCTCTGACAATAAACAACTGAATGATTTTATCTTTGCCTCTGAATTTAGCAAGCAACTTCGTCAGGACATCATTGCCAACATGCAATAAACAATATCCCCCCCCCACCTATTTCTTAATCATAAACAGCGAATCCTCGCGCCCTACGATGTTCTGTTTCTTGGAGAATCGGTTTCGCTTGTGTGTATCTGCGTCCAGGTCAGAGATGTTAACTCCTTTTGGCAACGCATTATGGAGGACAGAGTGATAGCCGCTCCAACGACTCATCACGGCATTGACATAATTGTATGTCTCAGTGCCAATCATATAGCCGCATTTCACAACCGGATCTTTATAGAAGCGCGGCTCGCTGAGATGTAGTACAAAGTAGCTGACATCGCTCCAAAGATACGGATTTCTTCCGTATTTGCGAGCCAAAGCCATAGCGTCAGTGATATGTCCTGAACCGCCATTGTACGCAGCTAACACAAACTTTTTGCGCTCCATAGGATTTCTGACCATAGCAAAACGACTCTCCTGTTTATTGATGATACGCGCTGCCGTCATCACATTTATCTCAGGGTCAAAGAGACTGGCGGGGGTTACTCCCATTCCGCTTGCCGTAGAGGGCATAATCTGCATCAGTCCTCGCGCACCAGCCCAGGAAACGGCGTTCTTGTCAAAACCAGACTCCTGGTAACACTGCGATGCAAGCAGCTTCCAGTCCCAGCCCGTCATTCGGCTTGCACGGAGGAAGAGTACGTCGTAGTTTGACACCACACCCTTGTTTTTGGAGTAGAACACCGGTTGACTGCGCTGGCTCTTGAAGCGATTGCTGCTCACATTGCTCATCGTGGCAATCACTTGTGCTCGAGTTGAGTCGCTGTACCAGGCATTGAGCTCTTCGGCCAAGTCAGGCGAAGACTTCCTTACAGCCCATGAGTTTGTCATGACATTAGCACCGCACGGCAACAGGTCTTTGGAGTTTATCACATCCTTTGGCAATTCACATGCGATAAGGTCAACTTGCGCCTCTTTCAGCATTCTAAACATCTCGGCAGTATCCTTGGCCACCTCAATCCTCAGTCGCATGCCGATATGATTTGCAAATGCCTCAGCCAGCATGAACTGCAGACCCATGCTGCGATTGCGATATTCATAGTAGGTGTCTGGCCCGTTGACAGTTACAGCAATCAGTTCTCCTGATTGCTCGATGTCGCTTAGGTCGGGAGCGAGGGTTTGTCCAGCCTCGCCACCATTGTCGTCATTCACTGACAAAGGACTTGGCTGCTGCTTGCATCCTGCAAGTAGTATAAGAAGGAATAATATAATGCCCGGCCGTGCCAATGTATGTGTTTATTTTTCGCAAAGTTACGAAATGTTTTCCAAACAGCCTTTCTAAAGAGCAGAAATAAACGTTAAATCTAACGAAAGAAGGGCGCAATCTGCGTCCTTCTTTCTTGAGCCTCTTGTCGGATTCGAACCAACGACCCCGAGATTACAAATCACGTGCTCTGGCCAACTGAGCTAAAGAGGCGGGTGGGCAAGCTAACTGCATCGCGCCGCTACAACCAACTACCCTTGCTGCGGTCAAGCCCTGGGGGATTCGAAGGGAGCTGGCCGTACAGCACTCGCCCATGTTTGCGACTGCAAAAGTAGCCACTTTTTTTGTAATAGCAAAGAAAAAGTGCAGTTTTTTCAGTTGCAGCAGTCTTGTAGCACCAGTCCTGCCAGCATAAATCCGAAGATGGCGGTAATGTGTGCCATTGTTCCATTGATTTGTGCTTTTGACGAGCACCACTCATGTCCTTGTAACGATGGGGCGCCCTGAGTGAGTGCTGCTTTGGGACATAGACAGCAGTCTGTGCCACAGGTTGAGTTACTTCCTTTGTTTTGCAGCAGTTCATCGGAGTAAACACACAAAAATTTCTTGGCAGGGAAAGTCTTGCTGCTCTTGAAGCGTTTGCGCAGTGCGCGCGCCAATGGATCGCCTTTCACTTTCCAGAATTCGGCTGTCCTTACTCGTGTGGGGTCTATTTTAAGAGCTGCGCCCATTGACGAGAAAAAGGTTGAGTCTGTACGGCATGCGCGCAGTATCAGTTCAACCTTGTCTTTCAGTGAATCGATAGCATCTATAATGTAGTCGTAGCTGCCCAGGTCGAAGTCGTCAGCGTTGTCGGCACTGAAAATTTTCTGCACAGCATTGATTTGCGCTTTGGGATTGATAGTTAGCAATCGCTCGCGCAGTACATCCACCTTCACCTTGCCCACGGTGCGTGTAGTGGCCATCAATTGCCGATTGATATTTGTGATGCAAACACAGTCGGAATCGACTAAAGTCAGGTTCTGGATGCCAGAGCGCACCAGACTTTCTGCGCACCACGACCCTACCCCGCCTATGCCCAGCACAATCACGCGCTTTTGGCTTATGCGCTCCATCGCTTCGTTGCCTATCAGCAACAGGGTTCGCTGAAATAGTGGAGAAAATTTCATCAGGCAATTTAACTATTTGACAACCTAATAAATCTTAATTGTGAAATAGCCAATTACAATCACTTCTTTTTTCTGACTGGGTCGCAGGTTAGTCCAACACCAAGTTTCTTGAATATCTTGCGGTCTACCTCGCTCAGCATGACAGTGCAATGCACCTGGCACCCACGGAGTTCAGGTAGCTGCGTGAGGGCACGGCGACAGTTGTCGTCATGCTGACTCAGCACAGACAGAGCTATCAGCACCTCGTCAGTGTGGAGACGCGGATTGTGTCCGCCCAAATACTCGACCTTTGTCTTCTGTATAGGCTCAATCATTACCTGTGGCAATAGCTTTATATTGTGATCTATGCCACCGAGATGCTTCACTGCATTTAATATGAGTGCCGCGCTGGGGCCAAGCAGTGGACTCTCACCCGCAGTGATGAGCGTGCCGTCGGCCAGTTCGATAGCTGCGGCGTGCATGCCTGACTGTTCCTTGCGCTCACGGGCGGCAACAGTACATGCACGATCGTCGGTAGTAATCTTAGCTTGCTTGAATAACAATGCAATCTTGTTTACCTCACTATCGTTAGAATCTCCCATGGCCATCGTGTTGAGCGCTGTATAGTATCGGCGGATAATCTCATCTTTCGATGCCTGGCAGCACACATCATCGTCACAAATGCAAAATCCCACCATATTGACACCCATATCTGTGGGTGATTTGTAAGGATTTTCACCATAGATGCCTTCAAACAAAGCGTTGAGAACGGGGAATATCTCAATGTCGCGATTATAATTGACAGCTATCTTATTGTAAGTTTCAAGATGAAATGGGTCTATCATATTGACATCATCCAGGTCAGCTGTTGCGGCTTCGTAGGCAATGTTTACAGGGTGCTTGAGAGGTAGATTCCATACGGGGAAGGTCTCAAACTTGGCATATCCGGCTTCGATGCCACGCTTATGCTCGTTGTAGAGCTGGCTGAGGCATACCGCCATCTTGCCGCTGCCAGGGCCAGGGGCAGTGACGATAACCAAGGGACGTGTGGTCTCGACATAGTCGTTGCGTCCAAAACCGTCGTCCGAGTCAATCAGAGCTACGTTATTGGGATAGCCGTCAATGGTATAGTGATAATATGACTTGATGCCAAAGCGCTCCAGTTTCTGCCGATAGAGGTCTGCAGACTTCTGACCGTTATAGTGAGTTATTACCACAGAACTTACAAGGAAGCCTCGTTTTTGGAACTCTGTACGCAGGCGCAACACATCTTCGTCATAGGTGATGCCAAGGTCGCCACGTGTCTTGTTTTTCTCTATATCTACCGCACTGATAACGATTACTATCTCAGCCGAGTCGCTAAGTTGTTTAAGCATTCGCAGTTTACTGTCAGGCTGAAATCCTGGCAGCACACGGCTGGCGTGGTGGTCGTCAAACAGTTTGCCGCCAAGCTCCAGATAAAGTTTGTTGCCAAACTGAGCAATTCGTTCCTTGATGTGCCCAGACTGGATGGTCACATATTTCTCGTTGTCAAACCCGATTTTCATATTGCGTCAGCTATGAATGATTTTCTTTGCGCAAAGTTAAGCATAATATGGTATATATACAACCAAAAAGCTATGTTTTTTCAGAAAAAGCGGACAAGTGCACAATCGCTCTTGTCCGCTTTTAGTATGACGATATGTGTGTGTTTACTTGCTAAGTGCAAGGCTAACGTTAACGGCACATGCAACGGTGCAGCCAACCATGGGGTTGTTGCCAATGCCGAGGAAGCCCATCATCTCTACGTGTGCAGGCACTGATGAACTGCCGGCAAACTGAGCGTCAGAGTGCATGCGCCCCATGGTGTCAGTCATACCATAGGAAGCAGGACCTGCTGCCATGTTGTCAGGATGAAGAGTACGGCCTGTTCCACCACCGCTGGCTACTGAGAAATAGGGCTTGCCGGCAAGGATGCGCTCCTTCTTGTATGTGCCGGCCACTGGATGCTGGAAACGTGTTGGGTTGGTGGAGTTGACAGTGATGCTGACATCCACATTCTCCTTCCAAAGGATAGCAACACCTTCGCGTACATCGTCAGCGCCGTAGCAGTTCACCTTAGCGCGAGGACCATCGCTGTATGCCTTGGTCTTTACAACCTCAAGTTCGCCAGTAAAGTAGTTGAACTTAGTCTGTACGTATGTGAAGCCATTGATGCGGCTAATAATCATGGCAGCATCCTTGCCCAGGCCGTTGAGGATACAGCGGAGGGGTTTCTGGCGTACCTTGTTAGCCATCTCAGCAATCTTGATAGCACCCTCAGCAGCAGCAAAGGACTCGTGGCCTGCCAGGAAGGCGAAGCACTCAGTCTCCTCGCGAAGCAGACGGGCTGCCAGATTGCCATGGCCAAGGCCAACCTTACGGTCATCGGCTACAGAGCCGGGAATGCAGAATGCCTGAAGGCCGATACCAATGGCCTCGGCTGCATCAGCGGCGTTCTTGCAACCTTTCTTCAAAGCGATTGCGGAACCTACTACGTATGCCCACTTAGCGTTCTCGAAGCAAATGCGCTGTGTTTCTTCACATGTTTTATAGGGGTCAAGGCCTGCTGCTTCGCAAATCTGATTGGCCTCTTCGATGGACGAAATACCGTTAGCATTGAGGGCTGCGAGCACCTGTGCCATACGGCGATCCTGCGATTCAAATTTCACTTCTCGTATCATAGCTGTACTAGTCTTTGCGTGGTTCAATAGATTTAACAACTCCCTGTTCAGGCTTG
>JAGCYL010000043.1 GCA_017960825.1 Bacteroidaceae bacterium | reverse complement strand
CACCACTCTTGACATTCACCACTGTTCTCATGGTAGCACCAGCTCCAGCTATTCCTCCAAACGCTCCGGCAAGCATATTGCCTATGCCCTGCCCTACCAACTCGCGGTTGCTGTTGTGGTGCGTCTTGGTAATATTGTCTGTGACTACAGAGGTTAGCAAAGTATCTATCGAGCCTAAGCCCGCCAAGGTGAGTCCCGGCACTATAGAGGCTGCCAGCAACTGCCCCCAATCCAGCCCATGCAAATCGAGGCTGGCTATCACAGGCTTAGGCAGACCAGACGGAATATTGCCGATAGTAAGATGTTCGGAGAAACCTATGAGCATCGAGACAACTGTCATCGCTATCAGAGCCACCAATGTGGCGGGCACTTTCTTCGTTATCAACGGAAAGCCGTAGATGATGGCGATTGCGCCCAGACCGAGAACTAACGCCATGAGCGATACACCATCGGCTATGCGCTCGGGCAACTGGGTAACCATATCGAGTACCAGCACGGGCGACTTAAGGCCTATCAAGGGGTATAGCTGCTGCAGAATTATTATCACACCTATACCGCTCATAAAGCCCGACAATACAGGATAGGGTATGTAGCGAACATACTTACCTATCTTTATTACACCAAACAGTATCTGAAACAGACCACAGAACAGTCCAGCCAGCGACATACCTATCAGAACTGCCGACATGCTTTGCTGCGAGGCCCAGATGCCACTAATCAGACTGGCCGTGATGACGGTCATCGGACCGGTCGGACCGCTAATCTGGCTATGCGTTCCGCCAAACAGCGATGCAAAGAAGCCCAAGATGGTAGCTCCCACCAAGCCTGCGAAAGCTCCTACAGAGGCAGCAGAGGGGTCGTCGATGCCGCCAAACGCCTGGATACCAAACGCCAATGCAAGCGGTAAGGCTACCACGCCCGCTGTAATACCACCAAAGAGGTCGCCCTTGATATTGTCTGTCTTTATAAATCCCATATCAATCTTAGATAACAAGTCGACAAGCAGAAACGATGTCTTTCCTCCGATAAAAACTATTTCCTACTCATATTCGCTCCAACTTTTTATTGGGAGGCTATCCATTGGAACAGTGCAGAACGCGCGTATGAACGCGGACGCTAACCGTGCATTGGTGATGAGGGGTACATTGTGGTCTATGGCCGCGCGACGGATGCGGTAGCCATTGGTCAGTTCGCGTGTGGTATGGTTCTTGGGTATGTTGACGACTAAGTCGAATCGGTGCTGGGCTATGAGAGTGAGGACATTGCGAGGGCTCTGTGCGTCCTCATCTGGCCACAGCGTGGCGATGGCCTCCACACCGTTGTCCTGCAGGAAGCGGGCTGTTCCCGACGAGGCATAGATGGTGTAGCCACTCTGGCTGAGCAGTTGTGCCGCGCCAAGCAGCTGCACCTTCGACTTGGCCTCACCCGAGGAGAGCATGATGGCCTTGGAACGCGACGGCACCGTGTAGCCCGTGGCGAGCATGGAGAGGAGCAGCGCCTCGCTATAGTCATCGGCCAGACAGCCTACCTCGCCCGTAGAGCTCATATCGACACCGAGGATGGGGTCTGCCCTGTCGAGACGCGCGAAGCTGAACTGACTGGCCTTGACACCGATGCGGTCGATGTCGAAGGCACTCTTGTCGGGACGCTCGTATGGTGCGGAGAGCATGATGCGCGTTGCGGTGTCGATGAGATTGCGCTTAAGCACCTTGCTCACGAACGGGAACGAACGGCTGGCACGCAGGTTGCACTCAATGACCTTGACGCTGCCGCCCTTGGCAAGGTATTGTATATTGAACGGGCCGGTGATATTGAGCTCCTTGGCGATAGCGCGGCTCATCTTCTTGATTTGACGCGCGGTAGAGAAATAAATCTGCTGGGCCGGGAACACCATGGTAGCGTCACCGGAATGAACTCCGGCATACTCGATATGCTCACTAATGGCGTACTCCACTATGTCGCCATGGTCAGCCACGGCATCAAACTCTATCTCCTTGGTCTCTTGCATAAACTGGCTGACCACCACGGGGTAGTCCTGGCTCACCTCGGCGGCCAGTTCGAGGCAGCGGGAGAGCTGCTCATCGGTGTGGCAGACATTCATGGCCGCGCCACTAAGCACATAGCTGGGGCGCACAAGCACGGGATAGCCCACCTCGTCGACAAACTGACGGATGTCGTCAACACTGGTCAAGGCACTCCAACGCGGCTGGTCGATACCCAGCTGGTCGAGCATGGCCGAGAACTTGTTGCGATTCTCGGCGCGGTCGATGCTCACGGGCGAGGTGCCAAGCACGGGCACACCCTGACGGTGAAGCTTCATTGCCAGATTGTTGGGTATCTGGCCGCCCACGCTGACGATGACTCCGCGTGGCTGCTCAAGCTCTATGACATCGAGTACGCGCTCAAAGGTCAGCTCATCGAAGTAGAGGCGGTCGCACATATCATAGTCGGTGCTAACTGTCTCGGGATTATAGTTTATCATTATGCTCTTGTAACCCAGGGAGCGAGCAGTCTGCACGGCGTTGACAGAGCACCAGTCAAACTCCACACTACTACCAATGCGATAGGCTCCGCTGCCGAGCACCACTACGGAGCGTTCATTGTGGTAATAGCTGACATCGTGGCCATGCACATCGTAGGTGATATAGAGATAGTTGGTGAGGTCGGGGTGCTCACTGGCCACGGTGGGTATGCGCTTGACGGCGGGCTCCACGCCCAGCTCCTTGCGGCGGGCGCGTACGGCGAGGTTGTCGCGCTCTCCAGCCTGGTCGCCTATCACAAGGCGGGCTATCTGGAAGTCGCTGAAACCGAGTCTCTTGGCTTGCTGCATCGTAGCAGCATCGAGTGCCTCGAGGCTGGGAACAGCCTGCAACTTATGCTCCCACTCCACAATGTTGGCCATACGCTCTATGAACCAAGGGTCTATCTTGGTAAGGTCGCTGATACGCTCCACGGTGTAGCCTTCCTCCAGCGCTTGCGCTATGGCAAAGATGCGGAGGTCGGTGGGATTCTGCAGCTCATCGTCGAGGTTGGAGAAATGGGTGTGGCGATTGCACACAAAGCCGTGCATACCTTGACCTATCATGCGGAGTCCCTTCTGGATTACCTCCTCAAAGCTGCGACCGATGCTCATTACCTCGCCCACTGACTTCATACTGGAGCCAATCTTGCGACTCACGCCCTGGAACTTGGTGAGATCCCAGCGGGGTATCTTGCATATCAGATAGTCGAGCGACGGTGCGACATAGGCAGAATTGGTGGTGCCCATCTCGCCTATCTGGTCAAGGGTGTAGCCCAAAGCTATCTTGGCTGCCACAAATGCGAGGGGATAGCCTGTGGCCTTGGAGGCCAGAGCGCTGGAACGCGAGAGGCGGGCATTGATTTCGATGATGCGATAGTCGTTGGTCTCAGCATTAAAGGCATACTGTATGTTGCACTCTCCCACGATGTTAAGATGGCGCACACACTTCACGGCGAGATCCTGCAGATACTTGACCTGCTCATCGTTGAGCGAACAGATGGGGGCCACCACGATGCTCTCGCCAGTATGTATGCCGAGGGGGTCGAAGTTCTCCATCGATGCCACGGTAAAGCAGTGGTCGTTAGCATCGCGGATAACCTCAAACTCTATCTCCTTCCAGCCTTTGAGACACTCCTCTACCAACACTTGCGGAGCAAAGGTAAAGGCACTCTCGGCTATCTCACGGAAAGTCTGTTCGTCGGGACACACACCGCTGCCGAGACCACCCAGGGCGTATGCCGAGCGTATCATGATGGGGTAACCGATGCGGCACGCTGCGGCAAGAGCCTCCTCCATCGTCTCACAAGCCTGACTGACGGGCACCTTGAGATCTGCCTCGTTGAGTCGGCGTACGAAGCGGTCGCGATCCTCGGTGTCCATGATGGCTTCCACCCCGGTGCCGAGTACCTCCACGCCGTACTCTTTCAGCACGCCGCTCTGCCACAGCTCGGTGCCACAGTTAAGAGCCGTCTGTCCGCCAAAAGCGAGCAAGATGCCGTCGGGACGCTCCTTCTTTATCACCTCGGTAACAAAGTGGGTGGTGACGGGTAAGAAATAGACCTGGTCGGCTATACCTTCGCTAGTCTGGATGGTAGCCACGTTAGGATTAATGAGTACTGAGCTGATGCCCTCCTCGCGGAGAGCCTTGAGGGCCTGCGAACCGGAGTAGTCGAACTCGCCAGCCTGACCGATTTTGAGTGCGCCGCTGCCGAGAACGAGCACTTTCTTGAGATTGGATTTCATGTTGTTAACTTTCTATTTTTATTCGTTTATTTCCGTTCAATCTTCTCCATCCTGCGGGGCATGGGGCGTGAATGCATCTGCTCTGGCTCCACAGATGAGGGGACAGCAATCTTGCTGAGTGTGTCTTCTTTTACCTGGGCGGTGTCGGCAACGGCGGGAGCTTCCTCTTGGGGAGGAGGCAAGTCCTTGTGAATCCTTACCAGCGAAGGAGTGAACACAAACAGCAGACGCGGATTGATGTTCCACTCGCTTACCATATATATATAACCATACACTCGCTTGATGTGGCGGTGCGCCGCATCGAGAGTGAGTGAGAAATCGCCACTGCCATACACATGGCGCTCCGTATGGCTCACGCTGTCGCCCTCATACTGCACCGCCAATGCCGCCACGGCATGGCGGGTGCCTTCTCTCTGCACAAACTGAGCACGGAAGTTGAGCATCAATTCGTCGCCGGGCTTAAACACCGTGTCGCCTTTTATCTCAAATGTAAAACGATTAGAGAAACCGTTGCCGCTGAGTAAATAATAATGGCGGCCGTTCCACACGTTGGCCGTGTCGCCCGTGGAGCTTAGCTTCGAATAACGGTTGACATCATTATCCGCTCCACCGGCGTCGCCCAGCTCTGCATGCAAACGCTCGCCTATATTGTTGTAAATCTTTTGCAGCTCCTCCATGTGCTGGTAATACCATACCAGCGAACTGTCAAACTCTGCCTCACTCACGCCATTGGCCTTCAGGCATGCCAAGATATAAGCCCGCCCCTTGATAGACGAACTGTCAGAGTTAGCAGCCATGCCCTGCATCAAATGGTATTGGTAAAGGATTTTCTCCATCTTGCCTTCACTCAAAATGCCGCTAGGTTTGCCGGCCTTGCAGGCCGCCAACAACAACAGGGCTATTATGTAGAGCAGATGGCGCATCGAGGGTCTAATCTTTGTCTGACTTCTTACGAGTAAGCAAACGGTTTAGCGTTTTGTAGTAGCAAATCACGAGCAACGCACCGCCCGTGGTGATGGCTGCATCGGCAAAATTAAATATCGGACTAAAGAACACAAAATGGTCGCCGCCCACCAGAGGCATCCATTGAGGCCAATTGGTGTCGATTATCGGGAAATAGAACATATCAACCACCTTGCCCTCCATAAGGCTGCCATAACCATGTCCGAAGGAAACCAGCGCGGCCGGAGTAATGCCGTTGCTGTCGCTGAATATGAGGCCGTAGAACACATTGTCTATTATATTGCCCGCAGCTCCCGCCAGCACCATTGCCACCAGCACTATGAATGGCCAGCCTATCCTTGGCTTGGCTGCCATTCGCCATAGGAACCAGCCCAAGAAGCCTACTGCCACCAGCCTGAAGATGCACAGCGGCCATGTGCCGATAAAATCCATGCCAAAGGCCATGCCTTTGTTCTCCAAGAAGGCTATATAGGCCCAGTCAGCCATACGGATGCTCTCGCCCGGACAAAGGTGGGTCTTGACCCATACCTTCAGCAACTGATCAATGCTTAGGATAAGCAATATCACAGCCAAGGCTATCAGCCTCTTCCTCATTGCGGCGGATAGTGTCATCGCCAACGCGGCTTTAGTCCTGACGGTTCTTCATCTGCTTGGCCTCAATGCTGAGAGTAGCATGAGGCACGGCGCGCAGGCGCTCCTTGGGGATGAGCTTGCCCGTCACACGGCAGATACCGTATGTCTTGTTCTCAATACGGATGAGGGCATTCTGAAGATTATCGATAAACTTCTTCTGGCGTGCTGCAAGGGTATTGAGTTCCTCCTTGCTCTGGGTAGCATATCCCTCCTCCATCACTTTGTAGGTGGGAGAGGTGTCGTCCACCGTGTTAGCATCGCGGTGCGTCAGCGCAGCCAGTATCTGGTCGTAGTCTGCACGGGCCACCTCCAACTTCTGAAGTATGAGCTCCTTAAACTCCATGAGCTCCTCGTCTGTGTAGCGTTTCTTTTCTGCCATAGCTTTATTTCTAATTTCTAATTTTTATCTATTTTCGCATTGAGCACAAAGTCCTCGAAGTCGAGTTTGTCTGCCTCCAGCCCTGCCTCAAAGGTAAGGCTGTCGCACAGCACCTGGGTGAGTATAAAGTCGCGGTGTGCCTCTACGGCCTCACGCACCTCGGCATTGTCCTCCAGCGTGACCGCGATATGGTCGGTTATCTCGAACCCTTGCTCCTTGCGATAGGTCTGGATGCGCTTCACCACCTCGCGAGCCATTCCCTCGCGGCGCAGCTCCGGCGTGACGGTGAGGTCGAGGGCTACGGTGAGAGTTCCGTCGTTGGCGACACTCCATCCCGGGATGTCCTGATTGTATATCTCCACGTCATCGCGCTCCACAGTGACTGACTGACCGTCCACTATGAGAGAGAGACTGCCGTCGGTCTCCAGGCGGACTATCTCCTCCTGCGACAAGGCGCCCACCGCCTTGCTCACGGGACCCATCAGCTTGCCCAGTTTCTTGCCCATAACGCGGAAATTGCACTTCACGGTCTTGACCAAATTGATGCCCTGGACATAGCGTATCTCCTTCACATTGAGCTCGCTGGTGATGATGGGGCTCATCTCCTCTATAGACTGACGCTCTGCCTCGCTGCTCACAGGGAGCATGATGCTCTGCAGGGGCTGACGCACGATTATTTTCTCCTTCTTGCGGAGCGATAGACCCATGGAGGTTATCTTCTGTGCCCGTTGCATCTGCGACTCAAGAGCCGTGTCGATGAGGGCAGGGTCAGCCACGGGGTAGGACTGCAGATGGATGCTCTGCTCCGCTCCCTTCAGGTCGCGGTAGAGGCGGTCGGTATAGAACGGAGCCAGCGGTGCCATAAGGCGTGCTACGGTCTCGAGGCAGGCGTAGAGTGACTGGTAGGCGCTGAGCTTGTCGCGGTCAAGGCCGCTGCGCCAGAAGCGCTTGCGGTTGAGGCGTACGTACCAGTTGGACAGGTCATCAACGACAAAGGTCTCCACCAGTCGGCCCGCTGTGGTGAGGTCGTAGTCCTCGTAGCAGGCGGTCACCCGCTTGACCAGGGTATGGAGGGCGGAGATTATCCAGCGGTCTATGCGCTGACGCTCTGCAACAGGTACCATGGGTTCCTCGCCCGTGAAGCCGTCTACGTTGGCATACATGGCGAAGAAACTGTAGGTCTGGTAAAGCTTACTGAAGAGCGAGCGTGCCACCTCTTGCACCCCCTTTTCGTCGAAGCGCAGATTGTCCCACGGTTGCGAGTTGGTTATCATATACCAGCGCAGGGGGTCGCTGCCGTATCTGGCGATGGCATCGAAGGGGTCCACGGCATTGCCCAGACGTTTCGACATCTTGTTGCCGTTCTTGTCGAGCACGAGGCCGTTGCTGATGACTGCCTTGTAGGCTACACTGTCGAATACCATCGTGGCGATGGCATGAAGGGTGAAGAACCATCCGCGAGTCTGGTCAACGCCCTCGGCGATAAAGTCGGAGGGGTAGCAGCGCCCTTGGTCGAAGGCCTCCTTATTCTCAAACGGGTAGTGGATCTGGGCGTAGGGCATGGCACCACTGTCAAACCATACGTCGATGAGGTCCAGTTCGCGGCGCATAGGATGGCCGGTGGGGCTCACCAGCACTATGTCGTCCACGTAAGGGCGATGGAGGTCTATCTTATGGTAGTTATCGTCGCTGTAATCACCAGGCACAAAGCCTTTGTCCTTAAGGGGATTGCTCTGCATGATGCCTGCGCTGACGCTGCGCTCTATCTCGTCGTAGAGCTCCTGAATGCTGCCGATGCAGAGTTCCTCGCGGGTGTCGCGGTTGCGCCAGATGGGCAGCGGGGTGCCCCAGTAGCGCGAGCGGCTGAGGTTCCAGTCGTTCAGATTCTCCAGCCATTTGCCGAAGCGACCCGTGCCCGTGCTTTCGGGCTTCCAGAGGATTGTCCTGTTGAGCTCCATCATGCGCTCTCGAGCGGCAGTGGAGCGGATGAACCAGCTGTCGAGGGGGTAGTAGAGCACAGGCTTGTCGGTGCGCCAGCAGTGGGGGTAGTTGTGGATGTGCTTCTCTATCTTGAAGGCGGTGCCCTCCTGCTTCATCTCCATGCACAGTACTATGTTGAGGTCCTCCGTCTTGGCCAGTGCCTTCTCGTCGAGGTCGGCATAGCGGGGGTCGTAGGCATTCTTCACATAGTCGCCGGAGTGGTGCCAGTAGCTTTCGTTGACGCATACATCCACGAATGCCTCGTCCATGTCTTCCTTCACGAAATATTTGCCAGTGAAGTCCACCATGGGGCGCGTGTCACCGGCTTTATCGATGATAAAGAGCGAGGGGATGCCCGCATCCTTGGCCACCTTGGCGTCGTCAGCACCAAAGGTGGGCGCTATGTGCACGATGCCCGTACCGTCCTCAGTAGTAACATAGTCACCGGGGATAACGCGGAAGGCGTCGCTGTCCTTCGCCACCACTTTGCCGTCCTCCAGTGCGCAGGGCTTTACCCAGGGGAAGAGCTGCTCGTAGTGCAGGCCGATAAGGTCTGTGCCCTTGCCGCGCCATAGGATAGGCAGTTCCTCACCCTCCTCTGCCTTGAAGTAAGCACTCAGACGACTCTCGGCCAGGATATAGATCGCCTCCTCGCCAGTGTAGGGGTTGCTGCCCTTAACGGCCACGTAGTCAATCTTGGGGCCTACGCAGAGCGCTGTATTGGAAGGCAGTGTCCAGGGAGTGGTGGTCCAAGCAAGGATGTAGATGGGGAGAGACCCCTCACATTGAACATCGAACATTGGACGTTGAACATTATTCTTTGAAGATTGTCCATTATCAATTGTAGAGGGTCTTCTTATCCTAAACTGCGCTGTCACAGTGGTGTCCTTCACATCGCGGTAGCAGCCGGGCTGGTTGAGCTCATGACTGCTGAGACCCGTGCCTGCGGCAGGGCTGTAGGGCTGGATAGTGTAGCCCTTGTAGAGGAGCCCTTTGTCATAGAGTTGCTTGAGCAGCCACCAGAGGGTCTCGATATAGCTGTTCTCATAAGTTATATAAGGATGGTCGAGGTCAACCCAGTAGCCCATCTCCTCGCTGAGCTTGCGCCACTCGGCGGTATATTTCATCACATCGGCGCGGCACTGGTTATTGTAATCATCCACGCTGATTTTCTTGCCGATGTCCTCCTTGCTGATACCCAGCGTCTTCTCCACGCTGAGCTCCACGGGCAGTCCGTGGGTGTCCCATCCTGCCTTGCGGGGCACGTGGTATCCCTTCATGCTCTTGTAGCGGCACACCGTATCCTTGATAGTGCGAGCCAGCACATGATGGATGCCAGGATGACCGTTTGCCGAGGGAGGCCCCTCGAAAAAGACAAACGTAGGATTCTCTTTGCTTGCCTCGAGGCTCTTGGCAAACAAATCTTCTTTCATCCATTGGGCCAGCACCTCCTTATTTATCTCCGGTAGATTAAGTCCCTGATATTCCTTGAATTTATTTTTGCTCATAACCAGATACACTTTTGGTGCGCAAAGTTACAAAATTGTACGCACATACGCGCAAGGAGAAACAACTTTTTTTATTTTCCCAATTATATTATAGTTGATTTCTTCGCAATCACGTTTCTCCGCCATAACACTAAGCAAACTTTCTGTCTATGGCTTAGTCGAAACGCTATAATATTTTTCAAATCTCAAATTTCAAATCTCGAATATAATTACTACCTTTGCACACAAACTAACATACCGATGAAGCAAATCCAGCGCATAAAACACATGGAGCGGCAACTCGACAAGCTGCTGGCTGCACTGCATGCAATGGACAAAGCACTGAGCGGCCTGACAAAGATGAACGATGTCGCGCAAACGCTCAGCGATTACTACGGCAGTGCCGAATGGCGCAAAGACCTTGCTGACGACGAGGCGGGGCGACTGCCCGAAAACCTAAAGCGCGGAGTGCTTTCTGAGGATGCCGTTTGGAATGCACTACAAGAATATCACGAGAAGAAAAAACTTATATCAAATGAAGAATAAAAAAAGATACGCTCTCCTCACTCTCACACTCACTCTCACACTCTTTACGCAGGCCGACACACTGCGCGTCAATACTCAGAGCGAGTTCAACGCACTGCCCTCCGACATAGAGTTGGCCATCAGTCGCGGTGCCACCACCATCGACGTAGAGCTGTCTCCCACCACATTTTACTTCAAGGAGAATCATTTCAAGTGGAGCAACAAACAGTGGGGTGGCGTAGCCATCAATATGCGCGGAAACAGTACAGTGATAAAGGCCAACGGCATCAACCTCACCGACGGCCAAGACTACAATCGCGCCTTCCACCACGGCTACAGCTACACCTTCGGCGACACACTCGATGTCCCTCTCTGGGGCGACCTGCACGAGGCCGACGACCTGATAGAGGTGCTCGACAAGGACACCAAACTCTGCCGACTGTCCTACTCCGGCATCGACGACCAGAGCGAGGCTGACTGCACCAACACCTACATAAATATCACGCAGTGGTTCAAGTCCTCAGTATATAAGGTGCTGCGCATAAGCGACGGCATGATATATTTCATCGCCAGTGACCTCGCCTATAACAACAGCCGCCAATGCTACAACGTCAACCTCGACGAGGCATACAGCCGCAAGGCCCTCAAAATTGATGAAGGACTGATGCCACGCTTCCGGCTCTGCAACAGCAGTCTTGACAGCGACATGCTTACCGGCATACGAGATGGCAAGATACACCTGCCGCAAGGCATCACCAACGTGCGCGAACACACCGTCACCACCCTACTCGCCCTCACAGGCAGCACCGTAGGCAGCATCACCTTCAGCGGAATAACATTCTGCGGCAACCGCGACAATCAGGACTACCTCATAACCTTCAACAAGGTTGATGCTACCGACAGCATCGTCTTTGCCCACTGCCAGTTCCGCGCCATACGCAGCAACATCATTCAGGCCGTCAGCAGCAGCAACCTGCGCATCCACCACTGCCAGTTCCGCGACTGCTACCGCTACGGCATCTTCGCCTCCCACAGCGCCAACACTCGCATCACCAACTGCACATTCAGCAACATGGGCCTCGCCCTCATCAACACCGCCTGCATACGCTGCTCAGGCTCCGACTACTACATCGCCTACAACGAGTTCTGTAACTTTGCACGCACAGGCATTTCTCTTGGCACATGGTGGCAGTCCGAAAAGACCACTCCCGAGACAGGCGTAGTGGAGTACAACCTGCTGTACTTCACCCCCTCATATATGGCCTCCCACCTCAAACGCTCGCTCATGGACAGCGGAGCCATATACCTCTACACCCAGAACGACCGCGCCACCGTGCGCCACAACATTATCCACGACTATATCGGAGCCTGCGACAACAACGGCATCTACTGCGACGACGGAGCATGCCACTTCCGCATCCACGACAATATCATTGCCAACACCCCTAACGGCTACTCCATCGACTCAAGAGCCGTACTCCACATAGCCACCAGCAAGCAGAGCAAGACAACCGTGGTCAACTACGACAATCAAATCTACAACAATACAGTAGATGGTCCCATACGCACAGAAGCAGCCCCCGGCGACAGCAAATGCCGCTTCTACTCCAATAAAAGGATAAAAAAACGCACAAAAATAGACCAGCTTATACAAAAAAGTAATATCTTTGCACGATGAAACAATAAGTACATAAATTGTACATTGTAAATTGTAAATTAAACTATGGCCCTTATTAAATGTCCCGAATGCGGAAAGATATTTTCCGATCGCGCCGCCCATTGCCCGCAGTGCGGACTGCCCACCAGCGACGCCCTTGAGATGATAACCAATATGCCTGAGACTCAGCCCGAAGCCACGCCTCAGCCAGCAGTAGAGCCTGCGCCGACCCCTGCGGAGCAGACACCTCCACCTGTAGCCCAGCCGCCCTACACCCCACCCTACGCAGCAATGCCAGAGGTGAGCCGCGAGCGGTCAGTGCAGCCCAAGAAGCAGCGCAACCTTCTCACCTATATATTGATAGTAGCAGTAATAGTGCTGGCCATAGTGTGCATAGCCCTCGTGTTTACCACTTCAGGAGTGCTTAACAGCGACAGCGACGAGCCTGCCGACACCGTGGCAGCCATGCAGACACTGCCGCCCGACACTACTCCCGCCCGCGTGGAGGCTGAACCAGAGGTAAAGCCCGTGATACGCACCGACGTGCCGGAGGAGATCCCGGCAGAGAGCGAGGAGATAGAAATAAATACCCCCGAACCGGCAGCCGCAGCACCTGAGCCGGCACCAGAGCCAGCTCCGACACCGGAACAAAATACTGCCGAAACGGGAGAGGGATGATTATCGTCAGATAACCCCTGAAAATCTACCAATACTCCACATGCCTGCTCTTCTCGGAGCAGGCATGTGTTATTTCTCCTATGGGCACCTCGCCCCCATCTGTCCTCATCAAATGCTTCACCACGCCCTCGCTGTTGCGCACAATGGTCAGGCTGTCACCGTCGTACACCACGCTCTCCAGCAGTCCGCCGACTGTGAAGCCAAGCATAGCACGGCCAGTCTCCACGCTCCTCACACTACCGCGCAAGTCAAACAGGCGGAGGTCATCAGTCACAATGTCGCGATGAAAACTCTCCTTCTTTTCCTGCAGCGTCTTTTCGCTATATTCGGGAGCCTTACCGCCTCCGCAGGCAACCAGGAGAAGCACTGAGACCACAAACCACAGGCAGGTCAGGCTTCGCAGCATCAGCGTTTCGATTAAGCCATAGACAGAAAGCTTGCTTTGTGTTATGGCAGAGATACGTGGTTGCGAAGACACCAACTATTCGTACTTTTTGAGGAATGCGATGTTGGCATTCTCATACTTATTCATCTGTTTGGCAGGCACTTCATCATAGCGCGGCCTGTACCATGACTGTGAATTGAAATAAGAGCGCAGCTGCGCGTCCTTGAATCTGCGACCGTGGCGTGCGTAGATAGAATTTTTCAGCACCCGGATTTGTCCGCGGTCATAGTTGCGGATGTCGTCGTAAGTGGCGTAGCGTGTAGAGAGCCAGTCGTACTGGGTACCCCATGCAACATTGGGATTACGCTGCGGCTGGGTTGTTACGCGTTTTGTGGTCTGAGTCTTACGCGGAATGCTCGGCACCTGCGCCGAAGCAACATCTGCCAGCACAAAGGAAGCCAGCATCACCAAAAGAAAAGCAAACTTTTTCATAGCAATAATTAGTTAGAGTTCTTCAATCTTTCAATGGGTTATTGGATAACGGTTTCAGAGTCAAAGTTAGCAAAATGCACAGACTCCACAAAAAAATCCCCCTTTTTTTGAGTTTTTTATTAGTAAAAATACTGTTTCGCCAGTGCTTTTTGGACGCAGACCGACATTAAAAAAACTAAGAGCGTGCGCGCAAAAACTAAGAGCGTGCGCGCAAAATCTTAGAGCGTGCTCGCAAAAACTAAAAGCGTGCGCGTGAGCACGAGATGCGGCTTTCGTGTTCGCAGTTCGTACTTCCTTCACCGCAGATGCGTATTCCTCGCTACGAGCACGGGGTTTCTGAACAGGAGAGGCGCCGCAGTTGAGCGGAGATCAAAAAAAGAGGGGCGGCCCGTGCCGTCCCTCCTTAGACTTATAGATATTTCTATCATTAGTTGTTCATGAGCCTGAGCATCTGGTGCTTGAACGCACGGCTGCCTGCTCCCTCGCTGCCGATGATGGCGGTGTAGATGGCCACTACGTCGGCGGTGTTGACAGAGCCGTCGCCGTTGACGTCGCATGCCTCGCGAGTGAAGCCGCTGGCCTCGCCCTTCTCCACGAAGGTATATACTGCCACCACGTCGGCGGTGTTCTTGCTGCCGTCACCGTTGACATCAGCGGGATCCTTCAGGTCTGGCAGCTCAGCCATGCCGCGGATGACGAGGGTAAGGCCTGTCTCCACGCCTTCCACCTCGCCCTTGTAGGTATTGAGGTCGATGATACCGGTCTGGGCGCCGAAGCCGCTGCCGCCCTCGCCTACTGCCTCAAACTGCTTGCCGTCGAAGCTGAGGGCTACGCCTGCGTCGCAGCTTGTGTCGTGCAGACCGCCCACGATACCGTTGGCCACGAAGTTGTAGCTGTGGTCAACAGACTCTGTCGGGAACGGAATGATGAGGTCGTACTCCTCAAACTCCACTGCGGGGTCAAGGTTGCCGAGGGTGATGATGCAGGGCTCGCCTGCGCGGAACTCGTCCTTCTCGTACAACTCTACGGTGGTAACGAGCTCGCCGGTATCCTCGTCAGTCTCCTGGGTTATCTTCTTGACAGCGTAGGTGTGGACATCCTCGTTGTAGTCTGCGATGTTCTTCACGTCGTAGGGAAGTGCCATCACGTCGATGTAGTTCATTGAGAAGTCGCTGATGGAGATTGCCTCCTGCTCCTCGGGGATTACCTCGATGAAGGTCCATGCAGAGGCCGGAGTGCCGGGCGCGTGGCATATCACGTCATTCTCAAAGCCTTCGGGCCACAGGCTCCAACCCTTGGTGTTGGTCTTGGTCTTCGGGGTGAGGGTGAACTGTCCGTTGCCGACATAGGCTACGTCATAGGGAACGGGCTTCTCGCTGATGGGCAGGTTGATATTGTCGCCTGCATAGTCACCGAGGTAGTAGCCGTTGTAGAGGTTGCGGATGGCGTAGTAGTCGGTGCCCTCCACCGGTATGAACTGCCACATGGCCTTAGGATTGCCGTCGGCATTGAGCGTCATGCTTGCCTGGTCGAAGAGGCCCCACTTGGTAACGGAGGCACCCGGGCGCTTATTGTTGAGATAGATGGCACTACCGCCGCAGAAGGCATCTTCTGCGCCTGCCTCGCCAAATCGGTCTTCGTCGAGGTTAGTGATGAAGTACCACTTGCCAACCTCGAAGGACTTGAGGCCTGCCTTGAAGGCAGCCTTGGCTTCCTTGATGGCAGCCTCGGCAGTCTTGACTGCTGTGGGTGACAGCGGGCTGACAAAAGCATTCTCGCGGGCATCAGCAATAGCAGTCTCAAGGTTGGTCTTGAGAGTCTCATCGCTCAGCTGACCCATGCCGTCGCCAATCTCTACACCTTGCAGCATCACCTCGCACTCAGCGATAAGCTTGGCCAGTTCGGTGGTGTCGGCATACAGCGCACTGACTGCAGCGATGGCATCCTTCATATTCTGGATATCCTGCTCGGTAGCAGTGTTTTCGTTCACGATGGCAGTGCTAGCCTGGGTGAGAGCCTTCAGTGCATCAGCTGCTTCCTTCATACCCTCGGTGGTGTAGTACTGCGAGGTGGTCTTGTCCTCCGTGGCTCCATAGAGTTGGAAGAAGGAGAGGGTGCAACCGCTACCGCCCTTTGCATTGGATTTTACCACGTAGCGTATGAACTTATATGTCTCGCCCATGTCAAGGGTATAGGTTACGGGCGGGAATGGATTAGCACGTTCCTCATCCGTTACGGTGCCGAAGGTATTGCCGCCAACCTTTACCCATTCGCCGCCATTGACAGTGTCGTTGGTAGCATATATCTCCACTACGTTAGGACGCTCTTCCACGCCCCAGGTGTGCTGGTTAGCATTGCCGTAGTTCATGCTTGCGCAGCGGGTCTCCCACTTAAACGTTACCGTCTGTACAGGAGTCTGAGATATATCAACCTGGATGTAATCGCTACACTTTACGTAGGTGGAGTCAAACTCGTCAATCAGATACTCATACTTGCCGGCCATGTAGAGGTAGCTTGCGCCGTCGCCTTTGATAGTACCGCTGATCTGACAATCGGCATTGGGCGGATTGTCATAGACATCGCCGTTGACTACCTTGATGAGGCCGTCCTCGTCCATGGTGTAGTTGAACAGCTTGCTGTAGAGTTCTTTACCCTCGCTGACAAGCTCGCTGAGTTCGCGGGTACGGTCAACCTGCTGCTTAACATCCATGAAGTTGTCCATAACCTCGTCGCTCACGCGCTGGAAGCGCCAGCCCCATTTGAGGTGAGGCTTGTCGGTAACCTCGCGGCCGTTGTAAGCCCACACTCTATTGCTCGCTTCGTCACTGGTTTCAGGATCACCGTATGCTGACATAGTCCATAGGCGTGTGCCATTGTGAGTCTTGATACACCATGAGCCAGTGCCCCTCCAGCAGTAGAGGTCAACATAGTTGCTCGGGTCGGTGGTGGGAGAGAAACTGCCTTGGAAGGATTGACTTATACCCAGATAAGTGCCATCCTTGAAGTTCTGCACAGTCCACTTGTCATCCTCGTAAGGCGATACCTTATATACAAACTTGATATCTGTTTCATCAAACGGACCCCAGTAGTATGTGGAGGTTACGTCGTTGAGGTACATAGCCTTGGGTGTAACACCGTTGTTGGCTATATCTTCGAAGTCGTTGATAATGTAATAGTAGCCCTCTGTCATAGGCACCATCGACTCGCCCATATTGGCGCGAGCTGCCTTCAGGCCGTTGTAAGCCTCAAGCAACTGCTCATCAGTAGCGGTGCCGTCGTAGCAAAGCAGCAATGCGTTCTGCAGTAGGTTCTCATAGGTGTCCACCTCTTCCTGGGATAGGAAGCCAGGGTCAGTACCGCCGAGGTATTCTGTGTCGGAGGTGTATGAGTCAATCAGTTGCTGGAGGTCGTCGCGCAAGTCCTTCTCATAAGTAACAGAGTAGGCGTTCCACTGGTTGCCGGTGCAGTATGCCCATGTGATAGGCAGCTGATTACCGGTGCCTACCCAGTAGGAGAGATAGGCAAAGCCAGTCTCAGAGGTGGACACACTGAAGGCCACCGAGTTGTCGTCGGTGAGGGCATCATCAGCAAACTCCCAATGGGTGAAGGAGTTGTCTTCCTCATACCATGGGATAGGCTCGCCACAGCTGAGCACCTGCCAAGGAGCAGCCTCATCGACTGACGGGGTGAGCGTCATGCCTGGGGGGTCCCACACATAATACTTAGCCTTGATGTACTTTTCGTTCTCCACAAACTTCATGAAGAGAGTGGGAGCATCCGTGCGGATGTCGGTGGGGCCCTCCTCAAAGGTAATGATAGCTGCACTGCCTATGCCCAGACCCTGCCCGATGATAAGGTCGCGGTCGGTGTAGGATTCGTCAGCCACCTGCAGGTAGCGGTCAGACTGAGATTCTCTGGCCACAAACTGTAGCACCACGGTATCACCAGCCTGTATCTGGCTGGCGTTCTTGCGCTCGCCAATCACCCAGCGGGCATCCATAGTGGTCCATGTGGCCGCTGTCAGGGCGAGTGCAAACAAGATGAGTAATTTTTTTACCATAGTTTTATGTTTAGGGGTTAATAATCGCTTTGTTGTTTATTATGTGCAAAGTTCGCATTTATTTTCATTTGAGCCAAATTTTTATACCAAAAAAAGGACATATCAAGAATGACTGTCCTCTCTTTTATGACAAATTCGGTTAGCCGAACATTATTTCCGCGAAGTACTGCGGGAGGTGGAAGTTTGGTTTCTCCCATACGATTGGAGCCCAGGAGAGGAAGTGAGGCTTCTGCAGCTCGTCGCCGCACTTATAGAAGTTGCCTCGTATCTGCATCCCCGCCTCAGGGCAGAAGGTGTGTCTCCAATAGGAGGCGAACGGCACGATCAGCGCCACCTCCCAAGGGCCTTCGGCTTCGCGCTCCGCAAAGGGAGTTCGCCCCAGCGAGGCCCAGCGCTTGATGGCCCCCGTCAACTCAGCGGAGGCGCGCTCTTTATAGCCTTTTCCATCGCCGTAGCCCAGTAGCACAGTGCCGATGCAGTTGCACTCCAGGTTGTAGTAGGAGCCGTCGTCAGGACACGGCGACAAGAACATCTCCATACAGGAGTCGGTCCACACGTCGCCGTCGTCGGTGCCGTACTTCGCCCTCACACTGTCCTCGCTCACTCGGTAGTGCACGAGTAGCGCCTCGTCAGTGTACGCGATGCGAAATTCTGCCTTGGGCACGTAGGGATAGTCCTGGGGCCAGTTGCAGCACCCTATGGTGTTCCACTCCACGCCACTGTCGTCAAGCAGCGCCGACACCTTAGCCGCATCATCTATCTTAGCAATATTTATCCTAGAAATCTTCATGTTATAATAAGAGGTATTTACAATGCAAAGTTACGGGATTTTTTTTACATACGCTACCTTATTTCATAAGAATGTGAGGGGCTTTTTGTCCGTTCGAAGAAAAAACCGGGGCTTTGTCTCCTATTTTCGTCGTTTTACATTTTTATCGATGCAAAGATAGTTCTTTCTTCGCATGTTTTGTACCTTTGCAAACAAAAATAGCGAGTGTGGCTCTACCTAATCTGAATTTATATCATCTTGGCAAAGACGTGACGGCTTTCAGCACCACGCGTCAGGGGGGCTGCAGCGAGGGGCGCTACGGCGAGTTTAACATCAATCCCTACTGCGGCGACAACGAGGATGCCATCAGGCGAAATCGCGAAGGGCTCTGCCGTCTCCTAGGCATTGGCGAGGACCGTCTGGTTATGCCTCATCAGGTACATGGTGACGAAATCGCCGTTGTCGATGAGATGATGATAGGTCTCCCTGCAAAGGAACGGACTGAGAGTCTCGAAGGCATCGACGCGCTGATGACCGACATGGCGGGGGTGTGCATCGGTGTTTCCACTGCCGACTGCATCCCTGTGCTTCTGTATGACAGTGTACATCGGGCCGTTTGCGCCGTTCATGCCGGATGGCGGGGAACGGTGAAGCGTATCGCACAGAAGGCTCTGGCAAAGATGACCGCGGTCTATGGCACCCAACCCGCTGACATTACGGCGCAGATTGGTCCCGGCATCCATCTTGATTCTTTTGAGGTGGGCGACGAGGTGTATGAGTCTTTTGCAGGCGAGGGCTTCGAGATGGAGGCTCTCAGCAAAAAGATGGCATGCTCTGATGGGGTCGGCGAGAAATGGCATATTGACCTGCCGGAGTGCAATCGTCTGCAACTGACGGCTGCCGGAGTCAGGGCTGACAACATCACAGTGTCTCCCATCTGCACATTCATGCAATCAGACATCTATTTCTCTGCCCGCCGCCTCGGCATCAACTCGGGGCGCATCTTCACGGGCATTCTTTTGCGTTGATACTTAATCTCAACTCATGAGCAAGGACATACTAACAAGTGGCGGCACCTCAAGGGGATGCCGCCACCTATTTATTGTAACATGCAGGGTTAGTCCTTGCACTTAGCCTTCAGGAACTCGCGGTTCATGCGAGCTATATTGGCTATGGTCTCGTTCTTGGGGCATACTGCCTCGCAAGCGCGGGTGTTGGTGCAGTTACCGAAGCCGAGCTCGTCCATGTCCAATATCCTAGGAGTATTATCTCCATTATTCATAAATAGATTATCTTATTATTTTCTCATTTTGTATAGTATTCATGTCATATTATTAATCATACACTAACTATATGTCAGCTACGTTTTTTTCAAAACCAGCAAGATTTCCAATAAAACATTTGCCCATGATTGCTATTGCATCTAATTTTGCCACCAAAGATGTTTTAGAATATTTTTACAAACAAAAAAAATGACAAAAAGAATCTATTATTGTTTATTAGAAATCTATCCGTTACAGGAAACCTATGCACAGCTAAAGTGTGAAGAGATTAGAATACCCGGCTCATGTAGATTAACAATTACAAACGTCGGAAAGCCCTTACAGGATTTTCACATTTTTTGTGAAGAAGGCTCTCGTTACGGTAACTATACCAAACCGCATCTTCCGCTTTCGATAGAATGCTTTAAAAGGAATTCTTCATTACTACTTGAAACATTCTTAACAACAGGAATGAAAGATAATTATCTTATTCTTTGCTGGCATGAAGATGGAATAGAAAAATATGCATTTATTCAACCTCGTTTATAAAGCCTATAGGTATATCTGAAGTGAGGTTCCTTTGTTATCAAGGGTCTCGTTTTATCATGATTTATTTGTACAACCTTAATGATGCTCGTCAAAGAATTTCCCCCATTTCTTTAAACGGTCAAATCCTCTGAGAATATGGTACTTTAACGTTCCGCCGAAATCATCCTTCTCATTATAGATTTTCTCCCATGAATCAGGTGACGCAAACTCTGTTGCATATTTCTCATATATACTTTCTTTATTTTCTCCCCACATTAAATCATCTCTATCGCTTCGAGAAAGCAACCATCCTATCTCGTTATACAAAGCTCCTTTACAATGTAGTGCCTCAGATATTGAATTGTCTGTATTAATATAAAAGAAATATTCACCTTCATTTTCTTTATCCGGCACATCTATTGTTATGGTTAGGACACAAAAAGAATCAACCACAAAAATTGGTTCCATTTTGATAGCAGGAATGGCAACGCCATAAGATTGAGCTTTTTCGGCCAAATACTGATTAATAGACTCGCGTCCATAGTCCATAGCTTTCTTAACAATTGGACTCGAAATATACTCGCGTCCATACTCTATAGCTCTCTTAACAGTTGGGCGCGATGATGTGTGTTTTTGACAACCAAAATTTAAGATAACCAAAGAAATTATCAATATTAATAGTTTATAATTAGAACTCATGTTTTTAATCTCTGTATATAATTCTGTATATTATTAAATAAAGGAAAAAAGGGATGTGCCTATTTTGGACACATCCCCTTAATGAAATTCGGTTCAGTCTTTGCATTTTGCTTTTAGGAACTCGCGGTTCATGCGAGCTATATTGGCTATGGTCTCGTTCTTGGGGCATACTGCCTCGCAAGCGCGGGTGTTGGTGCAGTTGCCGAAGCCCAGTTCGTCCATGCGAGCTACCATGGCCTTGACGCGCTTGGCAGCCTCCGGCTTGCCCTGCGGCAGGAGGGCGAGCTGGCTCACCTTGCTGCTGATGAAGAGCATGGCGGAGCCGTTCTTACAAGCTGCCACGCATGCGCCGCAACCGATGCAGGTAGCGCAGTCCATTGCCTCGTCGGCATCCTGCTTGGGGATAAGGATGGCGTTGGCATCCTGCGGCTGACCGGTGCGCACGGAGGTGTAGCCGCCAGCCTGGATAATCTTGTCGAAGGCGGAGCGGTCAACCATGCAGTCCTTGATTACAGGGAAGGCTGCGGAGCGCCAGGGCTCCACGGTGATGGTGTCGCCGTCCTTGAAGCGACGCATGTAGAGCTGGCAGGTAGTAGCGCCAGTGGCTGTCTTGCCGTGGGGAGTGCCGTTGATGTAGAGTGAGCACATACCGCAGATGCCCTCGCGGCAGTCGTGGTCAAAGACGAAGGGCTCCTTGCCCTCCTCGATGAGCTCCTCGTTGAGGATGTCGAGCATCTCAAGGAACGAGGTGTCGTCGGGGATGTTCTTCATCTCATGTGTGTCGAAATGACCCTTATCCTTAGGACCATTCTGCTTCCAATATTTGATGGTGAAAGAAATGTTTTTCATAATTTTTAGTTGACAAGTTAACGAGTTGACGAGTTAACAAGTTGTTTGTCGGTTGATTTGATTAGAGCGGACAGCATACGGATTATTTCTTCAATCTCTTTTTGGAGACTTGCAGCCTTTTCAATCGTCAAGAAGTTTAGATCTTTCGATATTATTAACTGCGTTTCTAATTCGGAAGCAGAGCCAAGAAGCATTGCTTAGGAATTTGATTGTCTCTTTAGAGTAAACCCGTCCGTAACCTTCTGCAATATTTGATGATATTGAGACCGCGGCTCGACGCATCTGTGGAACTATTCCAAACATTTCTTCTTTTGGAAATGATTGAGTAGCCTTGTAGATATTCAAAACGTGCTCAATGCTCTTTTTCCAGACGGTCAAACTTTTATGACTCGTTACCATACAACTTGCACACTCGTCATCCTTAGTGTTATTATTGTTATCATCTCTTATGTTGATTCGTTAATGCGCAAACAAGTCTTCAGGTAACAACTTGTCAACTTGTTTACTTGTTAACTCGTCAACTAATTCTTATAGTTACGTATCTGAACCTTGATGGCCTCATACTCCAGCTTTTCCTTGTGGAGTACAGGAGCCTTCTCGTCAGCACCCTGATATTCCCAGCAGCCTACGTAGAAGAAGTTCTCGTCGTCACGCTTGGCCTCGCCTTCCTCCGTCTGGTGCTCCTCGCGGAAGTGGCCGCCACATGACTCCTCGCGGTGGAGGGCGTCGGTGGCTACCAATTCACCCATGGTGATGAAGTCGCGAAGGTGTATAGCCTTGTCAAGCTCAGTGTTGAGGCCTTCCTTCTTGCCAGGCACAAAGAGGTTCTCGTTGAACTCCTTGCGCAGGGCCTTGAGTAGCTTGAGACCTTCCTCGAGGCCTTCCTTGGTGCGACCCATGCCCACATGCTCCCACATGATGTGGCCGAGCTCCTTGTGGATAGAGTCAACGGAGCGCTTGCCCTGGATGCCCATCAATCGGTCAATCTCTGCATCCACTGCCTTCTCAGCCTCGGCAAACTCGGGCGTGTCGGTGGACAGCTTCGGCCAAACGGCCTGGTCGGAGAGATAGTTCTGGATAGTGTAGGGCAACACGAAGTAACCGTCAGCCAGACCCTGCATCAGCGCTGATGCGCCGAGGCGGTTGGCACCGTGGTCGGAGAAGTTGCACTCACCGATGGCAAACAGGCCGGGGATGGTGGTCTGCAGCTCATAGTCAACCCAGATACCGCCCATGGTGTAGTGGATGGCGGGGAATATCATCATCGGCTTGTAGTAGTCGATGCCGTTGACGGACTTCACGAACTCGCCCGGATTGACGTCTGTTATCTCCTCATACATATCGAAGAGGTTGCCGTAGCGCTGGCGTATCTCGTCGATACCAAGGCGCTGGCACCGAGACGGTTGGCACCGTGGTCGGAGAAGTTGCACTCACCAATCGCGAAGAGTCCAGGGATGGTGGTCTGCAGTTCGTAGTCCACCCAGATGCCACCCATCGTGTAGT
>JAGCYL010000042.1 GCA_017960825.1 Bacteroidaceae bacterium | reverse complement strand
GTTTCAATCTCAATGCCTATTTCGCAATGAGATTCTTCAAGAACAAGAGAAGGTATTAGATATAGAGTTTATAGTTTAATAGTTTAATAGTTTATAGTTTATAGTTTATAGAGACAGACCCCCTCCCCGCTCCCCCATGAAGGGGGAGTGCAGAAAGGCGGGACAAAAGGCGTCTTCTCCCCTCCCTGTATGGGAGATTCTTTAATTCTTCAATTTTTCTTCAATTCTCATTATGAGAAAGCTGATAACCCTCGCGTTCCTCTTTTCAATTCTTCTATTCTTTAATTCTTCAATTCTCATTGAGGCAGGTGCTAAGAATATCCGCGTGATGACCTACAATGTGCGCCATTGCGCAGGCATGAAGTATGACCTCAACCTGGAGCGCACGGCCAGCGTGATAGAGAAATACCACGCCGACTTCGTGGCATTGCAGGAGATGGACAGCTGCGCCAGTCGCAGCGAGAGCGTCTATCAGGCAGAGGCACTCGGCATCCGCACCCTGATGCGCTCCACCTACGCATCGGCCATCCCGCTGGGGAAAGGCTCCTACGGCGTGGCGTTGCTCAGCAAGGAGCGACCGCTGAGCGTGAAGCGCATACCCATGCCCAGCCGCGATGAAGACCGCGTGCTGCTGGTGTGCGAGTTCAGCGACTGCGTAGTGGCCTGCACCCATCTCTCCCTCCTCGAGGACGAGCATGCGGCAGCCTGCGACACCATACTGCGCGAGGCAGCGCGCTGGGCCAAGCCCTTTATCCTCATGGGCGACTGGAACAGCCATCCCGACACCCCGTTCCTCAAGCGGATGAAGGACAGCTTCTATATGCTCAGCGACGCCAAGACCCCCACCTATCCTGCTGACAAGCCTAATGAATGTATTGACTACATCGCAGCCTATAAGAATGGCGGACCGCAGCCCGTGGCGTGCGACAGAGCATGGGTGGCAGACGACAGCGTGAGCTCCGACCACCGCCCCATAGTGGCCGACCTGGTGCTCAAGACCCCAGCCGCGGAGCTCATGACCACCAAGCCCTATCTGCAAGACCCGCGCCCCACGGAGATGACCGTGATGTACAACACCGGCAGCGTATGCCACACATGGGTGGAGTATGGCGAGGACACACTCCATACTCAGCGCGTCCGCGCCATGCTGGGTGGCCAGGAGGAGTGCTATCGCCTTGACAACAGCGTACGCCTCACCCATCTGCAGCCCGGCCACCGATATTTTTACCGCGTGTGCGCGGTAGGGCTAACCCATAAGCGAGCATACCAGACTGTGTTCGGCGACACCGTGAAGACACCCTTCTACAGTTTCAAGACACCAGTCGCAAAGGAAATTTCAAATTTCAAATCTTCCGACTTCACAGCCCTTATCTTCAATGACCTCCATCAGTTTAAGGCTGGATATGACACACTGCGCACCCTCGTCAGAAACGTGGACTACGACTTCGTAATCTTCAACGGCGACTGCCTGCCCGAGCCCGTGGACTATGCCGAGGCCGTGCGCATGATACACAACTGCGCCGACCCCATCAATGCTGCCGAGAAACCCGTGTTCTTTATTCGCGGCAATCACGAGATACGCAATTTCTACTCCGCAGGCATGCACGACCTCATCGGCTACCGCGATGGGCTCACCTATGGGGCGTTCACCTGGGGCGACACGCGATTTATCTTCCTCGATGCAGGCGAAGACAAGCCCGACACCACCCCCGTATATGCAGGGCTCAACGATTTCACGCAGCTGCGCAACGACCCGCTGGCGTTTCTTAACAGCGAGCTGAAGAGCAAGGACTTTCGCAAGGCAGCCCACCGCGTGCTCATCAGCCATATCCCCGTGTTTGGCAACGACGACAAATACCGCCCCGGGCTTGAGCAGTGGGGACCGCTGCTCAAGGACCAGCCATTCAACATTGCCTTCGGCGCCCACACCCACGACCTCAAGTGGCATGCCAAGGGCGTGGACGGATGCCGTTTCCCCGTGCTCATCGGCGGAGGCCCCAGCGTCAAGAAATGCGCAGTCACTGTCCTCACCTGCCGCGACGGCAAGCTCCACGTCAAGACACTGACGCCCAAGGGCATCTTCCTCGACCAGGATTTGTAGACCTTCCCCCCCTCCCAAAATGTAGACGTCTATTCGTCTACATTTTTCATTTAAGGGGGAATTATTTCTCCTAGGTAAGGGTGAGGGCCACGGGGGCAGGCGTCTTGCTTAATGGTATAATTTTCTGACACTTTTTTTCAATAAAATGATGATATTTGCACAAAAATGTGTAACTTTGCAGTAACAATAATTAAATATAGTAACATGAGAACCAAAAGAAGAATTATCCTGGCATTGTTGCTGGTGTGTGTGACTGTTGTAAGCGCCCAGACAATCAAGAAGGACGACAAGTTTTTTGACGGGTGGAGTCTGTACACCGTGCAGGAGGTGAGAATGGGAACCATCGTGTATATGACAACTCAGGAGAACAACGAGCTGACTCTTGAGAAGGTGGGCAACAAGCCCGGCGAGTACAAGATTATTCCGAGCCGCCAGGCGGAGGAGTGTCCCATTCGTTTTGCCGAGTGGAATTGGCGGGTGCAGTATATACGCCAGAACGGCATGAATTTCCTCGCTGTGCGCAAGCCCAATGGCGATGCTATGTGGACCATGGTGCTCACGCCTGATGATGAGGCCAACTGCAGTGCACAGCAAGCGACGCTGGTCCATGCCGAGTGGAGCGACGTGATTGCCAACACACTGCTCAACACGCCATATCTCATGAACATTCCGAGAGAGCAGCTGCGCTTGATGCGCAACGAGATTCTCGCTCGTCACGGCTATGTCTTCCAGTCGAAAGACCTTCGCGACTATTTCAGCAAAAAATGGTGGTATAAGCCTGTGGCAGACAACAACAGTATCAAGCTCAACATTGTAGAGCAGACAAATGTGCAACTTATCAAGAGCGAGGAGGCGGTGGAGCCCGGACTTCATCCTGCCGATGTCGCAGGTGATGTTGACCAGTCGGATGTGGAATAGATTAGGAGTTAGTAGTTAGGAATTATCAAATAGTAAAATAACAACATCGTCAAATCATCAAATCAAGCTATGAAAAAAATATTTCTGTTCTCTGTTCTCTGTTCTCTGTTCTCTATTATATGTCTGGCTGAGGACTACGGCATCAAGGTGGGCGGAGTGAGCGTCACTTCGTCCAACTACAACAACGTGACGGGCGAGCATATCACCGTGCAACCCATGGCCTGTTACGGCACCACGCCGTATGTGGTGACCGGCATAAATGAAGGCGCCTTTAAGATGCTCGGCACGGTGACCTCTGTCTCTTTGCCGACTTCTATCATAGACATTCGCGAAGATGCCTTTTACTATTGTTATTCTCTGAATGCTATCAACATCCCGTCCCAGGTAAGCGTAATAAGGAAGAGCACCTTCACCAACTGCAACCTCAACAGCATATTCATCCCCAACAGTGTTGATACTATTGAACAGTATGCTTTTGCCTATTGTGACAGGCTTACCACTGTCAATATCCCTGCCTCTGTAAAGTATATTGCAGAGTACGCCTTTCTGGATTGCTCCGGCATATCGTCATATCTCGTTGCCGCTG
>JAGCYL010000041.1 GCA_017960825.1 Bacteroidaceae bacterium | reverse complement strand
GCAGCAATGAACAGAGTGCCCACCTTCACAAAGCCACCCGTGCCGTGGAGGTCGTCTTTCAGTCCCGTGATGAAGAGAATTGAGCACCCCACGATGAGCTGCATGATACGCATCGCCGCCGGCTCTACCCTGACACGCAATTCCGCTATCTGCAGCAGATAAGGCAGCGAGACGCTGGTGCACAAGGCAATCAGGATAATAGGGAAGAAAGCTATTCCGCCCACCATCATTCCGTTTTTCGGATTATCAGCATTCTCAGGCAGGAAATTCTTCTTCTTCGACGCCAACAGGCGCAGGTTGGGAATGATAAGCAGTCCCAGCACACAAGAGATAAAGAATGGCGTTATTTTAAGTAGGAAAGACAGGTCCATATATATGATACAGAAGCTAAGTAGCAGTATTGAGTTTTGAGTTAATATTCAATGTTCAATGTTCAATATTCTTAACGTGAGCCGGGCGCAGCCTTCCCTGCATGGTGACCCACACCTTGTGCAGCAGGCGCCGCATCACGATAAAGGGCGATGTATGATAGCCGTTCTCGCGCAAAGTCCTCATGATGGCAAGATTACCACGAATGATGTTGCGCAGGCTGCCCGTGCTCTCCCCACCCTTGCGCATCATTATAAAGTAGCGCGGCACATAGAGATTGCGCAGTCCGCCCACCTCAATAAAGCGCAGCATCAGGTCGAAGTCCGCCGAGACAGGGAAACGCGTGTTGAACACCCCCAGGCGCTCAAAGCACTCACGGCGCGCATAGAACGTGGGGTGCGCCGGATGCCATCCGCGCCGGAAGGCTCCCTTCTTATACTGCGAACCCTTCCAGATGCGCACCACGCAGCTCGTATCGTCGGCCTTCACGAATTTTAGGTCGCCATACACACAGTCCACGGGCTGGCCGTCCATCGCAGCGTTGATATCCTCCAGCACACGCTCGTCGTAGTAGAAATCATCAGAGTTGAGAAAACCTATCACGTCGCCCTTGGCCATGCGGATACCCTTGTTCATTGCCTCATACACACCGCCGTCCTTCCCGGACACCCAGCGCATGCGGCCGCCGAACTTAGGCTCATATTCCTTAATGATATCGAGCGTACTGTCAGAGCTCGCCCCGTCAACCACGATATAGTCGATATCCTTATACGTCTGCGCCAGCACGCTGCGCAGGGTGTCCGCCACTGTGCTCGCACTGTTATATGTTGTGGTTATTATGGAGATTTTCATAGCTCTATATTTTCAATTTTCAAGAGTCGGGAGTCGCTCCTCAGTTGTCAATTTCCTGCTCACCCCCCACCAGATAGCAAGGTCGAGGGCTAGAATCAGATTAATCTTAACCCAGCCGTCGATACCTAAGTCAGCCACCGCGAGGGCAATATTTACAGCCACAAACAGCACGTCCAGCAACACTATGGTCACCAGCGTGCGGGTGGCGCTGAATCCTATGCGCATGAACCTATGGTGAATGTGCGTCTTGTCAGGCAAGAAGGGATTGCTGCCCCTCAGCATACGACCCACCATCACCCTCACGGCATCAAAGCAAGGGATGATAATCAGGCAGAAGGGAATAACAGGCGACTGCACCGCACTGTATGCCACCTCGCCAGGCTTGCGCATCGACATGAATATCACCAGCACCGCGATAATCAGTCCCATCGTCTGGCTCCCCCCGTCACCCATAAAAATCTTGGTGTGACTGTGGGTACTGCCAAACTTGTTAAAGCAGAAAAACACTGCCAGCGACACAGCCAAGGCCAGCGACAACACGGCCATTATATGCTGCCCTGTCATCATAAACAGCGCACCCATTACCGACGTGGCAATAAAGCCCAGCGATGACGCCAGACCGTCAATCCCGTCTATCAGATTAAAAGCATTGATGATATACACCACCAGCAGCACCGACAGCGGCTTGCCCACCCAGGGCGACAACTCCCACACACCAAACAACCCACACAGGTCGTTGACCCAGAAATTGCCAACAGCTACCACCAGCAGCGCGCTCACAGCCTGGCACAGGAACTTCATCTTGTAGCCCACGCTCTTGATGTCGTCCCACAGCCCGGAGAAATAGATGATCAGCGCAGCGCCAATCAAGGCCCAGTACTGCAGCCCCCCGCTCCACGCCGTGAGACAGCACCTGATATCATTGTCGTCCGACATCAGCACCGTCATACCCAGTGCCACCAGTACAGATAAAATAAACGCACTGCCTCCGAGCCTCGGCACAACGCCAGAGTGGACAGTACGCTCATCAACCTTGTCAAACAACTTTTTCTTAAACGACAGGCGGAGAATAAATAGCACCATCAATGCCGTCAGGGCCGCACTGACAATCACCGGTAATATGATGCTCAGCAAGTTCATTATTCCTGTCGCGTATTATTTATAATAATAACTCCGCATTTCGTTATTTATTGTTTACAAAAATCAAAAAACATTAAATATCTTGAAAGTCAAATATATAAACACACAAATATTCCCACCGCATCGAAAAATGTCAAGTTGCCATACGCCATTTAGCAAAAATTTTACTAACTTCGCGCCGCAAAAGAAACTCTCCAACTTTCGAACACTGCAACTTTACAACCATACTATGTTTGAAAATCTAAGCGAAAAACTCGAACGCTCGTTCAAGGTGCTCAAAGGCCAAGGACGCATCACCGAAATCAATGTAGCTGAGACAGTCAAGGAGATACGCAAGGCCCTCTCCGATGCCGACGTTAACTATAAGGTAGCCAAGCAGTTCACCGATGAAGTGAAGCAAAAGATGATGGGACAGAATGTCCTCACATCAGTCAGGCCCGGCGAGCTCCTCATCAAGGTAGTACACGACGAACTCATCACCCTCATGGGCAGCGAGACCTCCGAGCTGCAGCTCCACTCGCGCCCGAGCATTATACTAATGTCAGGACTGCAAGGTTCCGGCAAGACCACTTTCTCCGGCAAGTTGGCCAACTGGCAGAAGAGCAAGCTGGGCAAGAAGCCCCTCCTCGTGGCATGCGACGTCTATCGCCCTGCAGCCATCAATCAGCTGCAGGTCGTAGGCGAACAGATAGGAGTGCCCGTCTATCCCGAGCCGGGCACCAACGACCCCGTTGACATAGCCCGCAACGCCATCCGCCACGCCAAGCAAGAGGAATACAACCTTGTCATCATCGACACCGCAGGCCGCCTGGCCATCGACGAGCAGATGATGCAGGAGATAGCCGCCATCAAGCAGGCCGTCAACCCCGACGAGACCCTCTTCGTCGTTGACTCCATGACCGGCCAAGACGCCGTCAACACCGCCCGCGAGTTCAACGAGCGCCTCGACTACACCGGCATCGTCATGACCAAGCTCGACGGCGACACCCGAGGAGGAGCCGCCGTGTCCATACGCAGCGTGGTGGGCAAGCCCATCAAGTTCATCGGAACAGGCGAGAAGATGGACGCCTTCGACGTCTTCCACCCCGACCGCATGGCCAACCGAATCCTCGGCATGGGCGACGTAGTGTCACTCGTGGAGCGCGCCCAGCAAGTATATGACGAGCAGGAAGCACGCAAGATAAGCAAGAAACTTGCCCAAAACAAATTCGACTTCAACGACTTCCTCTCCCAGATACGCCAGATCAAGAAGATGGGCAACATCAAGGACCTCGCCTCCATGATACCAGGCGTAGGCAAGGCCCTCAAGGACGTTGACATCGACAACAACGCCTTCAAGCAGATAGAAGCCATCATCGGCTCCATGACACCCTTCGAGCGCGCCAATCCCGACAAGATAGACTCCAGCCGCCGCGCCCGCATAGCACGCGGTTCCGGCAACACCCTGCAGGAAGTCAACAAAATGCTCAAGCAGTTTGACCAGACCCGCAAGATGATGCGAATGGTCAGCAGCCCCGGCCTCGGCAGCAAGATGAAAGGCCTTGCCGCCATGCGCAAGATGGGCCGCGCCTAAAATAAATCGTAAATAGTAAATCGCCCAATAGTAAACAGATATGGTACTTATCGACGGAAAACAGACAGCCGCCACTATCAAGGCAGAGATAGCCCAGCAGGTAGCAGACATCGTGGCCCGTGGCGGCAAGCGCCCCCACCTGGCCGCCATCCTCGTAGGCCATGACGGCGGCAGCGAGACCTACGTAGCCAACAAAGTGCTCGCATGCAAAGAGTGCGGCTTCACCTCCACCCTGCTGCGCTTCGAGGACGACATCACCGAGGAGCAGCTCCTCCACGAGGTCGACAAACTCAACAACGACCCCGACGTTGACGGCTTCATCGTGCAGCTCCCCCTGCCCCGCCACATAGACGAGCAGAAAGTAATCGAGGCCATCGACTACCACAAGGACGTCGACGGATTCCACCCCATCAACGTGGGGCGCATGGCCATCGGCCTCCCCTGCTTCATCTCCGCCACCCCCAAAGGCATCCTTGAGCTCCTGCAGCGCTACGAGATACCCACCTCCGGCAAGAAGTGCGTCATCCTCGGCCGCAGCAACATCGTAGGCAAACCCATGGCACAGCTCATGATGCAGAAACAGTACGGCGACGCCACCGTCACCGTATGCCACAGCCGCTCCACCACCCTCAAGGACGAGTGCCGCCAGGCCGACATCATCATCGCCGCCATAGGCCAGCCCGAGTTCGTCACAGCCGACATGGTGAAGAAAGGAGCAATAATAATAGATGTAGGTACCACGCGCGTACCCGATGCCACACGCAAGAAAGGCTTCCGCCTCTGCGGCGACGTCAAATTCGACGAAGTGGCACCCCTCTGCTCCTACATCACACCCGTGCCAGGCGGCGTTGGCCCCATGACCATCTGCTCACTGATGACCAACACCCTTTTGGCTTCACAGAAAAAAATCTTCTGATTTCTTTTCCAGTTTCAGAAAAAACATCTAAATTTGCACCCCGAAAACAGACCCTGTGTCGATTTTCCCCATAAAGGAGAACAAGAAAGGGTCTCACATGGTGCCTATAGTTCAGTTGGTTAGAGCGTCAGATTGTGGTTCTGAATGTCGTCGGTT
>JAGCYL010000040.1 GCA_017960825.1 Bacteroidaceae bacterium | reverse complement strand
GTTGAAGAAATAGCGATTTGGCGTTGAGTGAATACCGATTTAACGTTGAAGAGTAGTTTTCATCAAGCTATTAAATGCTGACATATTCTTATTATTTATTTGCCAAAATACAGTCTTTTGTTGAATTATATTCCACATATGTAAGTTTTTTCTCCATTAGTGCGTGAGCTTATTATTATTTTTACTATATTTGCACCGATTTAAGGAAATCAGAATTACTATCAATTAACTCGGTGTATTATAAACAACTAAATTACAATTACATGATGAAAAAGAATTTGGTTAGTGCCTTGATGGGCTTGACAATGTTGGCAGCTCTTATGCTGACCATTAGTGCTTGTGGCGGTAGTGACAGTTCCTCGTCGGACACCCCTGGAGGAGGTGATGCTGGCGGCGGAGGTACTGCAGGAGCATTCCAAGGCGCCCGACGTGTCTTTGGCAGCAATCTGGTGAAGGCTTATGGTCGTGAGGGTTACGACCGTTATACGGTGACATACGACGCTAATGGCTTTGTGACCAAGATTCATCGCGACAGATACTCTGGAACAACCATTGATAAGACGGAGGATGTGATTATTACCTATAATGGAAACGTAGCTACAGGCGCACAATACGAGAATGGCGCATTTAAACAGAATATGATTTTAACTGTGGGCAGCAATGGATTCGTCAGTAAAATTGAAAGTCCAAGAGCCAACCAGGAATTCGAGTATGACGCTGCTGGTCACTTTGTGAAAATGAAGTACATACCTGCAGGTAGTACACGCGTAGAAACGTTGTCGCTAAACTGGCAGAACAATGACTTCTTATCAGGTGGATGGACGGGAGGTCTTACCACTTTAGCTTATACGGATGCCACTCATGGCACTCCTATAGAGAATGTGGCCGGGGTGCTCCAGTGGGATGATATCATGGGTATCGATATGGATGATGATTTCACTTATGTAACGGGTGCCATCGGTTTCGGTCCCAAACACTTGCCACTGGCATGGAGCGACAGTGGTACACAAGCCACCATTTCCTGGACGCTCGACGCTCAGGGCCGCGCCATCAAGGCTGTAGTCACGAAGAGCTCAGGAGGAGGCGACACAAGAACCTACTTCTGGGAGTACTAAGGTCTTAGTGACTTGACGAATATGAAGAGGTAGAAGAATATGAGAACCGACGTGGTGCGACTTTGCGAACTGGTGGTGGCAGTGGTTTTCCTGCTGTCGGCCACAGGCAAGATGGTCAATGCTGGAGGCTTTGGAGAACTCATCTCCTCCTACGGACTGCCGTGGCTCTCTGTCCTCGCTCCACTGATAGTGCTTGCCGAGCTATTGGCGGGATTGTGCCTGCTGTTACAGATAAGCACCCGACTCTTTGCGCTGCTCAGCCTGCTGATGTTGCTGGTGTTTACTGGCGCTTTCCTCTATGGCAACGTGTTCCACGGCATTGAAGACTGTGGCTGTTTTGGAGACATTGGAAGGGAGTTGCCCTCGTGGCTGACTTATCTGCGCAATGCCGTACTGATGCTGCTGTGTTGCATCGTTATCAAATTCGGCACCAACAAGGGAGTAAGCCCTTGGCAGTGGGGCCTGATAGGAGTATTGATGGTGGGAGGCGCCTTCTGGACAGGTAACAGTTGGCACCTGTCTTCTTTCTATGCCAACCAATTTGCACGTCCACACGAGTTGCTGAACCTGCAGGTGAAAGAGACTCCTTTAGCCCCGTATCTGCACGCCAGCAACGACTCCACGTATGTGGTATGGGTATTTTCGCACTCCTGCGGTACTTGTGCCAATGGCATAGAGAATATCAAGAAGTATCGGCAGGGTGTCGCAGACCGACTGGTGACGCTTTGTGTTACAGAACCGACAGAGCGCAAGAACCGTTTGCTGGACATTGACTTCGAGTCGGAATACGTAGGCGATGCCCTGCAGGGCTTTATCAAGGTGCTGCCAACGCTACTCTACATAGAGAAGGGGCAGATACGCTACGTTATAGAAGGAACGGTGCCCAATGTCTACCTGTTTAAGAAAAACTACTTAGAGAAAACGAACGATGAGATACTAAACGAGATAAAAACTCAGATTATTAACAATTAAAACTGGTTAACTATGAGAAAAACCTTATTGTCAATTATGAGCTGCGCCATCTTGATGGGCATGGTGGCCGCATTCACCTCCTGCAAGAAAGACCATTGCAGTGGTGGTAATTACTGGTGTAGTTCTGCAGAGAAATGCTGTCCTGGTGATAAGCGCTATCATGACGGCCACGGCACTTGCTGGGGCTCCATGGAAGGCTGTCGCTCGTCAGGTTATGGCTGCGAGACCTGCCACCCCGAATAACCCTTGGGTATGTGGACTATAGCCCTTATTTCAGAAAAACGAGAAAAAGAAAAAACGGCTGAAAGTTTTGCGCTTTCGGCTTTTTTTTGTAATTGTGCAACCTATATATAATACAGTATAAAGAACGCGTATGAAGATTTTTGCAGTAGGAATGAACTACATCCAACACAATAAAGAGCTGGATGGAGCGTTATATAAACCAGATAGGCCCGTGATTTTCACCAAGGCGGACTCGGCGCTGCTGAAGGACCATAAGCCGTTCTTCATCCCTGACTGGAGCGAGCAGGTGGACTATGAGACGGAGCTGGTGGTAAGGATTTGCCGATTGGGCAAGAGCATCCCAGAACGCTTTGCCCACCGCTACTATGACGCAGTGACGGTAGGTATCGACTTCACCGCCCGCGACTGGCAGCGAGAGGCTCGCGAGAAGGGACACCCCTGGGAAATCTGCAAGGGGTTCGAC
>JAGCYL010000039.1 GCA_017960825.1 Bacteroidaceae bacterium | reverse complement strand
GAAAATATATTGATTGGTATAACAATAAAAGAATAAAATTGAGGTTAAAAGGAATGAGCCCGGTACAATACCGAGCTCACTACTATAGAGAGTTGAATAATTAATGTCTAATTTAATGTCCAACTTTTCGGGGTCACATCACGCGGGGGCTATTTACGTTTAGCATTTTGCATGCGTTATTCCGCAGGAGAAGTTCCCACCTCCTCGTCATCCTCTACGTTGCCGTGGAAGGCACGGGAATTGCCGCCGCCGCCGATGGCTGCGCCCTGAGGATAAGTATAACGGCCGCGCTCACTGGATTTGACAGCCTTGATATCGCAGCCATTGATGGTGATGACACCGCTGTTGGAGTTACCGCCGTCCATCGGCTCACCGCCAATACAGGCGCAGTCTATATCGGCGTCTTCCACAATCCATTTGCCGTTGCTCGTCGCCTGTCCCCAGACAGTGAGGCTGGAGCCCTCGTTGACCGTCATGCCTTTGAGGTTGTAGAACGACGTATTGTCAGTAATGATTAGGTTCACGCTGGCACCGGACTCCACCCTTATGCGGTTGTGGTTTCTGAGCCATGAATTAACGACATACCACCCCGAGGCGAGCGTGGCAGTCTCAGTGGTAAGGACTGTAGCCGAAACGCTCTGCGTTTTGCCATTGAGGTCAACGTAGGTTGTAGAGATAGTTTCGGCTCGTGTGCCAGCCAATGCCCCTATGAGCAGGGCAAGCATTAGTAATAACCTTTTTGCTTTCATAATAATTTTTCAAATGATTTTTATTAGCAAGTGCAAGGATACGCACAATTCATAATATGACCAAAATACGTTGGGGAGAAATCGTAAATTTTGCACGTTTTGGTTCACCAGTTCCCTCCCCCAAAAACACAAAAAACAGGGGCGGAAGACTCCGTCCCTGCCGTATGGAATATGTTACAAATACTATTTCTTGCAGGCCTTGCACTTCTTGCAACTCTGCTTGCCGCACTTGCCGGCGCACTGACAGGGCTGGCAAGCCTTGCCACCGTCTTTGCAGCCCTTCATGTCGTGATTGCAGCCCTTGCCATCGGCCTTGGCGCAATCCATGGCTTTGCCATCCTTGCTGCATTGGTGACCTGCACCCTGGGCACACTCGCCATTAGCAGGGGCACAGGACTGGCCTTTCATGCCAGGACCGTGGCTGCGATGACGAGGGCCGTGACCTCCCCTAAAGCCTGCGCCAGGCACTCCGCGGAAGCCCATGCCTCCACGCATCTGCGGACGACGAGGCATCAGGCTGCGCTCAATCATCTTGTCGGTGCAGTATGCTTTGAACTGCTCTGGAGTCATAATCTCAGCGAGAGCCTTGAAATAGCCGCCCGGGCCGGGAGCGCCCTTCTTCACGCCGTCCTTGGGACAGGGTGCGGCCTTGTCACATTGCTTCTCGCCATCCTTGGGGCAGGATGCAGCCTTGTCGCACTTCTTCTCGCCGTCCTTGGGGCAGGGTGCAGCCTTGTCGCACTTCTTCTCGCCATCCTTGGGGCAGGACGCGGCCTTATGGCCCCTTGGAGCCAAAGCCTTGGTGTTAAGGTCAAGGAGCTTGGCCTTCTGGTCGGCAGTAAGGTCATAGGCCTTGGCCATACGGTCAGTGATAAGCTGAGCCTTCTGCTCAGTGGTGAGCTTAGGACGTTGCTGTCCGTTACCATTAGGACACTGCTGGGTGTCCTGAGCCATCATTGTGGCAATCCCCAGAATAAGACTGAGGCAAAAAATCATTGTACGTTTCATAATCTTCATATTTTAAGGTGGGGTTAATGTTTGTTCTGTTTGTAAGACAGAAACCGTGCGCTGAAGTTTAATCAGCAGCGCATCTTTAACATTACTTAATCTTTCTTTTCTTCTTTTTCCAGTTCGTATGGGATGCGGAAGGCAGCATACAACTCAAAGATGGCAGCAATGAGCATTACGACCATCCATTCGTTGTGGCGCATATAGGTCATTCGGTAGTGGTGACCGAACATCATGGCTCCACTCACTATCAGCAGCAACGCACCCAGCACCTGCTGGCGGCGCAAGCGGCGTATAACTATGCTGTCGCCTTCGTAGCTGGCCAGCATCTGCATGGAGGCAAACATCAACGCACCAGCGCAATATATATATGGTGCTGCCGCGCTCTCCAGCGGATTGAGCACAGCACCGATGATTACCAATATGCCGCCAAGGCGATATATAAACAGTTGTATGCTATTCAGTTTCTTCATCTTCAAACACGTAAACGTCCTCGTTCTCGTTTTTCATGTAGTATTTCTCGCGCGCTATCCTTATCGCAGCGTTGGGATCTCGCTGAAGCTCCATATACATTCGCGTGTCCCTCTGATACTGCGCCTTATAGGCGTCTATCTCTTCCTGTAGGGCGCGGTTCTCCTTATATATAAGGTAACGATTGTACAGACTGTTGGAATCCAGATAGAGTATCAGCGCCAGAAAGATTACTATCGTTGTAGCATACTTGTGGCGCCCAAGGAAACTGAAGAAACTTTTGATTCGGGACATGTTGACGAGTTATAATTAATTTACAATGTACAATTAATGTGCGATCTAGCTATTTAGCATTCAATTGACAAGTTGACTCCTGACTCTCTGCAAGTTGACAGTAAACGGTAAACAGTAAGCAGCAAACGGTTATTATGCCGCGAAGTTACACTTTTTTTTGCATCTACATGCAACAATGCGTGTATTTTTCTTTTGCATTTGTGGTCCAGCACAAAAAATCTCCTTTCTCCTTACTCTTTACTCCTAAATAATTACTACTTTTGCACAAAATCTCTAACTTAAATTATTATGGAATACAACTCTCCCCAACAAAAGTTCCCTTGGACCAAGCATTTCTGGCTTAATGTCCTCTCATCCTTAGTGGCCCTTACCATCGCAGGGCTGATTTTCATTTTCCTTCTCTTTGCTCTCATTGGCGCGCTGGTCAGCAGCGATTCTGACAAGGCCATGGTAAAGAGCAACAGCCTGCTCCACATCAATCTCAACGGAGAGATTACGGAGCAGCAGCAGGACAACACTCTGCAAGGCCTTCTGGGCAATGACAGCGAGAGCGTCGGCCTCGACAAGATTCTTAAGGCTATCCGGATAGCTAAGGATAACGACGATATTAAGGGAATCTGGCTCGAGAGCGGTGCCCTGAGTTCCTATCCAGCTACGCTGCAGGAACTACGCCAGGCTCTGCTCGACTTCAAGAAATCGGGCAAGCCTATCTATGCCTACGGCGACGACACCTACGGACAGGGTGCCTACTATATATGCTCGCTGGCCGACACGGTGGCTCTCAACCCCATTGGCTCGGTCGATTGGCATGGAATGAGCTCGGAGATTATGTTCTACAAAGACCTTATGGCCAAGCTTGGTGTGAAGATGCAGGTGTATAAGGTAGGTACCTACAAGAGCGCTGTGGAGCCGTTCACAGAGTCTCAGATGTCGCCTGCCAATCGCGAGCAGATAACCGCTTACCTTACCGATATCTGGCAGACTTTTATCGGCGATATGAGCAAGAGCCGCAAGATGAAGCCAGAGACTGCCAACGACCTTGCTGACAAATTCATGGCCTTTGCCACAAGCAAGGAAACCAAGACCAGCGGATTGGTTGACGTCATGATGTATAAGGACGAGTTCACTGATATGCTCAAGAAGAAGTTGGGTGTTAAGGAGGACGACAATCTGAATCTGATTACGCCCTCTGCCCTGTGTGAAGCTGCCGAAAAGAAGGGCGACATGGACAGCCAGGTTGCTATTTACTACGCTGAAGGCGAAATCGTTGACGAAGCAGGTAGTGGGCTCCCGATGGGTGCCTCTATCGTGGGCAAGACTGTTTGCAAGGACATGCAGAAGCTGGCCAAAGACGACAAGGTAAAGGCCGTAGTGCTGCGCATTAACTCGCCTGGCGGCAGTGCCTTTGCTTCCGAGCAGATGTGGCACAACATCAAGGTGCTCGCAAAGAAAAAACCCGTCGTTGTGTCTATGGGCGGCGTGGCTGCATCGGGCGGCTACTACATTGCCGCCGGTGCCGACTACATCTTTGCTGAGCCCACCACCATCACTGGCTCCATCGGCATCTTCGGTATGATACCCGACGCCAGCGAGCTGCTGACCAACAAACTGGGTCTGAAGTTTGACGTCGTAAATACAAACAAGCTATCCGACTTCGGCAGCATGGGCCGCCCCTTCAACGAAGAAGAGGGCAAGCGCATCCAGAGCCACGTAGAGGAAGGCTACACGCTGTTTATGACTCGCGTAGCTGGAGCCCGCAAGAAGACTCTCGCCCAAGTGGACAGCATTGCCCAGGGCCGCGTATGGACCGGCAGCCAAGCTCTTAGGTTAGGTCTCGTTGACAAACTCGGCAATCTCCAGGACGCCATCAACTACGCAGCTGCCAAGGCCAAACTGAAAGAGGGTTATGCTGTGGTAGGATATCCCGAAGTATTGCCTTGGTATGCCCAGTTGGCTGTCAACAACGCTGAGGAGCAGGCTATTGCCAACCGTCTGCGTGCAGTGTTAGGCGACTTATATGAGCCACTACAGACAATCTACTCCATAAAGCAAGGTTGCACTCTCTACGCG
>JAGCYL010000038.1 GCA_017960825.1 Bacteroidaceae bacterium | reverse complement strand
TCCCACCACGCTGACAGTGATGAGAGTGTCTTCGTCAAACACACCTATGGCATCTTCAATGATATGCGGATTGTATTTGTTGTTGAACTTAAAGCTGTTGAACGCGGGCAGCTCCGGGGCCACATAGGAGAGCGAGTCCACCTCATAGTCCTGATAGACGAAGGAGGGGCCGCCGGCCGTGGTGGTGATTGAACATTGGGCATTGAGCATTGAGCATTGAGAATCGTCAATCTTTATTCCGCTTGTGTTCTCAATATACATCTCAGGCACTGCCTCCACCTTGCCGTCGGCACGGTAGACGAACAGCACCTTACCCTCGATGGGCTCCATCTGTGTGCTGTCGGTGGGAACAGGGTCTATGGGGTCGGGGCCTGACCCACCGCCTGTGTGAAATTGGCGGCCTTGTGAGTCATAGATATTAAAGGTTTCGTTGAGACCATAGGGTATGCCGCTCTTGCTGTAGGCTCCAAGCACATAGGTGCCGGTGCGGACATTGAAGAAGAAACTCTCGTTGCCAACGCTCTGGAAATAGAATATCTCGGTGTCGTCGGAGGATGTAGTATTGCAGATATACCAAAGGGAAGCCTCGCCCTCCACGTATGACGACAGGTGGGCATAGCGCAGTATCTGGGGGCTGTTGGTGTACTGGTCGTCGAGGGTCATATACTGACCGGTGGAGGCATTCTTGAGCGCATACTTGCCTGTACCGCTGCCCTGCTCCACGAAGTACCACCAACAGTCGGCCTCACTGGCTGCGTCGTCCATAGTCATGCACAGCGGTGAGTTGACATTGTGGTTGGCACCGATGGCTGCACTGCTGCCGAGGAAATAGAGCGACTCAATGCGATACCTGGTGGTAGAACTTATGCCTGTCACCACATCGCCCATAGCCGCAACTGCGACCATCAGCATTATCGCTAATATAACCCGTACTTTTCCCATCTCCTGATACTAATCTCCATTGATGATTACATTGTAAATCCTCACCACATCGGCAGTATTGACGGCGGCATCGCCATTGACATTGACTGCCTCACGCGTGAAGCCTGACGCCTCACCCTGCTCTATGTAGGTATAAACTGCCACCACGTCGGCAGTGTTTACAGTGCCGTCGCGGTTAACATCGGCCAGGCTGGTATATTGGGCGGTGTAGGCGACATCGTGGGCAGGCATGGTGGAATACTCCTCGCCATCCCAACCGAGGAATACCCTTCCGTCTATGACAGGCGCGTTGAAAGACGGCATGGGGCTGTCGTAGGCCACCTGCTCGGTAAACACTGTCTCGCCCTCAACGATATACTTCAGCTCGTAGGAGTTGACACAATACTTGGCGGTGAGCTCCACATCATGCGACGGCATAGTGGCAGGCGCGTTATCCCAGCCGCAGAATGTGTAGCCCTCTATCTCGGCGGGAGTGAAGTCAGGCAGTGTCTTGCCGTAGGCTACCATCTCGGTGTGGACAACCTCGCCATCAACCATATAGTGCACTGCGTAGGATATGGAGCACCATATAGCATGCAGCTCGAGGCTATGATTGGGCATGGTAGCAGGCACATCTCCCCAGCCGCAGAATGTGTAGCCCTCTTTGGGGTCAGGATCAGATATAGGATTGATGGGAGCACCGGCCTCCATCGCAATGGTATAATATATCTCGTCGCCGTCCCAGAAGGTAAGGATGTATATGTCACTTTCATTTATGGTCAATATACAGGTGGCATTGGGCAGCACGGTCTCCACCCCTGCCGTGGTGGTGAGGCGCAGATTCTTGGCCGACAACTCATACATGCCGCCCCCCATACCATCGGCCACATCGAGCTGTACGGAGAATATCCTGCCCGTTGTGCCGGTGATATTGTTTGTCTTTTTTGATGAGTAGCCCACCACCCTCGGCAGTCCATTGTCTGCGATGGAAGCCTGCATGGTGAGATTGGTGGTACGCGATGTCTTAGTCACTGTAGAGGTATTGAGCGTAATACCGTCGGGCAGTACCATATCCATCTGGAAACCACTGTAGATGGTGGACGGGTTGTCAAGACTGACATAGAGCATCCACTGACTATCAGCGGTCTGGGTGACCTCCATAGTTATCTCGTCGGCCATAGCCGGACAGAATGTACAAAGGCCTGTCAAGAGGAGGGATAGAAATATGCGTTTCATCGTATTATAATCTTCTGCTGGTTGATGATATATACGCCCTGCGGGAGGGTGATGGTCTCACGGCCGCCGTTGAGCTGATAGAGGCGATAGACGCGGCCGTCAACACCATAGACGGGCACCACGGTGGTGGCGGTGCTGCTAAGGGTGACGCTGTTGCCCTGCTGACCTACCACGGCCACGGCACTGTTGAGGCCCGTAAGTTCCTCGGCAGTGAACTCGGCGGTGCGACCCTGGCTGCGCTCGTCCTCACCCAATGAGGTGGAGAAGAGCACGTTGCTCAGGTTGGCCGTTAATAGCTGACCGTTGGCCATCATTGATGGTTGTCCGTTGCTCTTGCCGAGGTCGAGGGTCAGCTCGCTGCGGCCGACGGGCAGCTTGTGCCTGGCGCTGGAGTAGAGGGAGACTCGGTACCGCTGACCGTTGTCTTCCAACTCCTGAATCTCCACATCGAAGTCGGGGATGGAACGGCTGACATCAAGATTGTCGATGGTCATGCCCCCGGGCAGGGAGAGGTCAAACTGAAGGCCACTGTAGTCGCCGTCCTGCACAGCGATGGTAAGCGGCAGGCTCACTCCCTCGCCAGTATGGGTGACGGGGCCTGTGGTGATGGCTGCATCGGCCTCGGGCAGGCCGTAGAAGGAACCACTCTTGGCGGACTGCGACAATGCCAGATTGCGCACGCCAATAAGGTCGCTCACGGTGATGATTTCGTTGCCGTCAATATCGGCTCTCTCAAACTCAAACTCCTCGTTGGGCAGGTTGAGCATATAGTTAAACACGCAGACCATATCGGAAGTGGTGATTCTGACATCGTCGTTGACATCGCCCATTAGCACACCCACGTTGACACCGTCAAGATAGCCCATATTGTTATAGCCCAGCGTATTGCCCATAAAGTTGTAGATATACTCGGCGCGTGTCCTAAGCCATGCCTTAGCGTTCTCGGTCACAGTGGCATAAGCCTGAGCGTCGCCTCGGCGCCAAAGAGTATTGTCGTGGGTAAACGACGGAGCTGCAAAGTCATAATAGTCGTCGCAGAAGTCGATGAGGTCGTCCAGGCTGCCGTTGTGCATGAAGCGATGCCACAACTGATAGTACAGCTTGTTGAAATTCTCTCCGCAATAGCGCAGGTTGTGGCCCCAGCCCTGTGCCGACATGCTTGTCCTATTCCAATAATCATTGGTGGGCGAGCTGACGAAGTAGGTGCCATTATACTCATAGCCGAAGCCCCAGTCGAAGTCCCACACTGGGCCGAAGACATAGGGCGAACTGCTGTCCTTGATATTGGCATTGTAGGCGAAGGTGCTCTTGGGGTGGAACAACTCATAGTTCTCACACAGCTCGTCCACCAGCAGGAAGCGCGCCAGATAGTCGAGGTCGAGCAGATACTGCATGTCATCGCCATTGTAGAGTCCGTCCCACACTCGGTTGACGCTCTCCTGCACCATTGACACAGTCAGCGACGTAGTGCCCTCGCTGAAATCCGGCTCCTTGATATTGACAGGCAGATTGTAACGTGATGACCTGAATTTATAGGTCTCATCAAAGTAGCTGTCAAGCTCTATCATCACGGCGTAGGTTTCATCGTCGAGGTCTATACTGTTGTTGGAGATGCCCACCTTCTCAGTGAGGTTGTATGAGCCGCGGTACTCGCCGTTGACATACAGTTCGATAGGTATCTCATGGTTGGCACCGGCCGTTTCCACCAGCTGCGCCGTCTTCATAGCCACGGCGTTGCTGGTCATAGAGCGGGTCTGGGCATTGGCGATAAGATTCCAGTGCTTGCCCTTCTTGAGGCCGAAAGGCTTTACGGCCGTCTCAAATTTCATATGATAAGGCGCCTTGCCCGTAGTAGTCCACGACGAATTGCCGCGCCCCTTTATCTGCATCGGCGTCTCGGCCATGTCAGGGAACACACCGGCTCCGTCAATGGAAATCTTGCCGCTCCAGTAGTAGGACTTGGAGGTAATGGGGGTGCCGTCGTCGGTGGTGACATAGACCGTGGGCACACGGTATTCGCCCGTAGAATGGTCAGTAGCAAAATCCACGCTGACCTTAACATCGCGACCATAAGGCATGGTCTTGTAGGGGCCGTTAGCATAGCGGCGCAGGATGGTCTGGCCATGATGGGCCACGGTATAGACCACATCCTTGTCGAAGCGCACGCGCGTCACCTTGCTATGCTGCAGCGAGTCACCTATCCATGCCCCGACATCGTCGTCGAGCTTGAACGACGGGCGCAATGTCTTGCCGATTCCCACCACGCTGACAGTGATGAGAGTGTCTTCGTCAAACACACCTATGGCATCTTCAATGATATGCGGATTGTATTTGTTGTTGAACTTAAAGCTGTTGAACGCGGGCAGCTCCGGGGTCACATAGGAGAGCGAGTCCACCTCATAGTCCTGATAGGCGAAGGAGGGGCCGCCGGCCTTGGTGGTAATGGAAAATTGAGAATTGAGAATTGAGCATTGAGGATCGTCAATCTTTATTCCGCTTGTGTTCTCAATATACATCTCAGGCACTGCCTCCACCTTGCCGTCGGCACGGTAGACGAACAGCACCTTGCCCTCAATGGGCTCCAGTCCCTCCACCTTGGAGGTGTCAATGGGCGCAATGGTGTCCGTAGGCAATGCGTCGCCGGGGATAACCAGTCCCTGCGAAGCCAGATATTCGCGGTGGCGCTCGTCGCTTGACAAGAAAGTAAACGTTGACCCTCCGTCAACCCTGAACCAGCAGATGCCGCTGGAAGAGTAATCATTCCAGTAAGTGTTGCCCACCAGTATATGGACATTGTCGTCGGCATTCTCGCTACAAGTCTTCACACCGACAGAGTAGCCCTCGTAGTCGCTGCGGTTGCTCCAACTCAGTGTCCACAGGTGGTCGCCGGCCTTGGGCGTGCCATAGGCCACCGTCACATCGTTGTCCGCCGTCTGCGTCGTTTCCGTCATCTTGCCGCTCACGTAGCTGCCGCCCTCCACCATTATCTGCACACCGTCGGTGCCGCCCACAAAGAAGAAGCGAGCCTTGGGCAGCGTGGTGCTCTGGGTCAGCCATCCGCCACTCTTGTAGGAGAGTGGCTCCACCCAGTTTTGCGACCGCGAACTGCGTATGTAGTAATACACCGGCTTAGCCATGTCGGTGGTCATCACCACCGGCATCTCCAGGCCGTAGCTGGTCCAGTAGAGACCCTGCTCGTCCATCCCGCAGACGGCGTTGTAGTCCTTCTCGGGGTCATAGGGTGAGCCGTCCTCCTTGAGGATGTAGAATCTCTCGTTATTAGAGGGATTCGCCCCCGTATTGGCAAATGTACCCAACGCGTTGGTACCGCCCCTCACATTGAAGCGGTACACCTCGTTGGCCACATTCTCAAAGGTGTATAGCCCATCGTCCAGCACACGGATGGTCCACAACGACGAGTCACCATGAAGCACAGGAGTCACGTTCATGTATCGACGGATAGGGTTATCGGAGCGAACCTCGTCCCACATCAGAAACTCTCCCGTATAGGCATTGCGCAGCGCATACTGCCCCGTCTTATACTCCAGCACATACCACCAGCAGTCGGGTGACAGGTTGGCATCATCCCGGGTAACGCACAGCGGCGAATTGACAGAATGCATGGAACCCAAGGCCATCGAAGCATCGCTGACACTGTAGCTTACGAGGCGCACCTTCATCATCGGGTCAAACGACAACGACTCCGTCTGCGCCTGAGCCCACACGCCCGCGAGCAAGGCAGCCATACACCATATAAATCGTAACAATTTCATCGGATATCAGTTCTGGAGCAAGGTTAGCGGGGGCGAAATTACAGATATTTTCCGAAACCACCAACTTTAGGCGCCACATTCATGCTTTTCGGGGCAAAATAGTTCTTGAGTTGACAAATTGGCGAGTTTTTAAGTTCTTCAGGTCTTAAGAGAGTGGCTTTTTCCTTACTCTCACTCAACCATAGGCTGAGATAAATCACCGTTAACTGCATCTTATACAGAATATCTCTGCACTCGTATCAGCTTTCCCGCTCGGCATGAAAATTATCCCCGTTCTCATGCTCACGAGAGTGCGCTAAGATTCTGCGAGAGTGCGCTAAGATTTTTTCCGCTCGCGTTTAGTTTGCGTAAACTCGCAATTAGATTATCTCAGGACAGTATTTTTCTGAATAACAGCAATAAAATCCGTCCTGCTTCCAGCAATTAGCCGAAAACATGGCGGATTGTTACATTATTTCCTATGGGAAACCAGATATTAATCTTCTACTTCCTCGTCGTCAGCGAAGCTGTCGTTGGCAGTGGTGACGCGCTGCATTGACACCTGACCATCGGCAAGGCCCAGCGTCACGGCCACTACTGCCTGCTCGTCGCTATGTGGCACACTGATGCTGGCCTCAAAGGTGACGGCCTTGGCGGCAGACTGGGTAAGGGTAAGGGCGTCGAAGACAGCAAAGTCGCTCAGTGATTTATCGATGTAATCTTCAAAGTCGGCCTTTACCAACTGGCGCACAAGCAGTGTGTCAGCACCTTGTGTCACTACTACGGTGGCACGATTGTCACAGTAAGAACCAAAGTTCTCGTTGGGTACCCTGGGCAGACGCTCATCCGGGGCAAGGGACAGATTGATGTTGTAGCCTGCCTCGGTGTCGAGCGACTGGCTGACGGCTTTCAGTTTATTAAGTCCGTTCTCCTTGTACTCGTTGGTTTCTACGAGTTCGTTTACCTCTTCGTCAATGCTCTCGCTGCTCTCCGTCTGCTTACTGCCGCAGGAGACAAAGAGGATGGAGAGGAGGAAAAAAAGCCCCACTCTTGTCCCCCTAAGGGGGGAAGACAAAATGCCGTTTACTTTCATATCTTTTTATTTTTTGTTGAAATAAATATTTATATGATGTGTGCCCATATGTATGGTATGGTGAGGGCGCAAATGACTGATGTCGGGAGCGAGCACAACTCTTTGTTCATCACTCCTGACTCCCAGCTCCTGACTGCTCACTCCCAACTCCTGGTGTATCTCGTCCCAAAGGCCGAGGCTGAGGAACTGGCGATGGGTTGCCGCGCCTCCCTCTATGAGCAGTGTCTGCAGCCCCCGGCGATATAGGTCGTCGAGCAAGGATGGGATTGTCTGGCTGTGGCTATCATAGACTATGCGCACAGGGTCAGGGCCGCTGTAGTGACGCGTGGTAAGGGCTGGGTGGTCATTCTCATTGGTGCGCCACCCCACAAGTATGGCACTGCTGATGGCACGCAGATGGTGTACACGACGCATAGTGCGCGGGGTGGAAATCCTTAGCATCCCCTCCCCCAGCACGCCCATCACGCCGTCGTGCGTCTGCGCCCATTTGAGGATGATATATGGCCGGCGCTTGGTGTGGAAGGTAAAGAACCGCCTGTTGAGCCAGCGGCATTGCTGCTCCATCACCCCTACCTTGACGTCTATACCGGCGTCGCGCAGTTTCTGCACCCCACGTCCCTGCACCTCTGAAAAGGGGTCGAAGCATCCCACCACCACACGCTTCACGCCTTTGCTTATGATAAGGTCGGCACAGGGCGGTGTCTTGCCGTAGTGGGCACATGGCTCCAGACTGACATACATGGTGCTCTGCGGCAACAGGTGCTCGTCCTCTGCCTTGACGGAAGCGAAGGCATTGACCTCTGCATGAGCCTCGCCGCAGCGGGCATGGTATCCCTCACCGATGATACGTCCGTCACACACGATGACAGCCCCGACCATCGGGTTGGGCGGTGCGCCTATCTCACCATTGAGGGCGAGCTGCAGGCAGCGGGACATATATATAATTTGACTATCTGACAATTTCACTATTTACGATTTCACTATTTGACTCTTGACTCACGACCCTTGACTCACGGCTACTCGAACAGGTCCAGCTGCACAGGCGGGAGCAGGTTGTAGCTCATGCGGTGGTAGGGCGAGGGGCCGTTGGCGCGGATGGCGTCGCGGTGGGCCTTAGTAGGATAGCCCTTGTTTTTGTTCCACTGATAGCATGGATACTGCTCGTGGAGTGTGTCCATATAGTCGTCGCGGTAGGTCTTGGCCAGTATGGAGGCGGCAGCTATCGATAGATATTTGCCGTCGCCCTTCACTACAGTCTGGTAAGGCACGTCATGATAGGGCTTAAACTTGTTGCCGTCCACGATGATTGACTGCGGGCGCACCTTCAGTTGGTCGAGGGCGCGGTGCATGGCCAGGATGGAGGCGTTGAGTATGTTGATGCGGTCTATCTCCTCTGCTGTTACCACACCTACGGCCCACGCCAAGGCATCACGCTCTATTATCTGGCGCAGCTCATGGCGGCGCTGATCGGTGAGTTGCTTGGAGTCATTGATGCTCTCGTTCTGGTAGTCGGACGGGACTATCACGGCAGCAGCATATACGCTGCCTGCCAGGCATCCGCGACCGGCTTCATCGCAGCCTGCCTCCACTGTGTCGGGAACAAGACAAGTCTTTAACATCGGTCTTTTCCTTTGGTGCTTATGTCCTAAAACATTTTTCTCACTCGCTGTATGCCTTCTGCCAATGTGTCTATCTCCGCCTCGGTGTTGTAGAAGGAGAAGGAGGCACGTATCATGCCCTCCACTCCGAAGTGCGTCATGATTGGCTGGGCACAGTGGTGGCCGGTCCTTACAGCCAGTCCCAGGCGATCGAGCAGTGTGCCCATGTCAAGGTGATGAATATTGCCTACAAGGAAAGAGATGACGGCTCCCCTCTCTGCTGCGTTGCCAAAGATGCGCAGGTCTGGCACTGCACTCAGACGCTCAATGGCGTAGAGGGTAAGCTGACGTTCATAGTCCGCAATATTGTCAAGGCCTATCTCCTCCACATAGTCGAGAGCTACGGCGAGGGCATGAGCCCCTACGTAATTGGGGGTGCCAGCCTCGAACTTATAGGGTATATCTTCAAATGTGGTACGGTCGAAACTGACAGTGCTTATCATCTCGCCACCCCCCTGCCATGGGGGCATCTGCTCCAGCAGTGAGCGACGGCCGTACAGCACACCGATGCCAGTAGGACCATACACCTTATGGCCGCTAAAGGCGAGGAAGTCACAATCGAGTTTCTGCACGTCCACACTCATGTGGGGCACACTCTGAGCCGCATCCACAAGCACTGGCACCCCATGCCCGTGAGCCAGACGTATCATGTCCTCCACGGGATTGACGGTGCCGAGCACATTGCTGACATGAGTGATGCTCACTAGGCGTGTGCGGTCGCCAAACAGCGCTTCGTACGCATCAAGGTCAAGGGTTCCGTCGTCGCCGAAAGGAATCACCCGCAGCTGCACACCGCAACGGTCGCGGAGCAATTGCCACGGCACAATGTTGGAATGGTGCTCCATCTCAGAAACTATCACCTCGTCACCCTCCCTCAGCAGTTGGCCGTAGGACGATGCCACGAGATTGATGGCCTCGGTAGTGCCGCGAGTGAAGATTATCTCCTGTGGAGATGGGGCATTGATAAACGAGGCCACACGGCTGCGAGCCTGCTCCAGCAAGTCGGTAGCCTGTTGGGAGAGATAGTGCACGCCACGGTGCACATTGGCGTTGGCGGTGTAATACTGTTCACGCTCCGCCTCTACCACACAGCGCGGTTTCTGAGTGGTGGCTGCATTGTCAAGATACACCAACGGCCGGCTATACACCTCGGTGCTGAGGATGGGAAACTGTGTACGTATCTTACTGATGTCTATCATTTGCTTTATATTTCATTTCCTCCACACATTACACAATCGCCGCAGGCTCCGATACCACGACGGAAACGCTCCTCCACCATGTGAATCAGTCGCTGACGCAGCGGCAGGAGGTCTATGCGCTGCAGTACATCCCAGGCAAAGGATTGCTGCAAGAGCAGTCGTCCCTCCTCGGGGGTGATACCGCGCTGTGCCATATAGAACAGGGCTGTGTCGTCGAGCTGTCCCACAGTAGAACCGTGGTTGCACTTCACGTCATCAGCGTATATCTCAAGCATGGGCTGTGTGAACATTCGGGCTGAGGGCGATACGCACAGATTGGCATTAGTCTCCTGAGAGTCTGTCTTTTGGGCTTGCGCATTGACAAGCACCTTGCCGGCAAAGGCTCCTGTGCTGGAGCCGTCAAGCACATACTTATACAATATATCACTGCGACACAGCGGCGCATTATGGGCCACAAGCAGGTTGTTGTCGATATGACTTGTGCCATGAGCCAACACCAGTCCTGAGACTGTAGTCTGCGCATTGCTGCCATCGAACTCTATCTTTACGCTGCGGCGCAGGAGTCCGCTGTTAAGGGTGATGGAGCCATACTCCAGATTGCTACCCTCATGCTGCATAAAGGCTGTGGTATTTAGCAGATTGCAGTTGTCGGATGTTTCCTCCACACTGTAGTATTGCAGATGGCTGCCGTTAGCCAGGTATCCCTCCACCACCTCGGTGGCGAGATTGTTACAGCCAGTAGCTGAATGGTTGCAGCAGAGGATTGATGCCTCAGCGCCCTGCTCCATAATGATAAGCTGACGACGATTGGCAAGCATAGGCACATTGCCCACCGAGAGGTTCACTATCTGCAGCAGGTCGTCCACCTTACAGCCCTTTGCCACACGAATGACAATACCGTCTTGCACCAGCATAGTGTTGAGCGCAGTGAGACTGTCACCCTCTACCTTATTATAATATGCGCGGAAAAGGTCAGGATAACGCTGAGCGAACTCCACCATTGGCCCCACAAACAGTCTGCCGTCATCGACAATCACATTGCTTTCAGCCACACTGTCGCCAACCACATAATGAACTCTGCTACCCAGTCCGGGGACACGGCACCGATATGTCTGGCGCGGGTCAAAGGACAATGGCAAGCGGCTCAGATTCAGGCCAAAGTCAGGCTCCAGCGCTGCCGCAATGTCAGTATATTTGTAGCGCTCGTCCTTCTTGGTGGGCAGTCCGCTGGCTATAAGGGCATCCATAGCCGCAGCACGATGAGCGTTGACAAGCGGATGGCTGCCTTGCATTAGCAGTGACTGATGCTGCTGATAGAGGTCGATATATTGCTGAAGACTGTCCAAGAGTTAAGAGTTAGGAGTTGTTTCTTTCAGCCAGTCAAAGCCCTCGCTCTCTATGCGATAAGCGAGGTCGGGACCACCTGTGCGCATGATACGGCCGTCGAGCATCACGTGAACTATGTCGGGCTTAATATAGTCGAGCATGCGCTGATAATGGGTAATACAGATGGCTGCCGTTTGGGGTGTGCGCAGTCTGTTGAATCCCTCTGCCACAATACGCAGGGCATCCACATCGAGGCCTGAGTCAGTTTCGTCGAGGATAGCCAGTTGCGGCTCCAACATTGCCATCTGGAATATCTCGTTGCGTTTCTTTTCGCCTCCGCTGAAACCCTCGTTCACACTGCGGCGCGTGAGGTCAGCGTCAAGGCCCACCAGCTCACGCTTCTCTTTGACCATCTTGAGGAAATCGCCGCCGCCGATAGGAGGCAAGCCCTGGTATTTGCGCTTGGCATTGACAGCGGCACGCATAAAATTGTTCATGCTGACGCCAGGTATCTCCACCGGCTGCTGATAGGACATAAAGATGCCCTCATGGCTGCGGTCCTCGGGGGGCATGGCAAGCAAATCCCGGCCATTGAAGGTGATGGTACCGGCAGTAACGGTGTACTGCGGATTGCCCACTATAACATTGCTCAGTGTGCTCTTGCCGCTGCCGTTAGGGCCCATAAGCACATGTACCTCCCCCGCCTTGACGGTTAGATTGATGCCCTTGAGTATTTCCTTGCCCTCCACAGAGGCGTGAATATTTCTTATTTCAAGCATTTTCGGTTGCTAAACTATCAACTATAAACTCTAAACTATAAACTCTAATCACCCTACGCTGCCCTCCAGCGAGACGCTGAGCAGTTTCTGTGCCTCTACGGCGAACTCCATAGGCAGTTTGCTGAGTACATCTTTGGCATATCCATTGACTATAAGCGCCACTGCTTCCTCAGGCGGTATGCCGCGCTGGTTGCAGTACATCAGTTGTTCCTCAGATATCTTTGATGTGGTGGCTTCGTGCTCCACCACCGAGCTGTCGTTGTTTACGTCTATATACGGGAAGGTATGTGCACCGCAGGTGTCGCTCAGCAAGAGAGAGTCGCAGCTGGAGTAGTTGCGCGAACCTCCCGCCTTGTCGCTCATCTTTACAAGTCCGCGGTAAGAGTTTTGGCTATGGCCTGCGCTGATGCCCTTGCTGACTATGGTGCTGCGGGTGTTGCGCCCCAGATGCACCATCTTGGTGCCCGTGTCGGCCTGCTGATGGTTGTTGGTCACTGCCACTGAGTAGAACTCAGCAATAGAGTCATCGCCCTGCAGGATGCAGCTGGGATATTTCCATGTGATGGCGGAGCCTGTCTCCACCTGTGTCCATGACAGACGGCTGCGCTCACCCTTTAGCAATCCGCGCGTAGTGACCAGGTTATACACTCCGCCCTTTCCCTCCTTGTCGCCCGGATACCAGTTCTGCACGGTGGAATATTTTACCTCTGCATCCTTCTGAACCACTATCTCCACTATGGCGGCGTGGAGCTGGTTCTCATCTCGCATCGGGGCTGTGCAACCCTCGAGGTAGGAGACATAGCCCCCCTCGTCGCAGACTATGAGTGTGCGTTCAAACTGTCCGGTATTTATGGCATTGATACGGAAGTAGGTGGACAGCTCCATAGGGCATCTCACTCCCTTGGGTATATACACAAAGGAGCCGTCGCTGAACACGGCACTGTTGAGTGCGGCAAAGAAGTTGTCGCGATAGTTCACCACGCTGCCGAGGTATTGTCTCACCAGCTGCGGACACTTGCCCACCGCCTCTGAGATAGAGCAAAAGATGATACCCTTCTCGGCCAACTTCTCCTTAAAGGTTGTCTTGACGCTGACAGAGTCCATCACCGCATCCACAGCCACGCCGCTAAGGGCAAGCCGCTCATTGAGAGGTATGCCCAGTTTGTCGAAAGTCTTTTCCAGTTCGGGGTCTATCTCCTGCCGCCCGCTCTTATGCTTACGTCCTCGGGGGTCGGCATAGTAGGAGATGGCCTGATAGTCTATGAGCGGCAGCTCCACGTGTGCCCAAGAGGGCTGCTCCATAGTCTGCCAGTGACGAAAGGCCTTGAGACGAAAGTCGAGCAGCCAGTCGGGCTCGCCCTTCTTCTGCGAGATGAGGCGCACTACCTCCTCGCTGAGGCCACACTCTATTACTTCGGTCTCCACATCGGTGGTGAAGCCATACTCGTAATCTCTGTTGGCTACGTCGCGGACAAAAGTATTATCGTTTTTCACCCTTGGCTCTTGACTCTTGACTCTTGACTTTAACAAACACCGTGTCGTCTTTGAGCAAACCACTCTCGGTCACGATGTCGCGATGCTCATATATGGCGTTGCCCACCACGGTAATATAAGGATAGAGAGCCGACTCCTGCCGCTTCTCCTGAGAGAGGATGCCCACATAGCTCATGGCGCTGAACACCACGCTGAGTAGCACAAAATATTTCACCACTCCCACCACCAGGCCAAGCAACGAGTTGAGAGGGCCTGCATGAAGCGCCTTAACAGTGCGGGTGAGCACGTTGGCCACAAGGCCGAACACTATCGGCACCACCACCCATATCAAGATAAACGCCAGCACACAGGCAGCAAACGAAGCCTTGCTGCCGGAGCCCAAGGCAGGAGCGAAGTGCTCGCCCAGCACACTGTAGAATGATGCTGCCAGCACCAATCCCACCACGATTCCGACGGTGGAGAACACCTCCTTGATGAAGCCGCAGCGCCAACCGCGCCATGCGCCCCACAATAGCACTATTACTATTATTATATCTACTGAAGACATCAGTATGTTTGAACTTTGAGATTTGAAATTTGAGATTTGAGATTTCTAGAAGTTAAGAAGTTAGAATTATTTACTATTTATGTACTATTTGGCTATTTGGCTATTTATGAATAATCAAATTTCTAAATCGAAAAATAAATCGTAAATAAATGTTCAATGTTCCTCCCCCTTCAGGGGGGATAAGAGGGGGGCTGCTCTTTAACCTACAGCCTCTGCCTTACCTCAACTTCCTGATAAGTCTCAATAGTATCGCCCTCGCGGATATCATTGCAGTTAGTGAGCGAGATACCGCACTCAAAGTTAGTGCTCACCTCCTTCACGTCGTCCTTGAAACGCTTGAGGGCGTTAATCTCACCGGTGAAGATGACAATACCGTCGCGGATAAGGCGTGCCTTGTTGGTACGCGACACCTTGCCGTCAACCACGTATGCACCTGCCACGAGGCCGACCTTGCTGATACGGTAAACCTGACGCACCTCTACCAAAGCCGTCACCTCCTCTTTCACGATAGGCTTCAGCAGACCCTCCATGGCCTCCTTCACCTCCTCGATGGCATCGTAGATCACAGAGTAGAGACGTATGTCCACGCCCTGCTTCTCGGCCTCGGTGCGTGCTCCCTTGCTCGGGCGCACCTGGAAACCGATGATGATGGCATTCGACGCAGCCGCCAGCACAATATCGTTCTCCGATATTTGGCCCACAGCCTTATGGATTACATTAACCTGAATCTTCTCTGTTGACAGATTGATTAACGAGTCAGACAGGGCCTCTACGGAGCCGTCAACATCACCCTTCACGATAATGTTCAGTTCCTCCACTCCGCCCATGGCAATGCGCGCTCCGATCTCCTCCAGACCGATGCGATGCTGGGTGCGGATGCCTTGCTCACGCTGCAACTGCAGACGCTTGTTGGCAATGTCGCGCACCTCCTGCTCGCTGTCCATCACGTGGAAGGTGTCACCGGCCTGTGGCGCACCGTTCAGACCCAGCAGCGTGGCAGCCCTCGACGGGCCTACGCTCTTAATCTTGCGGCCACGCTCATCGGTGAGGTCCTTCACACGGCCGTAGCAAGTACCGGCAATCACGTGGTCGCCGATGTTCAGCGTGCCGTTGCTCACCAGTATGGTGGCCACATAGCCGCGCCCCTTGTCGAGCGACGACTCTATGATTGTACCTGTAGCCTTGCGGTTGGGGTTAGCCTTCAGTTCGAGCATGTCAGCCTCCAGCAGCACCTTCTCCAGCAGGTCATTCACGCCGATGCCCTTCTTGGCCGAGATGTCCTGGCTCTGATACTTGCCGCCCCAGTCCTCTACCAGCAGATTCATGTTGGCCAGCGAGCCCTTCACCTTCTCGGGGTCGGCGCCGGGTTTGTCAATCTTGTTGATGGCAAACACCATAGGCACACCTGCGGCCTGAGCATGACTGATAGCCTCCTTGGTCTGCGGCATCACGTCGTCGTCGGCAGCGATGATGATGATGGCAATATCCGTAGCCTGTGCACCGCGGGCACGCATGGCCGTAAACGCCTCATGGCCCGGAGTGTCGAGGAAGGTGATATGGCGCCCGTTCTCCAGCGTCACGTTGTAGGCGCCGATATGCTGGGTGATACCACCGGCCTCGCCGGCAATCACATTACTCTTGCGAATCCAGTCGAGCAGCGATGTCTTACCGTGGTCCACATGGCCCATCACAGTCACAATCGGGTCTCTCGGCTGCAGGTCTTCAGCCTCGTCCTCCTCCTCGTGCACAGCCTCCGACACCGATGCACTGACATACTCAGTCTTGAAGCCGAACTCCTCGGCCACCATATTGATAGTCTCGGCATCCATGCGCTGGTTGATGCTGATCATCATGCCGATGCTCATGCAGGTACTAATAACCTTGGTCACCGGCACGTTCATCATGCTCGCCAGCTCGTTAGCCGTAACAAACTCCGTCAGCTTGAGCGTCTTGCTCTCGTTAGCCTCCTCGGTAGCCTGCTGCTCCATCTGCTCGCGTATCTGGTCGCGCTTCTCGCGGCGATATTTCGCACCGCTGGCAAACGCCTTCTTGCTCTGCAGGCGAGCCAGAGTCTTCTTTACCTCCTTTGCCACCTCCTCGTCGGAGACATTATTCTTATTCAGCGATATACTGCCGCCTTTGCGCTTGTTGCGCCCACCAGAGCCACTGACTTTGGGGCTGTTGGTGCCGCGTCCGTCGTCCACCACCTTCTTGGCCTCGGCGTTCACGTCCACCTTGTTAGGCTGGATGCGGTTGCGCTTCTTCTTGCCGCCGGAGGCAGCCTGCTGCTGGCGCAGCTTCTCGTCGCGCTCTTTCTTGCGCTCCTCCTTGCTCTTCTTCTTGGGGCGTGTATTCTCGTTGATGCTCGTCAGGTCGATGCTGCCCAGCACCTTCGGTCCCTCAATCGTCTGCTGCTTCACCTGGCGGAAAACTTCGGGCTCGGTGCGGTCCGTGTCGGCAGGCTCCACCTCCGGCTCACCTTCCTCGGGCTGGGGAGCCGTTGGTTCGGGCATGGCGGGCTGCACAGTCTCCTCGGCAGGCTCCGGCTTACTCTTGGCAGCAGGTTTCTCGGCGGCAACAGCCTCCTCGGGCTTGCCCTTGCCACTCAGGGTGTTCAGGTCCACCTTGCCCACCGTCTTAAACGTCACCAGCTGGTCCTCCGGCACCACAGTCTTAATCTCCTCCACCACCGGGGCAGGCTTAGGCTCAGCCTTCTTGGGCTTAGGAGTGGCAGTCTGGGGCTTGATGCTCACAGGCTTCTTGCCGCCCACATCCTTGCCAAACTCTGTGCTGATGGCATTGTAAGCAGCGTCGTCAATCTTGGCATTCATGTCGCTGTCAACCTTGAAGCCTTTCTTGCTGAGGAACTCCACCGCAGTATTCAAGCCGATATTGAATTCCTTAATAACCTTGTTTAATCTGACACTCATAGAAGATTATTTGAAATTTGTTTTTTCTTGAAGTAATCGCTTCGCTCGAAGATATTGAAGATGTTGTAGGAAGAGTCCTTAGGATTTCTAAGTTCCTTAAGGTCTGCAATGTTTTTAACCTTTAATTTTCATCGGTCGGTTCTCCTTTATCCTCCCCCTCGTCTTCCTGTTCAAACTCAGAGTGGAGCACCTTGAGCACCTCGTCCACGGTGTCCAGCTCCAGGTCGGCCACGTCGGCCAGCACCTCGCGCGACTGAGCCATCACCTGGCGAGCGGTGTCATAGCCCGCATTCTTCAGCGCCTCGATAACCCACTCGTCGATTTCGTCGGTGAACTCGTCCAGATAGACGTCGCTCACATTCTTCTCGTCGTCCTCCACGGCTTCGCGGAACACCTCGATATGGTAGCCAGTAATCATGCCGGCCAGCTTGATGTTAACGCCGCCCTTACCTATAGCCAGCGAAATCTCCTTTGGCTTCAGGTAAACCTGTGCACCCTTGTTCTCCTCGTCCACGATAATCTTCGACACAGTGGCGGGAGCCAGCGCACGCTGAATAAACAGCTTGGCATTGGCAGTATAGTTGAGCACGTCCAGATTCTCGTTGTGCAGCTCGCGCACGATGCCGTGCACGCGGCTGCCCTTCACGCCGACCACGGCACCCACCGGGGTGATACGGTCGTCGTAGCTCTCCACCGCAATCTTGGCTCTCTCGCCCGGCAGACGGGCAATCCTCCTTACGGAGATAAGGCCGTCGTTAATCTCCGGCACCTCGGCCTCCAGCAGGCGCTGCAGGAACTCGTTAGCCGTGCGGCTCAGATAGATTTTCGGGTTGTTGTTGGCATTGTCCACCTTGAAGACCACCGCCCTCACGATGTCACCCTTGCGGAAGAAGTCGCCCGGTATCTGCTGCGACTTAGGCAATATCAGCTCATTGCCCTCGTCGTCCACCAGCATAGCCTCGTTCTTCCAAACCTGGTACACTTCGCCGCTCACGATTTCGCCCACGCGATCCTTATATTTATTATATAGGGCATCGTGCTCCAGCTCCAAGATACGGCTGGCCAGAGTCTGGCGCAGGTTGAGGATGGCGCGGCGGCCGAAGGTAGAGAAGTCGATGCGCTCGCTCACCTCTTCGCCCACCTCGTAGTCATCGGCAATCTTCTGGGCCTCGCTCAGCGCAATCTCCTTGTTGGGGTCGGCAACCTCGCCGTCAGCCACCACCACGCGGTTATGGTAAATCTCGCAGTCACCCTTGTTAGGGTTCACAATCACGTCATAGTTCTCATCCGAACCATACATCTTGGCGATAACGCTGCGGAAGCTCTCCTCCAGCACGCTCACCATAGTAGCATAATCGATGCTCTTCGTTTCCTTGAATTCAGCAAAAGTCTCGATTAAGCTGACAGTCTCTTCAGTTTTCTTAGCCATTGTATATATTGTTTTTGTTTAGTTTCGCAGTTTTCGCGCTCCGCGCTCAGTCAGGAGTCGTGAGTCGCGAGGCGCGAGGCGGCATCTCAGAACCTTATCACCGCCTTCACCTCTTTAGCGTCGGCGTAGGCCAGGCATACATCCTCGTCCACCACCTGGGGCCTCTTGGCGCCCTCGGGCTTCACCTTCTTCTGCGTCGTGACAGTGAAAGCATCCTCCGAGGCATCCTTCAGCGTGCCCTTCAGCTTCTTGCCGTCCTTGAGCAGCACCTCCACCTCGTTACCGATGTTGTTGATAAACTGCTGCCTTACCTTAAACGGCTTGCCGATGCCGGCGCTTCCTACCTCCAGTTCAAAGTCCTCCACCTCTCGGTCGAGGTTAGCCTCTATAAAGCGACTGAGATCCACGCAGTCGTCAATCCAGACACCGTCCTTGTGGTCAATCTCCACCACAATGCGGTCGTCCTCACTAATCGTCAGGTCCGTAAGGAAGTAATCCTTACCACTCAGCCACTCGTCAACGAGTCCCTTTACAATCTGTTTGTCAATCATGGAAATTATATTAAAAGACTAGTCTTTTCAGAAATAAGTTTTTAACTGTCGGAGCCCCTGTAAACGGCAAACCGGCGGGCCCCTCCTCCTTAATCAAAAGTGAGAAGTCCGTTCGGGGGGACCTCTCACTCTCGATAGTGCGGTGCAAAAATACATCTTTTATATATAACAACCAAAGAAATAAGCATTTTTTTTACTTTTGGCGGCATAATCTCCCCTTTTTGCCATATCTGGGCGACCACGGAGCGGTCAAAAGGCAGGCAAGGGCAGGAAGAAAGCATGTTGCATTGCTGGGGATGGGGATGATTTTGTCTTCTTAGAGAGGACGGTTTGACTGCGAAAAATTTTAACTAATTTTTTTGCGGCGAAAATGGTCAAAATAGGAAATCTTGACGTTTTAGTGCTGATTTTTGGAGTTTTCAGGGGTGCATGATTTGTCATTTTTTTTGCGAGGTGTGGGGTGCAGAGCCGCGCATGCGTCAATGCGTCAAAGTTTTGGCGCAAAATTGGCGTAAATGTGCATTAATGAGTTGCAGAAATTGAGTTTTTCGTGGAAAAATTTGAGTTCGGTAGGATTAACTGAGATGTCGCAAAAATTAAATCAAATCGTACGAGATTTAAGTCGGTTTTCGTTCCAACGAAGTCCGCTTTAGTTTCCACGAAGTCCGCTTTAGTTTCCACGAAGTCCGCTTTAGTTTCCACGAAGTCCGCTTTAGTTTTCACGAAGTCGCGCTTTATTTTCGAGGGGTTGCGATAAAAACCCATCTATTCGTAATCAACTGAATTACTGGCAGTGGCACAAATCGGCATATTCGCGATATTTAGGAGCGCGGTCCGACTCGTTTTCGTACAGGCGATTCTACAGGGCCAAAAAGGGCGATTTTTGCATGAAATATTTTGACAAAGGAACCCTTT
>JAGCYL010000037.1 GCA_017960825.1 Bacteroidaceae bacterium | reverse complement strand
CTCGTGGAAGAATACTTCAAGAAGCCTGTCATCATGACACACTATCCCAAGAAGATAAAGGCATTCTATATGAAGATTGACGAAGAGTTGCCCGAACTCAACGGTCAGCCGCAGGAGCAGACCGTGCAGGGTACCGATGTGCTGTTCCCGCAGATTGGTGAGATAATCGGCGGCTCCGTTCGTGAGGAAGACTACGACAAACTGATGGGCGAGATAAAGGAGCGCGACATCCCGATGAAGGATATGTGGTGGTATCTTGACACTCGTCGCTTCGGCACATGTCCCCACGGCGGCTTCGGCCTCGGCTTTGAGCGACTGATGCTCTTTGTCACCGGAATGCAGAACATCCGCGACGTCATCCCCTTCCCACGTACTCCCAAAACCGCAGAGTTTTAGTGAAATACTCCAAAAACTTCATCATCACCGCCAATGAGCAGCTTGACACTCGCTGTGTGCTGCTCAAGATGCAGCCCTCCGACGGCGAAATGCCGCCGATGCGGCCTGGTCAGTTTGTGCAGGTGCTGGTGCCAGCTGCAAAGGACACCCTCCTGCGCCTACCTATATCTATAAATAATGTAGAGGACGGGCAACTGTGGCTCATGGTGCAGATGATAGGCGAAGGCACAAAGGCGCTCGGCAGCCTGCCCATTGGCGGTGCGCTTAATCTCGTGTTGCCGCTGGGCAACGGCTTCAGCGTGAGCGAGGCCAAGGGCAGAGTGCTGCTCGTGGGCGGCGGAGTGGGCATCGCTCCCTTGCTCTACACAGGCCGCGCGCTCAGAGAAAATGGCGCGGAGCCCATCTTCCTGCTCGGAGCCCGCACAGCCGACGGAGTGCTGGAGCGCGAGCTCTTTGAGCAGATAGGCCGCGTACTGATTACCACCGAGGACGGCTCGGCAGGAGAGCGTGGCTTTGTCACCCAGCACAGCGCCCTGCAGACGGAGCGTTTCGACAAGATAATGGTGTGCGGCCCCAAGCCGATGATGGTAGCCGTAGCCCGCTACGCACGCCAAAAAGATATCGACTGCGAGGTGAGCCTCGAGAATATGATGGCCTGCGGACTCGGCGCATGCTTATGCTGCGTGGAGAAGACAGTAAAGGGCAATGTGTGCGTCTGCACCGAAGGGCCTGTGTTCAATATAAACCAACTGACATGGCAACTCTAAGTGTAAAGATAGCAGGCCTCTCTCTGCGCAATCCCGTGCTGACGGCCTCCGGCACCTTCGGCTACGGCCTCGAGTTTGAGGACTTTGTGCCTATGTGCAAGCTTGGCGGCATCATAGTCAAGGGCACCACCCTGCAGCCTCGCGAGGGCAACGACTATCCGCGCATGGCCGAGACAGCCAGCGGGATGCTCAACTGCGTGGGACTGCAGAACAAAGGGGTGCATTACTTCGCCGAGCATATCTATCCGCAACTCAAGGACATGGATACCAATGTCATCGTCAATGTCAGCGCTTCCAGCCCTGAGAACTACGCCGAGTGCGCTGCCGTAATTGACACCCTCGAGCGCATACCGGCCATTGAGCTTAACATCTCATGTCCCAACGTGAAGGACGGCGGCATGGCCTTCGGAGTGACGTGCGAGGGTGCGGCATCAGTAGTGAAAGCCGTGCGCAAGGCCTACAACAAGACCTTGATAGTAAAGCTCTCGCCCAATGTTACCGACATCGCCTCCATAGCACGCGCTGTGGAGAGCGAGGGAGCGGATGCCGTTTCGCTTATCAATACCCTTATGGGCATGTCTATTGATATTGAACGCCGCTGCTCACGCCTAAGCATAGGCACCGGCGGACTCTCCGGCCCTGCCGTCAAGCCCGTTGCCGTGCGCATGGTGCACCAGGTGGCTCGCGCCGTCAGCATCCCCGTCATAGGCCTCGGCGGCATAATGAATGCCGAAGATGCTATCGAGTTCATCATGGCAGGAGCCACGGCCATAGAGGTAGGCACCACCAATTTCATCGACCCTGCCGTCAGCGGCAAGATAGCCGACGGTATCGGCCAGTGGCTCGACAATCACGGCATAAAAGACGTGAGCGAAATCATTGGTATCGTGAAGTAAGACAAATACATTTCAAAATAAAATTTCAAAAATTATGAAAGCATTCGTTTTCCCCGGTCAGGGCGCTCAGTTCTCAGGAATGGGCAAAGACCTCTACGACAACAATCCCAAGGCAAAAGAGTTGTTCGACAAAGCCAATGAGATACTCGGCTTTGAGATAACCAAGATTATGTTCGAGGGCACTCCCGACGAGCTGAAGCAGACCAAGGTCACCCAGCCCGCCGTGTTCCTCCACTCCGTTATCAGCGCCATCTGCGCAGGCGACAAGGCTGACTTCGATATGGTGGGCGGCCACTCGCTCGGTGAGTTCTCTGCTCTGGTGGCAGCCGGCGCCCTCAGTTTTGAGGATGGTCTCAAGTTGGTGAGCCAGCGTGCCATGGCCATGCAGAAGGCCTGCGAGGCAGCTCCCTCCACTATGGCCGCTATCATCGGCCTTGACGATGAAACGGTGGAGAAAGTGTGCGCTGAGGTTTCCACGCCCGGCAACATCGTGGTGCCAGCCAACTACAACAATCCTGGCCAGCTCGTTATCTCCGGCAATGTGGAGGCTGTCAACGCTGCTTGTGAGGCTCTGAAGGCTGCGGGTGCCAAGCGTGCCCTGCCGCTGCCCGTAGGCGGTGCGTTCCACTCACCTCTTATGCAGCCTGCCAAGGATGAACTGCAGGCAGCCATCGAAGCCACCGAGTTCAGTGCGCCCAAGTGTCCCGTCTATCAGAATGTGGATGCCAAGGCTCACACCGATGCCGACGAGATAAAGCAGAACCTCATCGCCCAGCTCACCGCTCCGGTGAAATGGACCTACGAGGTGCAGGCTATGCTCGCCGACGGTGCCACCGACTTCACCGAGTGCGGCCCCGGCAAAGCCCTGCAGGGCATGATTGCCAAGATAGCCCATGGGCAGGAGGGCATTACAGTCCACGGGCTGGAGTAATAATTATGGTTTGAAATTTGAGATTTGAGATTTTTCCCTATTCTCTATCAACTAAATTAGGCGGAGCCCGATGGGTTCCGCCTTGTAATGTTAAATGTTTAAGCGTTGTCGATTTGTCTCCTCCCCTTGAGGAGGGAGGTCGGGAGGGGGCTCAGGAGTATTCTGCTAATCGCTCCAGCCTGACCATGTGGAGGAGATGCCGTCGCCCTCTTCTATATTGAGCGTGAGGAAATATGTTCCCAGGTCCTCCGTTATGGTAAAGGTGCCTGCATCGACCTTCGGTGCGCTGTAGGTCTTCTCCTCCCATGCCTGGGTGTTGTCACTCTTCACCACGAGGGTTTTCTCCTTAGTCCAGGTGATGGTGAAGCGGTTGCCGTTGAGCGAGTAGGTGCCATACACATACTTCTCTACCTCAGAGTCGCTGAGTTCTTGGTCGGTCACGCCTTTGAACTTCGGATTAACGACATGGTTAACCACGTCACCGTTTGACTTAAACTGATACTGCTGATTATCGTTGGACGAATTAGTCCATGTAGCCACGATGGGAGAATCGTTGCCCTCATCGTCGTCATCACCACAGGCTGTAAAGCCCATGCAAAGCGTTGTGACCATCATCAGGGCCATCAAGCGGAAAAGATTTCTTTTAATCATGATATTGTGGTTTTAGTGATTTTATATCTAGTGAGCGTTTTCTATTATAACGCAGAAATAATGATTTTATTTCGTTGTGCGATAATTATTGATTTAAGTTTTCGGTAAGGTGTGGGATGCTTTCAACAAGAGCGGCTTTAGTTCTGAGCGCCGTCAGCATTAAATTCCACGAAGTCAGCGTTAAATTCTACGAAGTCAGCGTTAAATTCTACGAAGTCAGCGTTAGTTGACGACGCCGTCGGCGTTAAATCTGACGAAGTCGGCGTAAATTAATTTGGAAAGACCACCTACTCCTTCTAGCCGGGCTGGCCAAGCTAATCTAGCTAGCTTATCTGGGCGAATGAGGGGATGTGTAATGCTATTGGTTATGGCTATCAGAAAGTGAATCCAATAGCGTGGCGCAGGCTTCTTCGAGCATGGTGATGACGTTCTCGAAGCCTTGGTCGCCCCCGTAATATGGGTCGGGGACTTCAAGAACTCCTCTGGCAGGGGCTCCCACCCCCTCGGTCCTATGGGCCACTCCCCCTCGGGCAGGGGGAGAATTATGAGTTAGGAAGGTGCCTATGGGTAGGATTTGAGCCTTGGTTCCGGGCGGCTGCATGGACTGCAGGGCACGGATGTTATGGCGGTCCATGCCGACGATGTAGTCAAAGCGTGAGAAGTCGTCTGTCTCTATGGGGCGCGAGCGGTGGGTGATGTAATAGCCGTGGACGGAAGCGTGGCGGCGCATGCGGTTGTCGGCCAGTTCGCCCTCGTGGTAGTCGATGAGTCCGGCTGAGTCCACCTCAAACTTGTCTTCAAGCCCACACTCCTCCACGAGGTGTCTGAAGATGGTCTCTGCCATTGGCGAGCGGCAGATGTTGCCGAGACAGATGAAAAGGACCTTAATCATTGCTGCCAACCACGGGCTCTATGGTGTTGATCTTGTATGTGTCGCCGTACTTCACCAGACCGAGTTTGACTATGTACACATAGTCCTGGCCCTCATAGCCTTCATAGGTCTGGGTGACCTTACAGGTGGTCTTGTTGAGCATCTCAAAGGTGCGTGTCTTCAGCGGACCGGTGTCTCCCCCACCCTCGTAGAGGTATATCCATGTGGCCAGACACTCGTTGCCGTCGCAGTCGTAATCATAGTTGTCTGCCAGATATTGAATGGCTTTAGACGTGGTATGCTTCTTAACAAAGGCGTAGTCCAGCTGGTCCTCATCGAGACCTTTGTAAAAGTTCTCTAAGAAAGCTATGGCCTTGGATTGCTTTGCGTCAGTCCTCGCTACGGGGTATGCCCTGAAATTGTCTGTCGGCTCGGCTGCCGCGGCCTCCTGCCAGCCGGCAATGCAAAGAACTGCCCCTATCAACATGACGGAGACTGAATAGATTAGTATTTTCTTCATTGTTCCAACTTTTTTATGTTTCAATATGTTAAAGGTTTTTCGGGGTATAGATGGCATCCCACCATTCGGGCTGATGCTTGAGATATTTGTCGAACCAAGCGACCATGGTGTTAATCCATTTCTTACGCTTGTGGAAGTCCATGATGCCGTGGTTCTCTCCCTCTACTAGTACAAAGGCTGTGGGCACGCCCAGCAGCTTCAGGGCTGTGTACATCTGTATGCTCTCTCCTATAGGCACATTGGTGTCGGCGGTGCCGTGGGTGAAGAGGATGGGGGTGTGTATTTTGTCAGCATTGTAGAGCGGGGAGCGGTCAACATAGAGGTCTTTGCGTGTCCAGGGATAGGAGTTGGCGGCAGAGACCTGGCTGTAGGTGTAGCCCCAATAGCCCTCGCCCCAGTAGCTGGTATGGTCAGATATGCCGGCGTGGCTTATGCCTGCGGCAAACATATCGGTCTTGGTGAGGAGGAGCTGTGTCATAAAGCCTCCGTAGCTGGCGCTGACGCAGCCGATGGCATCGGCATCAACCCATGAGTTATTGTTGGCCAGATACTGCACGGTCTCGATAATGTCCTCGGCCACTCCTTCGCCCATGGTGTTGACATGGCGTGAGCCCCACTCCTGGCCGAAGCCGGAGGCTCCACTGGGATTGCAGCAGAGGACTACATAGCCAAGGGCATTCCAGTAATGGGCTGGATAATGGCTGCCACCGCCAAAGCGCTTAGAGGTGGGGGTGCAGCCACCATAGTAGTCAACGATGACAGGGTACTTGGCGGCGGGATCGAAATGGGGTGGCAGATAGTAGAAGGCTGTCAGGTTGTCGCCACGGCTACTGGTAAAACGCAGGTCGTGGCAGGTGCCTATCTCGACTGCTGACATTCGCTCAGGGTCGGAGTCTAATAGCTTTTGAAAGTTGGAGTTTGAAATTTGAAATTTACCATTGGACTTTCGAACTTTTGAACTTTGCAACTTTTCTACTTTATACAGTGTCTCGGGGGTACAGGGACCGCTACCAAAATATAATAAGGTGGTGCCGTCGGCGGAGAGTGCAAAGTCCTGCACGAGTTCCATGGGTTGCTCTACGCGGCTGATGGCATTATTCAAGACATCGTAGCGGTAGAGGCTGACAGAGTCTGCATTCTCTGCAGTGAAGTATGCCACGGCTCCATTACGCAAAGCCTTTACTGTCTGCACAGACGGATTAAAATCGCGTGTTGCCGGCAACACCTGCTTAGTGTTGGCATCGAGCACAAAGAGCTGATAGTCATATACATTGGGCACAATATTGTCAGGGAGGGTACATCCTATGCGGTTGAATGCCTCGGGGCTGCCCTTCACGAGCAGTTTGTCGGTGCCGTCAACGATTGCCACTACTTCGGCAAAGCCGTCACGATAATAGAGGGTGTCGCAGACCATTGTCTGCAGGTTGAGGCGGTATGCCGAACTGACCTCGGTGGGACGCTTGCCCATTATCTCTTCCTTGACCGAGAATATGATATAGCTGCCGTCAGGGGCGATGGCATTGAGATAGGAGGTATGGCTGCCGAAGGTAAGTGGCTGTACCAGGCCTGTCTGGAGGTCAAACTTTTGCAGGCTGCTACGCTTG
>JAGCYL010000036.1 GCA_017960825.1 Bacteroidaceae bacterium | reverse complement strand
GAAGGGTCAGATCTACGTAATCGACGGCAAGACTGTTAAATTCTAAGACAAACTCCACTCTCCCCCTTAGTGGGAGAGGCCTTTAGGCCAAGGGAGTCTGTCCCTCTGATAATTTGGGAGGTGCCAAATGGCGCCTCCCAATTTTTTTATGAAAGCCGCCGCCGCCTTTCTCGCGGCTATGTTATATTATATATTATATAATGTTCGCGCACCCACGCGTGAGAATTTGGCGCAAAAAAATATGTAAAAATGAGGGAAGTATGGAAATATGTCTGTAAAAAAAGCAAGTGTGGAAAAATATGCTTATCTTTGCTTGTCTTTATAAAGGACGAACCGATATCAATAACCTTATAATTACAAGCTGTATGAAGAAATTTTTACTATTCATTGCAATTGCGCTTGTCGGCGCGATAAGCAGCAGTGTGTCTGCCAAGTACGTTCTCGGAGACCAACTTGCATCTTCAGATCTTAAGGATGGCGACACTGTAATTTTTGAGTATGTGGCCAGTAAGTTGTTTGCCGGCCAGTACCTGACACTCGACGCTCAGAAGAAGACGGGTATGCTCGGCAAGGCTGGCGTAATCGACGACGAGAAGGTCTGGGTGCTGGAGGAAGGTCCCTCTGACCTCCGCTATGAGGAAGGCAAGACTTTCTATCTGAGGCACCTCGTTACAGGTCTCTACGTTGTTGCCAGTGGCGGCTTCAGTTCTCCGTTCTCTACAACCAACGAGATTGACAAAGCTGCCAATATTTTCTTCCCAAGTTGCGCTGAGGACATTCCTTTCTCCAACTGTGTTGCATGGACTCCTAACGGCGATCAACTGAAGGACGGCGAGACCGGCGACAAAATTGTCAACTGGGGTTATAATGGTGATAATGGACCATATCCTGACCCTGATTGGCAGGTGAACGACAAATCTGTTGGCCTTTTTTACGCACGCGACGAAAAGGGTTGGAGTTATATGACTTGCTACTGGGGTACCATCAGCTTTACCGGCTTGCAGATGTGTAACCAGTGGAATGTGTTTAAGGCTCAGTACATCAACGATAAGATGGGCGACCTTGAGGCTGTGATAGATATGTTCTCTGAGTTTGCTCCTGTAGGAGGCACCACTCCCGGTTACTATGAGCAGGAGGCTGCCGATGCATACAACGAGGCCATGCAGGAGGCTGTAATTATGCTGGTTACAAGTGCTTCTGACGAGGAGATTGACAATATGATTGCCAAACTCAGGGCTGCCAAGCAGGCCTGCGATGAGGCTGTCATTCCTCTCACTGCCGGTTATTACTATATTGTCAGCGCCTTCGATGAGTTCATGAATGTGCAGGGAGTGGAGAAGGCTGCTTTCCCCAACCTCTCCAGCAACAAGATGGAGTGGAAGACTTTCGATCCTGAGGACGGCGACTTTATCTTCTACATTGAGCCTCAGGGCGAAGAAAACATGTTCTACTTGCAGCATTTCTTCTCTGACATGTATGCCGGCGAGATTGAGGCGTGGACTGGCAGCAGTGCCACCACTCCAATGATTTACGGCAAGAGCTACTACCAGCGCTTCACCATGGAGGCTGAGGGCATGTGGCTGTGGACCGATCCTGGCCAGAGCTATCCCGGCAACTCCAACGGCAAGAGCCCCTTCGGAGGTTCTGGCAATGGCGATAAGATCAGCGGCAAACTGGCTGCGTGGGGCCGCACCACCATTGATGGCGACAGGGCCTACATCTTTGATCAGCATACTAACCTGTGGTATATCCGTCCTGTTTCCAGTGAGATTATGGAAACGATGGAGCCTCTCAAAGCCCAGAAAGAACTGACCGAACAGCTCAACGAACTTATTCAGGAGAGCCGCGAAGCTTACGGCAAACTCTTCAATTACAATATAGATAAGGAAAACGCTCTTATCACCATCGCTGGTGGTGGCGGCCCGAAGGAACCCGCTGTGGAAGGCAACCAGATAACCTTCTCTACTATTAGAGGACAGGGCATCGATGGATCTGACAACTATATGTTCCTTATCGATGACCTTGACTCCACCTATATGCAGGGTGCCGGCTATATTGAGGTTGACATCAGCAACACTCCGGTCAGCGCTGTCGCCGTGAGCTATAATGCCCGTTGTGCTTCTGGGCAATATGGCAATGCCAACCAGCAGCAATGGGGTGCTAACGAGCGTCCTGACAAGGTTAACCTATATGCCGCCAACGAAAATGGCGAGGAGGCCAAGTGGGACTTTATCGGCAGCGCAGCGATGGGTGCACTGGAGTTGCCTGCCACCCAGGTATTCAGTCTCGGAGGAGAATATAAGTATCTGCGCTATGAGGTAGTGTCAAATGCTACTGGCGGCGACTATTTCACGGTCAGCGAGTTCCAGCTCTACAAGACCGTAGAGGATACCGAATCTTCGCAGTACTACACCACCGAAGGAATGAAGGCTGCAGCCGATGCTCTGAAGAGCACCATCGACGAGATGACTCCCGTAGTAGAGGCAAACACCGCTACCAAGGAGGATATCCAGACTCTCTCTGCTGCCCTGGCTGCTGTTAAGGAACTTTATGCTGATACTACAGAACTGAGTCAGCTCATTGCTGATAGCGAGTTGCTGCTCGACGGCGTAGTGATTGGCGAAGAGATGGGTCAGCTAAGCGACGAGAGCCTGCAGACCGCACTGCAGACTGCGATTGCCGATGCCCGGAGGGATGCGTTCACTACTCCTATCTCTGTTGCTGCAGTACATGCTGCCACCACCGCTGTCAAGGAAGCAAGGGATGCTTTCCTGGCAGGTATCAAGAGCTTCGAGGTAGGCAAGTGGTATTTCATTACCAACCTCGATGAGGACCGCTTTGGCGATGAGGGCGCAGAGGATGCCTTCTGCGGCGGTAGCGCCATCTACGTTAGGGATAAGTACAATACCAGCACTTCCGTTAAGTGGGGTCTGTTCGATAAGAGCAGTATGATGCTCAATGCTGACAATGACCCGAGGGCAATGTGGCGCTTCGTGCCTATTGAGGGTACTGAGGACTATGCTATCCAGAATCTGTACACAGGTTACTATCTCGGTGACTTCGCCGGCGAGAATATCAACCTGCCCGTGAGTCAGGAGCCTGTGCCTTACAATGTGGCTTATTCTGGCAACGCACAGTTCCGCCTCTATCCCCATACTTCAAAGAATAAGGAGAATATGTGCCTCTGGCCCGAGGGTTATGAGGCTGACGTAGTCTGCCACGTGGAGGCTCCGGCTTCAGCCTGGACCTTCGTTGAGATTGACCCCGAAGAGCAGGAGGCTATCTCCATCAGCGACTTTGCCAACAACCTTATCGACGTAATGGCTGTGCCTTACAATGTAAGCAACCTTTCTGACTACAACGACGATGTTTTCACCTATGCTATACGCAAGATCAGCCAGGAGGAAGACGAGACTGGTGAGCTTGTTACTAAGGTAGAACTCTATCAGAAGGACGACTTTAAGGCCGGTGAGCCCTGTATCATTGTGCTTGGCACCACCGACGAGGATGTGGAATGCGAGCCTCGCGACCTGCTTATCCCGTTCCCCACTGATCTCGTTGACCACTCCTACGATATGACAGCCAATGGTATCCACGGTGCACTCCACAACGAGAAGTGTGCGTACGGCACCGCCATCTCTACAGGCAAGAAGTTCATCGCAGTAGGCGAGACGGGATCTGGCTTCGACGACCAGACCGGCGTAATCGACCTCTCTACCTACAAGCGCGAGATTACCGGCGTGGATACTGACCTCACCTTGCTCATCACGGGCATGCCTAAGATGGAGACTCCCAAGGAGCCTGCCGATGTAAACGGCGATGGCAGCAAGAATACAGCTGACGTGGTAGCTGTATATAGCTTTATCGAGCAGGGCGAAGCCAGCGGAATTACTAAGGAGGCTGCCGACGTTAATGGCGACGGCTCCGTCAACACTGCTGACGTAGTTGCTATCTACACCGCTATCATCGGTAGCGACGCAGCTGGTAGTCGCGCCTTCAAAGTCCAGATGCATAGGATTCTGAATCAATCCATGTAATATGTATTTCAATTTGACCGTAAGGTAAGTAGTTTTCTTTTTCATCAGTTGCCCCGCGAGCGTGAGCCCGCGGGGTTTTTTGTAGTGTTATTAGGTAATGACTGAAAAAAAATTGCTATCTTTGCAGTTAAATAGAAAAAAGTGGCAGAAGACTATTCATACAAGATAGAGGCCTTATGCACTGGCTACAAAGCAGGCAATGACCATGGACGCGAGAAACTGTTGCTTCGCAATATAGACGCCCGGCTGTCGCGTGGAGTGTTGACGTGCCTTATCGGCGTGAATGGCGCGGGCAAATCTACTCTCTTACGCACCTTGGCGGGTTTGCAGCCTGCCATCTCCGGTAGCATGGAGTTGAACGGCAAACCCCTCGACGACTATGACGTAAAGGAGTTGGCACGCCTTGTGAGCGTGGTGCTGACCGACGAGGTGCCTGAGCAGTCTCTCACGGCATACGAGCTGGTGGGCATGGGCCGCTTGCCGTACACTGGTTACTGGGGCTCGCTCTCCAAGAAAGATGTGCGCCTTGTGGAGCAGGCTCTGGAGATGGTGGGGATGACCCCTTTCCGGCAGCGTCGTCTCCATTCGCTGAGCGATGGTGAGCGGCAGAAACTGATGCTTGCCAAGGCCTTGGCGCAGGACACTGATGTGATATTGCTTGACGAGCCGGTGGCTTTTCTGGATTTCCCCAGCAAGGTGTGGGTGCTTCGCCTCCTGAGCAGGGTGGCGCATGAGCAGGGCAAGTCAGTGCTTCTCTCTATTCATGACATAGAACTGGCGTTGCAGATAGCTGACAGGCTATGGCTTCTGGAAGAACACGACCTCTGCGAGGGCGAGCCTGCCACTCTTGCCCGCGAAGGAAAGATAGACTTTCTCTTTCAAGGCGAAGGCATCACCTTTGACCGTGACACGATGCAGTACCACTTAACTCCTAATCCCTAATTCCAAACAAATGGTTGTTTGTATTGCTGAAAAACCGTCAGTTGCCCGTGATATAGCCCGCCTGCTTGGTGCCACCCATCAGTACGAAGGCTATCTGGAGGGCAATGGTTATCAAGTGACGTGGACGTTTGGACACCTCTGCGAGCTGAAATACCCTGAGGACTATTATCCGCAGTGGCGGAGGTGGGAACTCGGCCAGCTGCCAATGTTGCCGAGTCCTTTCGGCATCAGGCTGAAGCAGGATGAGGGTGTGCAGAAGCAATTCCATATCATTGAGGGGCTGATGAAACAGGCCGAGTATATCGTCAACTGCGGCGATGCCGGCCAGGAAGGTGAGCTGATACAGCGCTGGGTGATGCAAAAGGTAGGGATAAGCTGCCCCGTTAAGCGACTGTGGATATCCTCGCTTACCGAGGAGTCCATACGCGAAGGGTTTCAAAATCTTGAGCCTGCCAATAATAGAGATTCACTTTATATGGCAGGTCTGTGTCGTGCTATAGGCGACTGGGTGCTTGGTATGAATGCCACCCGCCTATATACGCTGAAGTACGGTCGCCGCGAGATGCAGGCTCCGCCTTTGTCGGTTGGGCGCGTGCAGACACCCACCCTTGCACTTATTGTCAAGCGTCAGCGCGAGATAGAAAACTTTGTGCCTGAGCCTTATTGGGTGTTGGCAACCATGTATAGGGATACTCTCTTTACTGCGCAGAAAGGCAAGTATCTGCAGGAAGAGGAAGCCCGGCAGGCGTTGGCGCAGATTACGGGCAAGCCTTTCACGGTAACATCTGTGGCAACAAAGCGTGGCAAGGAGGCGCCGCCTAAGCTTTATGACCTTACTTCGCTCCAGGTAGAGTGTAACAAGAAGTTCAGCTATTCTGCCGACTTGACTCTCAACCTTATTCAGAGTCTCTACGAAAAGCATGTGACCACCTATCCGCGTGTAGACACTACATACCTTAGTGATGATATCTATCCCAAATGCCCTAATATCCTTAATGGGATATCTGGGCTTTACGCAGAGTTGATGACCCCGCTGCGTGGCAAGAAACTGAAGAAGAGCAAGAAGGTCTTTGATTCTTCAAAGGTTACAGACCATCATGCTATTATTCCCACAGGAGTGGCTGCGCAGAATCTCACTGACGCCGAGCGCAAGGTGTTTGACCTCGTGGCACGCAGATTTATCGCTGTATTCTACGAGGACTGCGTTTTTGATACCACTACCGTAGAGGGCGAAAGCGGTGAGGTTCCCTTCAAGGTGCAGGGCAAGCATATCATCGAGGAGGGCTGGAGAGCTGTCTATAAAAAAGACCGTAAGGAGGTCGAGGAGGATGAAGAGCAGCAGAAGGATGAGGAGCGTCTCCTGCCCGACTTCCAAAAGGGAGAGAGCGGTCCTCACGAACCGCAGCTAACCAAGAAAATGACCACTCCGCCAAAGCCTTACACGGAGGCAACGTTGCTTCGTGCAATGGAAACTGCGGGCAAGACAGTGGAGGACGAAGAGTTGCGTGATGCCATGAAGGAAAACGGAATCGGACGTCCCTCCACTCGCGCAGCAATAATCCAGACTCTCTTCCGTCGGCGCTATATACGTATGGAGCGCAAGAGCCTCTACGCTACGGCTACGGGCTGCGAGCTTATAGACATTATCCACGAAGAGCTGCTTAAGAGCGCGGAGCTCACAGGCCGATGGGAGAAGAAACTGCGTGACATCGAGCGCAAGACCTATGATGCTGCCACTTTCGTAAATGAAATAAAACAAATGGTGTGTGACATCGTGGCTCAGGTAAAGGCAGACACTACCAATCGGCGTGTGACCGTAGTGCCGGAGGAAGTGAAAACTAAAAAGGGGCGCAAACAATAATTGCGCTCTTTTTGAGTTATTTAATAGTATGAGCGAAATCAGATACATAATGCGTTTGGCAGCCTCACTGCTTGTAGTGGCAGTGATGGTAGCCTCATGTAATTCTGATAAGAATCTCAAGAAGGGAGACCAGTATTGGGCCATAGGAGAGTACTATGAGGCCTCGCTGGAGTATGCCAAAGCCTATGCCAAGACTCCCTCCAATGACAAGGAAAAGAAGGGAATGATAGCCTACAAGGTGGCTGAGGCAAACCGCAAGATGAACTATTATGCTAAGGCGCAGGCGGCATACCGTAATGCCGTGCGCTTTAAGTACACCGACACGCTGACTCATTTCTATCTGGCAGAGATGGAGCGTTATAGCAAGGAGTATAAGCAGGCGGCCAAGGACTATCAGCTGTTTCTGGACAAGCATCCGGGCCACAATCTCTCACTGAAAGGCTTGGAGTCATGTGCAGAGGCACAGGAAATCAAGGAGCGCGGTTCTGCCTATACCGTGAAACTGGACAAAAACTTCAACTCCAACTATGCCGATTTCTCGCCTGCGTTCAACGGAGAGGATATCTATTTCTCCTCTACGCGCCGCGACTGCAATGGCGACGATGTTAACGGCGTTACAGGCATGAAGCATGGCGACATATTCTTCATGCAAAAAGACGACAAAGGCCGCTGGAAGCGCTACGAGGCAGTGGCTGAGGCTGTCAACTCCAAATACGATGAAGGCACTCCGGCCTTCTCCACCGACGGAAAGACAATGTACTTCACGCGTTGCCGATGGGATGCCACCTATCCGCGTATGGGCGAGATATATAGCGCCCAGCGCAGCGATGCTTCGTGGGGCGAAGCCAAACTCTGCGAGTTGGCTAAAGACACCCTGTCCTCATTCGCACATCCTGCCGTGTCGCCCAACGGTTACCTTTATTTCGTGTCCGATATGCCAGGCGGCATGGGCGGCCTCGACCTGTGGCGTGCTGAGATAAGCGGAGGCAGCTTCGGAGCCATAGAGAACCTCGGCTCTTCAATCAACACTGAGGCCGATGAGATGTTCCCTACCTTCCGACCCAACGGCGACCTTTATTTCTCGTCCAACGGGCGTGGCGGCATGGGCGGACTCGACATCTATAGGGCCCGCTACGACTCGCTGGCCAAGGATTGGGAATTGCTCCACATGCCATACCCCGTCAATTCCAACGGCGACGACTTCGGCATGACATTCAACGGCGAGCTGAATCAGGGCTACTTTGCCTCCAATCGTGCCAACCGCAAGGGCTGGGATAACATCTACAGTTTCTTCTGCCCCGAGGTGGTGCAGACCGTCAAGGGCTGGGTATATGAGCAGGACGGCTACGAGCTGCCTGCAGGCGTAGTATATATGGTGGGAGACGACGGCACCAATACCAAGGTGCTCCTTCAGCTCGACGGCTCGTTTGAGGTGGAGGTGAAGCCAGGCGTGCGCTATCTCTTCCTCGCCACCTGCGAGGGATATATGAACTACAAGCAGGAGCTGACCGTAGAGCCTGCCTTGGAGTCAGAGCAGTATGTGCTGCAGTTCCCCCTGCCGTCACTGAATATCCCCGTGCTGGTGCGCAATGTGTTCTACGAATTCGACAAAGCAACGATAACACCTCAGTCCATTCCCGCCCTCGAGGGACTCGTGGGCCTGCTCAAGCAAAATCCGAGCATTGCCATCGAACTGTCCTCTCACTGCGACTACCGAGGCTCCGACGAGTACAATCTCAAGCTTTCTCAGGCGCGTGCAGAGTCAGTAGTCAATTATCTGATTACTCACGGAATAGAGAAAGCTCGCGTGGTAGCCAAAGGATATGGCAAGAGCCGCCCCAAGGTTATAACGAAGAAGTTTGCTGAGCGCTATCCCTTCCTCAATGCCGGCGACACACTGACGGTAGAGTATATCAAGACCTTCAACGAGGAGCAGCAGGATTCATGCAATGCACTCAATAGGCGCACAGAGTTCTCTGTACTTAAGACCACCTATGGATTGCTCGATAAGCAGGGCAATCTTGACACCACAGCCGTGAAAAAGGCTGAAGACAATGCCGAAAAGGCAAAGGGTGAAGAGACTGTAAAGCAGACAGAAGAACAGATAGTTCCAAAGGACAAAGAGCCTTCTCCTCCAAATGGTAGGGGAAAGGAAAACGAAGCTTCGGAATCGGGCAAGGCAGCTCCGATGGAGAGTAAGCCGACGCCTGAGGAGAAGGAAAGAGCCCGTTAACTATGAAAAGCAACATTTATCTGCAGGGCTTTCTGACCTTTCTTAAAATAGGTTTGTTTACCATAGGGGGCGGCTATGCCATGATACCGCTTATAGAGCGCGAGGTGGTGGACCGCCACCGGTGGTTAGATAAGGAGGAGTTCCTCGACCTGATGTCGCTCTCGCAGGCACTGCCCGGAGTCTTTGCCGTAAACTTCAGCATTTATATAGGCCAGCGCTTGCGCGGGTTGCGTGGTAGCTTGGCATTGGCGGCAGGCATTGTATTGCCGAGTTTTGTGATAATACTCCTCGTCGCAATGTTCTTTATGGCTTTTGCTGACAATAGGGTCATCGAAGCCGTGTTCAAGGGAGTGCGTCCTGCGGTGGTAGCTTTGATTGCTGTGCCGTGTGTCAAGCTGGGCAAGGCTGCGCGCATCACTCCTTCCAACGTGTGGTTTCCGTTGCTTGTGGCAGTGGCCATTGCTGTGGCGGGAATTTCGCCTGTGTATATCATCATCGCTGTTGCTGTGGGTGCGTATATCTATGGTCGTTATTTTAAGGATTGACGCATGCTGTTCCTGGAGTTGTTTTACGTCTTTTTCAAGATAGGCCTTTTCGGCTTTGGCGGAGGCTATGCCATGCTTTCGATGATTCAAGGCGAAGTTGTCACAGCCCATCATTGGCTTACCACGTCGCAGTTTGCAGACATCGTGGCCATCAGCCAGTCCACGCCCGGCCCCATTGGTATCAATTCGGCTACCTACGCAGGCTATGTATCCGTGGTAAACGAAGGCTATTCTCCCCTCATGGGTGTGGTGGGGAGCCTTGTAGCCACCACGGCAGTGGTGCTCCCATCGTTCCTGTTGGTATTGCTTGTGCTCAAAGTACTCAAGCATTATCGCGAGCATCCAGTAACGAAGACCATGTTTCTCGCTCTGCGCCCCGCAGTGGTGGGATTGTTATTGGCCGCAGTGTTGGTGTTGCTTACAAAAGAGAATTTCAGCTCGCCCGCAGAGAATATGTGGCAGTTCTGCATTAGCGTCTTTCTCGCCGTGGCTGCCTTTGTGGGGACATTCTTTTTCAAGATTCACCCCATACGCATGCTGCTGCTCAGCGCGTTCGCCGGCCTCCTGCTATTTTATTAGGAGAAGCAGAGGATGCCGCTCTTTTGTTGCATTTCACATTTCAATTTTTAATTCTTCACCTCCCCCCCTTCTACTTTTTGTACGTACAATCGTACAATATTTCTTGCGAGAATGAGTCCTGCCGCAAACAGTTTCTCCCCCCGACGCTTTAGGCCGAAAAGGAGGAGACAGCCCAACCATCGATTGCATCGACTCTGTAGAAGGAGACTGCCGACAATCCCCAGCGTTTCACCGAATTGGAGATAGAAGCGTTAAAAAACTTTCTCACACCGTCAAAAAACTAATTTGCTGATAATGAGTGATTTTATAAGTCTTAAATCGTACAAAACCAGAGAAGAATTTTACAAACAATGTTTAGATTTGCATAAGAGTGCGCTAAGATTTTACGAGAGTGCGCTAAAATACTGCGAGAGTGCGCTAAGAATTGTCGCTGCGCTCTCACCTTCGCTTTTCGCACACCGCCCTTCGGGCGACAGTGCTGCTTCGGTTCGCGACCCCTACGGGGGTGTCGCTGCGCTCTCACGGCTCCTTAATCGTACCTACTCCTCGCTGCATCGGTGATACAGTTCGCGGTAGAACTTATGCCTACACAAGGTCATGGCCGAGCCGATGATAATAAGCTTCATGCGGGCGCGGGTCATGGCCACATTCATGCGGCGCAGGTCGGAGAGGAAGCCAATCTGGCCGTTGTCGTTAGCTCTTACCAGGCTTATGATTATTACGTCGCGTTCTTGTCCTTGGAAAGAGTCAATGGTGTTGATGGTAACAGCTCGCCGTATGCCCTTCAGCTCAGGCGAAGAGTAGATGACCTTGCGCAGATACTGCACCTGGGCGCGATACGGTGAGATGATGCCGAAATCTATGTTTTCATCTACGATGCGTCGGTGCCCTATCTTATTACCAGCATAGTCTTGCAGGGTGCTGAGCGTCAGCATTGCCTCGGCTTTGTTTATGCGCCCATAGTTGCTACCCGTAAAACGCTCGCGATAGTCGAGTTCTTCGCCGTCTATGCCTTCTATTGTACGTTCGTCAGTGTTTATCCACACAAGCGGGCTGTCGAGGTCGTCGATAAGGTTGCGATGCTTTACCGACGGTGCAGCCACGAGTTTGCCGCCATAGAACCAATCGGAGGAAAAACGCATCAGTTCTTCGTTCATCCTGTATTGCATAGTGAGCAGAGTCACGCACTGCGGCCTGTGGTTGGCTATCTGCTCCATAAGGGTGATGCCGAGTCCTTCGCGCATAGCCACGGGGTCTTTAATGGTAGGCGGTAGCTGCTGGTGGTCGCCGGCAAAGATTACCCGGTCGGCCTTCTGCACTGCTATCCAGCAGGCGGCCTCCAGCGCCTGGGCGGCTTCGTCGATGAAGAGGGAGTGCCAGTGCTGCCCTTGCAGCAAGGGATTGGCGGCCCCGGCCAGGGTGCAGGCAATGACGCGACACTGTGCGAACAGGTCGGTGCGGATGCGCAGTTCGTATTCGTCTGCGCGGTCGCGTAGCCGGCTGATTTTCTGATGGAAGTCGCGTCCGCGCTTACCACGCGGCATGGAATAGAGCTGGCGTATGGTGCGACGTATGGCCCACAGGGCAGGGTAGTCCGGATGCCCCTCAAAACGCCGCTCGTAGGTGCAGGCCAGCATATTGTCGGTAACTCTCGAGGGATTGCCTATCCTCAGCACGCTGACATCACGCTCTGTGAGCCGCTCCGATATCCAGTCAACGGCAGTGTTGCTCTGCGCACAAACTATTACCTGAGGCTCGCGTTTGAGTACCTCGAGCACAGATTCTACGAGGGTAGTGGTCTTGCCGGTACCCGGTGGGCCGTGTACGATGGCTACGTCTTTACAGGCAACGACTTTGTTGACAGCTATCTCCTGCTCACTGTTGAGCCAGGAGAGCCTGATATGCGGTATCTTCAGTGGCTCCGACAGCGGACGGTTGCCGTGAAAAATCTCTTTCAGCTCCCACATGCGTCCCTCGCGTGCGTTCCTTATTTTATTTAACGCGTCAAACATGAGGCGGTAGGTGGTCTCGTCAAAAAACAACTGCACTCCCAGTCGCTCCGCACCCTGCAAAGCCGTCAAGGCACTCTCGTCGGGAAGGATGACAACCATCCTGTTTTCTTCTGCATAGCTTATGTGCGCCCGGAAGGGCAGATAGTGCAGCATGCCGCTGCCATCCTCGGAAAAGAAACAGATGGTCTTGCCGTACTCAAAGTTGTGCTCAATGTCAAGGTCGGCGGTGCGAGTGATATCTACTACGTACTGGTCAAGCGAATTGTAGCGACCATGACCTATGCTGACGGGATGCCAGCAGTCACCTCGCTTCACTTTGCGACCTATGTCCACAAGTTGGGTTTCCTTCTCGTACTCCTGCTTTTCGTGGGCATACTCCCTTTTCAGAAGCTCTATCTGTGTGTCGAAACTCACATTTTTCATTGCGAATGCAAAACTAACACTATCTATTCTTTTTTTAATGTAAAGAAGAGGAAAATCATCACTGCATATAGCGAAAACGAAAAAAAAACACTTTTTTTTGCTTTTTACTGCATTTTTTTTGTCTAAAACTTGCGCGGAATAAGAAAAATGTTTTAACTTTGCCCCAAATCTCGTAAGGAGATAGTGTCTTCTTAGATTAATGTATAACTTTTAAATAACAAAAACATGAAAAAAATTTTTACTCTTTGCTTAGTAGCTGCTGCTGCTATGTTCGTAAACAAGGCTAACGCCCAGGTTTTCCCCGAGGCTACCACCATCGAAGGTAGTGACAATGTTCTGACCATCCTCGTGGAGAGCACCGAGGATCTGACCAACATCCCCGTGACCCTGTATCTCACCAACCCGACCAACGAGATCACCGCCGTTGAGGCAACCCTCGTAGCTCCGGTTGACGTTAAGAAGTTCGTCTTCAGTGAGGAAGATGAGGACTTCGTATATG
>JAGCYL010000035.1 GCA_017960825.1 Bacteroidaceae bacterium | reverse complement strand
GTAGGCATTGAGATTGAAACGGCTGTTGTACATGCGATAGTCCTTGGAGTTGCGGTTGTCGCGGATAGTCCACTCCATGTTTGCGCCGGTGACAATGCGCGGGCTGATGTTCCACACCGCTGCCACGCGGGCCACGCCGCCAAAGGTGAGCTTCATCTTGTGGTCGTAGAGGGGCGTGAGCTCTGGTATGCGCTCCATCTTCTCCTTCTTGACGCTGCCGTCCGGCTGCTTAACCCACTGGTGGGCATCATAGTCCATGCGGCTATATACATTCACGGTAGGGCGCAGAGAGCCGTGGAGCAGGAACTTGCCATGGTTGGGAGTCCAGTTATAGCCATAGCCCGCACCGAGGGCGACGCCGAAAGCACTGAATCGCTCGCGAGAGGGACGGTCGGAGATCTCATCGTCGCTCAGGTTCAGAAGGTCATTGGCATGCATTCGCGTGTAGTTGATATCGCCGGTCACGAAGAAACTGCCTGCGCTGCGCTTCTGGATATACTGAGCGTAGTTGGCCGCACTCATAGAGAACTTGCGATGGTTGAATGCGTAGTAGAAATTACCATACCAGCGTATCATGTCGTCCAGCTCCCAATCATCGTCCTCTTCTATCCATTCATCATCTACCAGGTCGCCCCTCGTGTACGTGGACTGCTCTGCAAGCTCATCAATCGTGTACCTCCGGTCAATCTCTCCATCTTCATACATCATGTTATATAGCTCGTATATCAGCGGCAGGAAGCGATAGTCGCGAAACCGGGCTTTATTGAGGCTGGTGCGCTCAAAGCCGACCTTGAAGCCAAACTTATTACCGTTGCTGCCGACTGCGAAAGCCTTACGGCTGCCGTTGCCGTTGAGCGAGAATCCGTAACTGGCTGCAAATCCGCAGTAGCTTACACGCAGATTGACCGAAGTCTGGCTTGTCTTGGACCAAATGCCCAGTGTCTCATACTTATCCAGCCCGGGATAATTCTCGTACCAGAAAGGGTCAGTCCAACTGAACGGGATATGTATGTTGTCATGGTTCCAGAAATTCTTACTCTCCACCGTCACCATCAGTTTGTACTTGGGCGGAGCGATATAGTTCGTGTCAAGCCTTGAGTACTTAAACTTGTCAATACCAAAGTCCACCTTTTCAAAGAAACCCTGACCATACACACACAGCGAAACGGCCACACACATCAGAATGCTAATTTTTCTTTTCATACCTTATTTATATTTATAAATTGAATGATTGAAAAATGGAAAAATGGAAGTTCTTCAATTCTTAAATTCTTCAATCCTTCAATTCTTTATTTATTATGGGTGCAAAATTAGCAACTTTATCGCATATCACAAAAATTTCCATAGCAAAAAGTCGCCGCTGACACATACGGATGCATCGGCAGCGACAATTTCTTTATTTTGAGGACTTCAATCCTTCTACGCAATACTACATTGGCTGCAAATGGTAGTCTATCATATGCTGCAGAGCGCGACGGCACACCGGGCAATAGTCGGGCACGGTGTTGGTGCGCATGCGACAGTTGAACGCCGGACGATAGACTCCCTTGCTCTGATTGCCTCCGCCCTCGAATACGCCTACCGTGGTGTAATCGTTCTTGTCCTGATTGGGATTGGGCGGCGTGGGAACAGGCGCTCCCTTGGGCAGCATGTCGGCCCACTTGCGCTGGAAGTCGCATAGTGTGGTCAGGTTCTCGTGCCACGGCTCCACATCGGGATAGTAGTACTGGGTGTACATCTCGTCGTAGAAATACTCGTCGCCCAGACCACCGAAGCTGTGGCCAAACTCATGTACAAACACTGCCAGCGTGCCGGCGTGGTGGGCAGGAGTGATGTCGTAGCTGTTATACACTCCGCAGCCCCCGTACTCACTGCTGTTGGCCAACACCACGATATGCTCGTAGGGCACTGCTGCCAGCAGGTCGTTGACACGCCTCAGGTTGACCACGCCGATGAGACGCTTCATATAGAGGAAATCAAAGAATGTCTTGCAGGCAGTGTCCTTCCATATCCCCTTGGCGGGCTCGCTCACTCCGCTCTCCGCAGACTCCGCGCCTACTGCCACGATGTTGAAGCGATGCTTGTTTGACTTAAACGGCTCATACTTAAACAGTTCGTCCACCATACGCTGGGCATCGGCATAGAACATCGGCAACTCTTCCTTGGTGTATCCCTCAGCCACAATGGCGAGGTCTATGCACTCCTCCGGGCTGCCGGAGGCCACGAGAGCCTTCGTTTCGGGACCCTTGACACTGGCGAGGTTGCGCACCATGATATCCTTGGGGTCAAACTCATGCCTGAACACCGTCACAGGCCTCTGCTTGAAGTCGAAGAGGCGTATCTCTATCTCCACCTTATTGCGCGGCATGGGCATCAGCACTACGTGCTCATAGGCACACTTCAGCGTGAGAGCCTGCGGAGTGCCTGTCCAGTCCTGGAAATGGGTACTGAACGACTGGCAGTAAATCTTCTTGCCATCCTCCAGTGAGCGCATCACCACGTCGCCCGTACCCTCCAGCAGCAAGGTGTCCATATTCACGCGACGCCCGCACCACTTGGGCAGACTCACATACTCCGATACAAAAATTTCCTGCTTCACCGAGTCACCGGCAAAGGCATAGTCCACCCTCAGTGCACGGCCATCGAAATACTTGTCAAAATTCACTTCGGCAACAGCCACCACGGCTACTGCCATCATAATAGCACAAAAAAACTTTCTCATCTTTCTGATTTATTTCATTTGCCCCGCAAAAGTACTAAAAATAGCCTACATATTATATAAAATAGCAAATAAAAGCACTATTTATTTTGTCTATTCATTACAATTTCTTTACTTTGCATAGTCAAACTCTAAACTCTAAACTAAAATAACATGTACGGTAAAATGCAACAGCATCTCCAGCAGACCATTGCGGAGATTAAAGAAGCCGGACTCTACAAGAACGAGCGTCTTATCGAGAGCCCGCAGCAGGCAGCCATTCAGGTTGCAGGTAAGGAAGTATTAAATTTCTGCGCAAACAACTATCTTGGCCTCTCCAACAACCCACGCCTCATTCAGGCCGCCAAGGACATGATGGACAAGCGCGGCTTCGGTATGTCGTCAGTCCGCTTTATCTGCGGTACAGCCGATATCCACAAGCAGCTGGAGGCAGCCATCTCCGACTACTTCAAGACCGAGGACACCATCCTCTACGCAGCATGCTTCGACGCCAATGGCGGTGTCTTTGAGCCCCTGCTCACCGAGGAGGATGCCATCATCTCCGACTCCCTCAACCACGCCTCCATCATCGACGGTGTGCGCCTCTGCAAGGCTAAGCGCTACCGCTATGCCAACGCTGATATGGGCGAGCTGGAGAAATGCCTCCAGGAGGCACAGGCACAGCGTTTCCGCATCATCGCTACCGACGGTGTCTTCTCCATGGACGGCAACGTAGCTCCGATGGACAAGATCTGCGACCTTGCAGAGAAATATGATGCCCTCGTGATGGTTGACGAGAGCCACTCCGCAGGCGTGGTAGGCCCCACCGGTCACGGCGTGAGCGAGTTCTTCGGCACCTACGGTCGCGTAGATATCTACACCGGCACCCTCGGCAAGTCCTTCGGTGGCGCCATGGGTGGCTTCACCACCGGTCGCAAGGAGATTATCGACATCCTCCGCCAGAGGAGCCGTCCTTATCTCTTCTCCAACTCCCTCGCACCCTCACTCGTAGGTGCAGGCATCGAGATGTTCCGCCTCCTCAAGGAGAGCAACGCCATCCACGACAAATTGGTGGAGAATGTCAACTACTTCCGCGACAAGATGATTGCCGCAGGCTTCGACATCAAGCCCACACAGTCGGCCATCTGTGCCGTCATGCTCTATGACGCCAAACTCAGTCAGGACTTCGCTGCCCTGCTGCAGGAAGAGGGCATCTACGTCACCGGCTTCTACTACCCCGTAGTGCCGAAGGGCCAGGCCCGAATCCGCGTACAGGTATCAGCCGGACACGAGAAAGAGCATCTCGACAAGTGCATCGCAGCCTTCGTCAAGATTGGCAAGCAGCTGGGCGTACTCAAGTAGTCCATCGACAACAAACCGACATACCTGGCGGTCAGTGTTCACCAACACTGACCGCCTTTCTTTTGCACTCCCAACCTTCCATCTTTTGTCACTTTCTACACAGATTTTGTGTCTTTGTGTAGCGATTGAATAGAATTCTTTAATTTTTCTTGGCTGTTTTGCAATTATTTTCTATCTTTGCTTCCAATCATACGCGCACGTGTTATAATATTATGGTTTAACCACACGCTGCAACCGTATGTAAAAAAGGAAAACACACATTGCAATGTCACAAGCAATGGATTCTTCGCCGAGTGCTACGCCAGTGAATGTCGCTGACGATGCCGTAGGCGTGCCCGGCCCCACCGAAGACACCCCTTTTTCACCCATTCAGAGCAATCAGCAGCCCTCCCCTGCGAGACAGTGGTATATTGCCCGTGTAATGCCTCGGGCAGAGAAGACCTCGCGCGACAATCTGCTCCGCGACCATATCGAAGCCTACGCAGCCACCCAGTGGCAAGTGAGAGAATGGCGCAACGGGCGCAGGAAAAAGATAGAAGTACCCGTCATCACACAGTACATCTTCGTTAAGGTCACCGAGGAAGAACGTCGCAGAATCGTCAACCTACCCTATATCCTGTCCTTTCTCACCAACAGGGCTGGCACTCCGGACAAATACGGACGCCGCCCCCTCTCTGTCATAGCAGACGAAGAGATACGCACACTGCAGCAGATGCTCAACGGTGACCAGCCTGTCAGTTTCATAGATACGGGTTTCACAGTTGGCGAGAAAGTCTCCCTCGTCGGATGGTCCGAGGACATCGTGGGAGAGGTGGTCCGCCTCAATGGCAACAAGACTAACTACATCGGAGTCCGCATCCACCAGCTCGGCTGTGCCTATATGGAAGTCAAGCCCAACATGCTGAGAAAACTAAACAATTAAAACAGTTACCGCCATGAACTTTCTCTCAAAGATTGCCTCCTGGTATTTCCAGAAGAACTCTCTGCCCTATTGGGCAATCCTGGGAGTAGACTGTGTGCTGATTATCTTCAGCGGACTGCTTGCCAACTACCTCGTGTGTGGCGGTAGTTCTTTTATCGGCCACTTCTGGCCCTTGTTGTTTGAGTTGATACTGATGCAGATACCTTTCTTCATCGGTTTCAAGATTTTCCACACCTATTCCGGCATCATACGCTACTCCAGCTTCGTTGACCTGGCCCGCGTATTCCTTGCCAACCTCGTGGGTGTCACCATCACCTACCTCCTCTTTGCTGTCTTCCCCCATGGCCTCGGTGTCATCATCAGTGTAAAGGCCCTCGTCTATATCCTTCTCATCGGCACACTGCTCCTCTGGCTTGAGCGAGTAGTCGTCAAGACCCTCTTCGACACCTTCAGCTTCGCCCAGAAGACCTATCGCGTCTTCATCTACGGCACCCGCCACGGAGGCATCTCCGTAGCCAAGAGCATCCGCAATGATGTCAGCAAGAAGTACGTAGTCAAGGGCTTCGTCACCCCCGACAGCAAGATGAGAGGCAAGTACCTCCTGGGAGAGCCTGTCTTCGTTGATGACGACCAGCTCGTCCACACCATGCGCATAAAGAATATCACGCGCCTCATCGTCAGCCCTTGGCAGGCCGACCATTTCCGCACCCGTGAAAAACTCATCAACGACCTCATCGACAGCAACATCAAGATAAAGATGATGCCCGAGATAGAGAACCTTGACGAGAACGCCGAACTCCAGCACTACCAGTTCCATGAGGTGGACATCGAGGACCTCCTCCCGCGCGAGAGGATAGACGTTGACATGGATGCCATTGCCTCCCAGCTACACGACAAGGTCATCCTCATCACTGGCGCTGCCGGCAGCATCGGTGGCGAGATGGTCCATCAGGTAGCCCTCTTCGCCCCTCGCAAGATGGTACTCATCGACCAGGCAGAGACACCCATGCACAACATACGTCTCCTCATGGCCCAGCGCTTCCCCAACGTAGAGGCGCTCACCATCGTCGCTTCCATCACCAACAAGACCTGCATGGAGCAGATCTTCGCCGACCACCGTCCCGACTATGTCTTCCATGCAGCAGCCTATAAGCACGTACCCATGATGGAGGACAACCCTGCCATGGCAGTCCAGAACAACGTCCTCGGCACCCATATCATTGCCGACCTCGCAGTCAAGTACGGCACCCACAAGTTCGTCATGATATCCACAGACAAAGCCGTCAACCCCACCAATGTCATGGGGTGCTCCAAGCGTATCTGCGAGATTTACTGCCAGTCGCTCAACAAAGCCATCGCTGAGTCGCACACCCAGGAGGGACAGACCGGCAACACCGCTCCCACCCAAGTCGATGGCAGTCCTGCCGTCACCCAGTTCGTCACCACCCGTTTCGGCAACGTGCTGGGCTCCAACGGCTCCGTCATTCCGCTCTTCAAGAAGCAGCTGGC
>JAGCYL010000034.1 GCA_017960825.1 Bacteroidaceae bacterium | reverse complement strand
GATTAGAGACAGCCAAAGAGGAGTAAGAGGAAGGGCGATTGGGCGACAGCTGACCCCTTGCTCCGTTTTCTATTTTCCGCTCACTTTCGGGTGCTGTATGGAGGTCATCAGCAGTTTTTTCTTTCGCGCCAAAAGGACTCAAAAGAACAAATATTATAAACAGGTACAAATATTTGTGAAGATTTGTGGCCGATATGATTTTTTTTGTCTATATTTGCAACTCAGAAAAACTTTCTGAAATCTTTTTTATGCATCCTAAACTCGTTGGCGCAAGCCTTAGATTTTTGCAGAGAAGCAACGAGGTGAGTCTCTACCAGTTAGACGCCCCGCACGTAGCCAACCACTATTTTATCGCCAGCTATAAAGAAGCTCAGCGACTGCTGATGCACCCTGAAGAGGTAGGTTTCCAAACTTACCTTGATTTGCTGCCGCCCACGGTGGAAGTGCTGAAATGGCTGAAGAAGACTGAGGGCATCCACACCCTTGACATTCTCACCATCCTCAGGGGAGGACTGAACTATCCCATGGAGGAGGCTTCCTATATCGCAGACATTCAAGTGAACAACATGAATTTCCTGTCTTGCGAGAGGATTATAGAGAACAAGAAGATTCTGCGCCTCGAAATCAAGTATCAGAAATACAATATCGTCGATAACGGCACTATTCTCATCGGTGATATCGTGGCTACGGGCGATACTCTGAAGGAGTGCTTCAACTATGTGATTGAGCGCTACCGCAAGCGCGGGGGCAAGCTCCGTCGTATCATCTTCTTCACCGTAGGCGGTACCCGCGCCTTCGACCTGATGGAAGGTTTCACCGAGCGTCTGCGCGAGTTTTGGCCTGAATTTGAGGGGTTTACCTGCATATTCTACGAGGGCATCTTCTCTGTGTATCAGGACAAGGGCGTGACCGGCGTGAATGTGCCTAACATCGATTTCTACTGGCACGACTCCGTGCTTGCACCCGAATATCGACGCGCTGTGCTGGAGCAGGAAAACGTGCTGTTTGAGAAATGTATCATTTACGACGGCGGTGCCCGGCGCTACGAGATTCCGGAGCACTACCATGAGGCCATGGAGTATTGGCGCGACATTCGTACAGCTGCCGACCACACCAATATGAAAGCCTTTGTAGATGAGAAGATAGGCTATCCCTCTCCATCTGATTATGAAGAGTGGATGACGCTCAATCACTATGTAAGCCCCGCTACTTCACCTGTGAGTGAAGGCTGCGAAGACCTCAACTCGCTCTACCAGCTGGAGGAGGCTTTCCGCCAGCGAAGCTACAAGCGCAACCTTAAGCAGATAGCAGAGCTGCGCCTCAGCGAGATAGAGGCTGCGCTGGGGAAATATCTTTAGTGAGATAAAGCTCAAACCGTCAGGAATAAGGAAACTAAAAACAAACAATAAACTAAATCATTATGAGCACACAGAAAAAAGATGTTGATTTTCAATCGACTGCGGTGAGCAGGGAAGCTCGCAGGAGCAACCTCACCATGTTTATGATTATGATGGGCTTCACATTCTTCTCCGCCAGCATGTGGGTGGGACAGAATATGGCTCAGGGTCTCAACTTCACCGATTTTATCGCTGCAACTATTCTCGGCGGTATCATCCTCGGTGCCTACACCGGCGCATTGGGCTATGTGGGAGCCAAGACCGGCCTCAGCCTCGACCTGCTGGCCGTAAGGAGCTTCGGCACCAAGGGCAGCTATCTGCCGAGTGCCATGATCAGCTTTACCCAGATGGGTTGGTTCGGCGTAGGCTTGGCTATGTTTGCCATTCCCATTGCCAAGGTTGCTTTCGGCGACAGTGCGTCGTCCACCTATATCATGGTAGCAATTGCAGGCGTATGTATGACAGCCTCTGCCTACTATGGCATCAAGGGCCTCACCATCATCAGCTATATCGCCGTGCCGTGCGTTGCTATTCTCGGCACTGTTGCAATGATTATGGCTATCTCGCAGGGCGACCGCGGTCTGATGGAGCAGTTTGAGCAGGGAGAAAAGACTCTGGGCATTATCGCCGGAGCAGGCCTCGTGATAGGCAGTTTCATCAGCGGTGGTACTGCCACTCCTAACTTTACCCGTTTCGCCAAGAGCAGCAAGGCTGGATGCATTATCACGATTATCGCTTTCTTCATCGGCAACAGTCTGATGTTCCTCTTCGGTGCTGTAAGCTCGGTATATGTAGGCGGCAATGACATTTTTGATGTGATGATTAACCTCAACCTCTTCTATATCGCAGTGCTGGTGCTGGGTCTCAACATCTGGACCACGAATGACAATGCCCTCTACTCCACCGGCCTTGGCCTTGCCAATATCTTCAAGCTGAGCAAGAAGAGCATGGTGCTGATGAGCGGTTTCATCGGTACCGTCACCGCCGTTTGGCTCTACAACAATTTCTGCGGTTACCTCAATATTCTCAACTGCACCCTGCCTCCTGTAGGTATTATCCTTATTCTCGGTTATGTCCTCAATAAGAAAGACTATGCGGAGGATACCGAGTCCAAGCCCAAGACCGTGGTTTGGGGCGCCGTGCTTGGCGTAGTGGCCGGTGCCGTTGTTGCCAACATTGTTGACTGGGGCATCCCTGCAATCAACGGAATGGCTGTAGCCAGCATCTGCTACCTTATCGGGAGGGCACTGAGCAAGAAGTAAGAGATGCAGTACGATTTTGACAAGCATATTGAGCGTCGCGGCACCGACTGCCTGAAATACGACGGGCTCTACCAAATGCTTGGGCGCAGCGACGTGATGCCGCTGTGGGTGGCTGATATGGACTTTGAGACACCGCCCTTTGTGATTAGCACTATTGAGCAAAGGCTGAAGCAAGGGGTTCTCGGTTATACTGTACCACCGATTGGTTTCTACAAGAGCATCATCAGCTGGATGGAGCGCAGGCACAGTGTCAGCCTCAAAGCAGAGAATATTCATTTTGTGCCGGGCATTGTGCCTGCCCTGCATCACGCCGTATGCGCACTGACGGAGAAGGGAGACAAGGTGCTTATTCAGCCACCCGTCTATCATCCTTTCGCACATATCATAGATGTAAATGAACGTACACGTGTGGAGAATCCGCTCCACATCGTGGACGGCCGTTTCGAGATGGACTTTGCAGACCTGGAGGAGAAGTTGCCGGGATGCAAAGTAATGATACTGTGCAATCCCCACAACCCAGGCGGCACGGTGTGGTCTCCGGAGGTACTGGAACGAGTTGCAAGACTATGCCACAAGCATGGCGTTACGGTGCTAAGCGATGAGATTCACTCTGACATGGCCTTGTGCGGTCACCTTTACACGCCGTTCGTCAACTGTTGCGCAGAAGCACGCGACATCAGCCTGGTCATGAATGCGCCGAGCAAAGTATTCAATATGCCTGGCGTGGTGGTGTCGTACTGCTACAGCATGGCGCCCGCCATACGCGAGCGATATTTCACCTTCCTCGACCAAGCCGACGTGGCATTAGGCAATATCTTCTCCTACGGCTGTCTGGAAGCATGCTACACCGAGGAGGGGGAAGAGTGGTTGGGCCAGATGCTTGACTACGTAGCGGGCAATATAAATATGGTATGTTCATTCCTCAGCGAGCACTGCCCCAAGATAAAGCCCATGCGTACCGAAGCGTCTTTCCTCGTATTCCTGGACAACAGAGAGATGCCTTTTGCCTCGCCAGAGGAGATGCATGAGTTTTACCTCAACAAAGCCGGGCTGTACCTTAACGAAGGGCACATCTTTGGCAAAGAAGGAGAAATGTTTATGCGCATAAACCTGGCGTTGCCACGCGCAGAGCTGACCTTGGCTCTCAACAAACTGCAATGTGCTTATGCAGAAATAGGTGCATAATCATTATTTGTGCATCAAAATATCGTTCCATTAGAATATATTTTGTAACTTTGCATGCAATTGTATCGCACAAAACGATAAAACCTTAAAATCACGAAACATGTTCAGTAAAGACACATACATCATGCGCCGCAAGGCCCTGGCCGAGAAGGTAGGGAGCGGGCTCATAATTATCCTGGGCAACAATGAGAGCCCTGCCAACTATCCCAACAACTGCTACACATTCCGTCAGGACAGCAGTTTCCTTTACTTCTTCGGTGCACAGCGCGACGGTCTGGCCGGCGTGATTGACGTGGACAATCAGAAAGAATACTTCCTCGGCGATGATATTGACATCGATGATATCGTATGGTACGGCTCCGTGGACTGCGTCAGCGATATGGCCGCCATGGCCGGAGTAAAGGAGAGCGCGCCGTTCGGCAAACTGAATCAGTTGGTAGAGGCTGCAAGGCAAAGCGGACAGGAGATACACTTCCTGCCCCCCTATCGTTATGACAATAAGATACTGCTGCAGGAGCTGCTGGGCATCAAGCCTGCAGAGCAGAAGGCTGCTGCCTCGCTTACGCTCATCAAGGCCGTCGTTGACCTGCGCTCCACCAAGAGCGAAGAGGAGATACGCGAGATAGAGCGCGCCTGCTCCATCGGGTTCAAGATGCACACCACAGCCATGAAGCTGGCACAGCCGGGTGTCACCGAACATTTCATAGGTGGCACCATCGACGGCATTGCCCGCTCTTTGGGCAGCAAAGTGTCATTCGCCTCAATAGTAACTATGCACGGCGAGATTCTGCACGGCGCACCAAAGATGACTCACCTCGAATCCGGACGTCTGCTGCTCGTAGATGCAGGAGCCGAAACCATCAACAACTATTGCTCTGACCACACCCGCACAACTCCCGTAAGTGGCAAGTTTACCCATCGGCAGAGAGATATCTACACCATAGTAGAGCAAGCCCATGACCTGGCTATGCAGCAGGCAAAGCCCGGAGTGAAATACTATGATGTACACATGGACGTATGCCGTCTAATCACCAATGGCCTCAAGGATCTCGGCCTTATGAAGGGCGACACTGAGGAGGCCGTGCAGGCCGGTGCCCACGCACTGTTCCTGCCCCATGGCCTGGGCCACATGATGGGACTGGACGTACACGACATGGAAGACCTTGGCCAGATATACGTGGGCTATGACGATGAAGTGCGTCCCTCTACCCAGTTCGGCACCGCCAGTCTGCGTATGGGTCGCCGCCTGCAGAAAGGATTCGTGATTACCGATGAGCCGGGCATCTATTTCATCCCCGACCTTATTGACTACTGGCGCACAAACAACATCAATAGTCAGTTCCTCGACTTTGAGGCTATCGAAAAGTACAAAGACTTCGGCGGTGTGCGCATAGAAGACGATGTATTGATAACTGACGACGGTGCTCGCTTCCTCGGCACAGACCGCATACCCTACCACGCCGACGACGTGGAGAGATACGTGGCTGAATTCCACTATTAATTTAAGAACTTAAAACCATAACACTTTTTTTCTATGAAATTCACCAACATTTTTGCAGCCCTGTTTGCTGCAACAGCGCTTATGAGCAGCGCTCCCGTGATGGCCGATGACGCCGACACCACTGCATTCACCGTAGTAAAGGAAATCCCTGTTACTACCGTTAAGGACCAGCACCGCTCCGGTACATGCTGGGCATTCTCCAGCCTCGGATTTATTGAGGCCGAGATCCTGCGCAACACCGGCAAGACCTACGACCTCGCCGAAGCCTATGTAATCTACAAAACCTACATTGACCGCGCCGTGGCTAACGTGCGCATGCACGGTGACGTCAGCTGGTCGCAGGGCGGCAGCTTCTACGATGTACTCTACTGCCTCAAGAACTACGGTATCTGCCCTGAGAGCGCAGTAACCCCCGCCGGCACACTGTATGGCGACACCCTCTTCAACCATAGCGAGCTGGAGAAAGTTGCTCAGGGCTACCTCGGAGCTTTCACCGGTCCTCACGCCAACGTGAAGAAGCTCTCGCCCTGCTGGAGGAAGCCGTTCGAGTCTATCCTCGAGGCTTATCTTGGCCCGATGCCCGAGACTTTCGAGTATGAAGGCAAGACCTACACTCCGCAGAGCTTCTATCAGAGCCTCGGTATCGACACCGACGACTATGTAAGCCTCACCTCCTTCAACCATCATCCCTTCTACACCCAGTTCTCTATCGAGATTCAGGACAACTGGCGCTGGGCACAGAGCTTCAACCTGCCGCTCGACGAGTTTATGGAGGTAATCGACAACGCTATCCTCAATGGCTACACCGTAGCATGGGGTGCCGACGTAAGCGAGAGCTATTTCAACCGCAACAGCACCAGCATTGCCTCCGTGCCCGCCGATGCCAAGGACAACAGCACCGAGGGTTCCGACCAGGAGCGCTGGATTGGCAAGGACAAGAGCAAGCAGACCACATTCAACGATGCCACCGAGAAGACCATAACTCAGGAACTACGCCAGGAAGCCTTCGACAACTGGGAGACCACCGATGACCACGGCATGCTGCTCTATGGAATCTCCAAGGACCAAAACGGCAAGGAGTACTACATGATGAAGAACTCATGGGGCAAGTATGGCAAATATAAAGGCTTTGCCTACATCTCCAAGCCCTACGTTGCCTACAAGACTATCAACATCGTAGTCAACAAGAAGGCCGTGCCCGCCAAGATTGCCAAGAAGATTGGTTTGAAGTAAGAACGTAACACTTTATATAATATATAAGGAGCGCCATGAGGTGCTCCTTATTTTTTAAATTATATAAAAAAAGTCTACATTTTGCGCTTAAAAACAGTTTTTAATACACAACTCTATCGCTGTATCGGAAAATAATCGTAACTTTACCTCGCAAATTGCGTGTAGTGTGCACATATATCACACACCCGCGCCTACAGTTGCACGTCATGGCCTCCCCCTGCGATGCAGCCCCCGCCTCAGAATACAATATAATAAAATAATAACATAAATGAGCTACAAATGGAAGCTACAACCTCTCACCCCACAAACACAGGAAGCAGCTAAGCGACTGACCGACGAGATTGGCGTCAATCCCATTTTGGGCCCAATTCTCCTGAGGCGCGGAGTAACCAATGCCCGTGAGGCAAAGAAATTCTTCCGTCCCCAACTCACCGATTTGCTTGACCCCTTCGAAATGAAGGATATGGAGAAAGCCGTTGACCGCATCAATACGGCCATCGGTATGAAGGAGAAGATACTGGTCTATGGCGACTACGACGTTGACGGCTGCACAGCCGTAACCCTCGTTTACAAATTCCTCCACGAATTTTACTCAAATATCAGTTACTACATTCCTGACCGTTACGAAGATGGTTACGGCATAAGCTTCAAAGCCGTTGACCGCGCCATCAACCTCGGAGTGAAGGTTATTATCATCCTCGACTGCGGCATCAAGGCCAACGAGGAAATTGAGTATGCCCGTAAGCACGGCATAGATTTCATAGTGTGCGACCACCATGTTCCCGACGAAGAGCTGCCGCCGGCATACGCCATTCTTGACCCCAAGCGCAAAGACGAGACCTACCCCTACAGCGACCTGTCGGGGTGCGGCATCGGCTTCAAACTGATGCAGGCCTTTGCGCAGAACAATGGCATAGAGTTTGGTCGTCTTGTTCCCCTGCTCGAGCTATGCGCCGTAAGCATCGCTGCTGACCTGGTGCCTATCCTCGGAGAGAATCGCATCCTGGCATACCATGGCCTGAAGCAACTCAACGCTAATCCCAGCGTTGGCCTGCAAGCCATCATCCAAACTTGCGGACTGAGCGGGAAGGAGATAGGCATAAGTGATGTCATGTTCCGCATCGGGCCGCGCATCAATGCCTCGGGTCGCATACAGAATGGCGGTGAGACTATTGAGCTGCTCATAGAACGCAATCTTGACGAGGCGCTCGCCAAGGCCAACACCATCAACAATTACAACGAGGCACGCAAGGACATCGACAAGCAGATGACCGAAGAGGCCAATGCCATTGTTGACAAAATCACCAATCTCGACAATCGTCGCAGCATCGTCGTTTACAGTAAGGAGTGGCACAAGGGCGTCATAGGCATCGTAGCCTCGCGTCTCACCGAGCTATACTATCGCCCCACTGTGGTGCTGGCCCTTGACGAAGAGGGTGTACTCACCGGTTCGGCACGCTCCGTGGCAGAGTTTGACATCTACTCCGGCATTGAGAGCTGCAAGGACTTGCTCCTCAACTTCGGCGGCCACACATACGCCGTTGGTCTGAGTCTGAGGGAGGAGAACATCAAGGAGTTTATCCGACGCTTTGAAGACTATGTGGAGACCCACATACAGGAAGAGCAGACGGAGGCCACCCTCAACATAGATGCGGAGCTCAACTTCTCTGATATCACAACTGAGCTGTATCACGACCTCAAGAAGCTGCGCCCCTTCGGCCCCGAGAATCCGGAGCCACTCTTCTCCACCAACGATGTCTATGACTACGGCACGAGCAAGGTGGTGGGTCGCGGACAAGAGCATATCAAACTGGAGCTCGTGGACAATAAGTCAAACAAAATCCTTAACGGCATAGCCTTTGGACAGAGCAGCCATGCCCGCTTCATTAAGACAAAGCGCGCCTTCAATATCAGCTACACCATAGCGGAAAATATTTACAAACACGGCGAGATCCAACTGCAAATTGAAGATATCCAACCTGCCGAGACAGAATAACCAGGCCTTAGATATTCTTAAGGAATACTGGGGCTACACTTCTTTTCGCGGCATACAGCAAGACATCATCCAGAGCATCTGTGCTGGCCGCGACACCTTAGGCCTTATGCCAACAGGCGGCGGCAAAAGCGTCACCTTCCAAGTGCCGTCGCTGATGATGGATGGAGTGTGTATTGTCATCACTCCCCTCATTGCTTTAATGAAAGACCAAGTAGAGCACCTGCGCGACCGTGGCATAAAGGCCACGGCCGTTTATTCAGGCATGACATACAGCGACGTGCTCACAGCCTTCGACAACTGTATCCTCGGCAAATATAAATTTCTCTACATCTCGCCCGAGCGACTCAAGTCAGAACTCTTTCAGGCCAAGCTCTCCCACATGCACGTCAACTTCATCACCGTAGATGAAGCGCACTGCATCTCCCAGTGGGGCTACGATTTCCGTCCATCCTATCTTAACATCTCTCTCATCCGCAAACTCAAGCCCGAGGTACCCCTGCTGGCCATCACCGCCACGGCCACGCCGCGCGTGGTGGAGGACATTCAGCGCCAGCTCCAATTCCGAGAGCCCAACATCATGCGCATGAGCTTCGAGCGAGCCAACCTCAGCTATATCGTCAGGGAGAGCACGAGCAAAGAGACCACCCTGCTCCAAATACTGCAGCAGACCGCAGGGAGTGCCATCGTATATACACGCAATCGCGAGCAGACAGCCCAGCTCGCCAAGTACCTCTCCGACAATGGCATCAGCGCCATCTTCTACCATGCAGGTCTCGAAAATGCCGACAAGGATGTGCGCCAGCAACTCTGGCAGGATGGCATGGTGCGTGTGATGGTGTGCACCAACGCCTTCGGCATGGGCATCGACAAAGCCGATGTGCGCACTGTGATACACATAGGAGTGCCCGACAGTGTCGAGGCATACTTTCAGGAGGCAGGGCGTGCGGGGCGCGACGGACTGCCCTCGCAGGCCATACTGCTCAAGGGGCCTCACGATGTCGCCAACCTGCGTCGGCACATTGACACCGCCTTCCCCACCAAGCAATTCATACGCGAAGCCTACCAAAATATCTGCTACTATTATCAACTTGCAGTAGGCGATGGCAACGGTTTGCGCAAGGAGTTCAATATCAACGACTTTTGTCGTCACTTTCGCTATTTCCCCTTGCCGTTGCTCAGCGCCTTCCGCCTGCTCGAGCATGCAGGCTACCTGCAGTACACTGACCCCGAGGATTCCTCGTCGTGTGTCAAGATAGTCGTAGATAAGAATGAGCTGTATCGCATACACCACCTTCCTGCCAAATGTGAGGCAGTGCTCCAGGCACTCATGCGCAACTACAACGGACTCTTTGCCGACCTTATGCCAATAGAGGAAGTGCTGCTCGCGCAGCGCACCGCCCTCAATCACTCCGAGGTATATGAGGCACTGCTGACGCTCAACTCCATGGGCATCATCTACTATATCCCCTTCAAGCACGTGGCGCACCTCACCTTCCTACAGAGCCGCGTGGAAACCGACGAGATAACTTTCTCTACCGAAGTCTATGAACACCGACGCATGGAGCTGGTGCAGCGAGTCAACGCGATGATACGCTATCTCACAGCCAAGACCACATGCCGCAGCCGACTGCTGCTCGAATACTTCGGACAGACAGATGCCTCCGACTGTGGGCACTGCGACACATGCCTCGCCTACGGTTACGCCGACAACTCTACAACCACCGAGCAGGCCGACCGCGCACAGCAAGCCATAGTCGCCCTGCTGCAGGATGGCAAGCCACACTACTATCAGGAACTCAAAACCATATCACTCCCCCTTGACAGCATCAAGCAAGCAATAGAGACACTCCTCGCCGAGGGCGAAGTAACATACCAAGACGGACTCATCACTCTAACCTAACACCCCCAACCCAATATGCAACCCATAACCTTCACCAACAATGCCGCACAGGAGCTAAGTGGCATCCTCGCCACCCAAAGCTACGACCGCCTATTCATCCTCTGCGATACAAACACAGAGCGACACTGCTTGCCACAAATACCCAGCACTCAATGTTCTACCATTACCATTCCTGCTGGTGACACCCACAAGAACCTAGACAGCCTTGCCCATGTGTGGCAGACACTCGTCGAAGGCAAGGCCACGCGCCACACCCTGCTCATCAACCTTGGAGGCGGCATGGTCACCGACCTCGGAGGCTTTGCAGCCGGCACCTTCAAGCGCGGTATACCATTCATCAACATACCAACCACACTACTGGCAATGGTAGATGCCTCAGTGGGGGGCAAGACGGGCATCAACTTTTTCGGACTGAAAAACGAAATAGGCATATTCCGCAACGCAGAGCACGTAATCATCGACACCAACTTCCTGCAGACCCTCGACTCCAACAATATCCTCTCCGGCTATGCCGAGATGCTCAAGCACACCCTACTCAGCACTACCGAGGAATGGGCTGAGCTGCTCAACTACGACATCCTTGAGCCCGACCTGAATCAGCTGAGCCGAATACTCTGCAAAAATGTCAAGGTCAAGGAGCGCATAGTCCTCGAAGACCCCACCGAGCATGGACTGCGCAAGGCCCTCAACCTCGGTCACACCACAGGCCACGCCCTCGAGAGCTTCGCCATGCAGCAAGGTAAACCCGTGCTCCACGGTTATGCCGTAGCATGGGGTATCATCTGCGAGCTATACCTCAGTGCCGTCAAGCTCAGCTTCCCGACCGACAAACTGCGGCAGACCGTCAGCTACATACGCCACCACTACGGCACACCGTCCCTTGAGTGCAAGCACTACGATCGGCTCCTCGCCCTCATGGCTCACGACAAGAAGAACATAGGAGACACTATCAACTTCTCTCTCCTTGCCGACATAGGAGACCTGCGCCTCAACCAGACCGCCACCCGCAACGAGATATGCGAGGCCCTCGACTTCCTGCGTGAAGGATTATAAGTTCATGAAAAATGGAAAAACTTAAGTACTTCAATTCTTAAACTCTTCAATTCTTCAATCCTTTTGAAAGTTCTCCTCAACAACATATTACCCTTTGGCAGCTATGTCGCCATCAATTTGTTTGGCCTTGTGCTGAGCCGGCGGCCATTGAGCCCTGTGGAACGCAACCATGAGTACATCCACACCCTGCAGCAGCGCGAGCTGCTCTGGATAGGCTTCTATCTGTGGTACATGGTGGAGTGGCTCGTGCGATTAATTCAATCTTTCAACTTTTCAACTTTTAAATTTTCAGCAAAGCGCGCCTACTATAGCATCTCCTTCGAGCGCGAGGCATACGCCCACCAGCAAGACCTCACCTACCCCATCCGTCGGCCCCTTTGGGCATGGAGGAAACACCTAAGACATTTGTGACATGTCGCCACATTTCCTCAGTATCTACTTCTACGCACATCCACTATTATAATGTTCGCGCGTACCTTTTAGTTTTTTGAAGAAATATACAAATCGCGAGATATAAGACATCTCATATCTCGCGATTTATTATGCACATCCCGCATCAACTTATAACAATCTCACGAAATCCTAGAGCGCACGGTAATTCTAAAAGTACGCGCGCACATATTTATTATGTACTAATCTGAACTCCATAGAGTTGGAGGATAAGGGGCTGCACAAGGCATCCGTTGGGCATAGTGCTGACGGGAATAGAGAGTTCCTTGAGATTTAGTAACTTCTGCACCATGTTGCGCTTCTCACTGTCGTCGCGCAGACCGAGGCTCTCGTCCTTGGCACGCCAACGCATCACAAGGTTGGTAGCGTTGATGGTTTTGTCCTTATAGCTGATGGTCTCGGGGGTAAGACAGAGAGCGTGGCTGCCCTTAACAGGCATCACCAACTGACCCTCTTCATGCACACGGTGGATGAGCTGAGGCAACTGCACACAAGCCCACTGGAGCTCCACGGCCTTAACGGCAAACCATATCCAGGTGAAGAGTTCCTCCTGGTCATGCTCATTGCTGTACTTGCCTGTGAGCCTAAGTAGCGTAGCCCCGTGTGGAGCATTCATCTCTAAGGTGCGGATAGTGCGCTGATAGCGATCCTCGCGCACATCGTCGTTATTTTTGCTGCTACTGGTGTAGCGTCGTGTCTTTTTGCTTACCACGTTGTCCACCTGCTCCCAATAAACGGTGCGGCTCTGCACTATGCGGCCGGAGCGTCGGTTATACTTATCCCACTGCACACCTCGCTGACATACAAATATGCGCTGGCAGGTATGGAAGCGACTGAGCAACACAAAGTGAACTATAATGTCCACCACAACGAGCGCGAAGGGGGCTATCTGCTCCACGAGAGTAAGCTTGGCATAGCCCTCTGTCGATGTGAATATATTGGCTATACTCAGCCCAAGACCTATCAACACAACCAACCACCATCCTGCCATGCACCCCCACGACCGATCGGCTTTATTATCGTATGCCTCGACTACGGGGCCTAAGTCGGAGTCCTGCATGTAGGGCGGCAGGGTGTTAACTACGTATTTCTCTCGGAAAGAGCGCATGGGTTATTTAGCATTGGACTTTACCGCTTCGCTCTGCAATTCTATATCTGCTCCAACAGTTTCACTACGAAATTGTAGTACTTAGCTACGGAGGGGATATTACAGCGTTCGTTGGGGGTATGGGGCGAGCGGAGAGTGGGACCGAAGCTGACTGCGTCCATGTTGGGATAGACAGTTTTGATGATACCGCACTCGAGGCCGGCATGCACTACGGTAATCTTGCAGTCCTCGCCATTTACTTCGCGATAGACGCGCTCGATAGTCTTTGCCACGGGTGAATTGACATCGGGCTGCCATGCAGGATAGCGCCCATGGTAGTTGACGGTAAAACCGCCTAGTTCAAAGGTGGCGCGGGCTGACGAGGCCAGTTCGTCAAGCTTGCTGTCCATCGAGCTGCGCACGAGCACGTCGGCCTCGGCCTTACCGTCGGCAGCCTTGACGATACCCAGATTGCATGATGTCTCAACTATGTCGGGTATAGATGGGGTCATGCGATATACACCGGCGTGCATGGCGAGCACAGTATTGGTGATAGCCTTAGCCACTGCCACGGGCATAGCTGTGGCGGGGGTGGGCACTGGCTCTGCAGTGATGGTGATGCCTTCTTCTATACCTGCGTACTCTGCCTGGTATGTTGCCTGCCACTTGGCAGCGAGGGCGCTGAGTCCCTCAGCACACTTGGAGCAGCCTACGATGAAGACGATATTGCCGAACGAAGGGATGGCATTGCGCATATTGCCGCCTTCCCACGAGGCGATGGTAGCGCCGTTGGCAAGAGCCTCGCAAGCTATGTTGGCAAGGAGTTTGTTGGCATTGGCACGCCCTTCGTTGATTTCCAGTCCTGAGTGTCCGCCCTTTAGTCCGCTGATGCTGACCTTGACTGCCACTGCACCGTCAGCCACCGGCTCCGGGGTGTAGTCCATGGCTGCCTGAACATCCATGCCTCCAGCTGAACCGATAACAAACTCGCCCTCTGTTTCATTGTCGAGGTTAAGGAGGATGCTACCTTTGAGTGTGCCTGGCTTGAGATTCTCCACTCCGTACATTGAGGACTCTTCATCAACTGTAAAGATGGCCTCCAGCGGTCCGTGCTTAAGTGTCTTGTCCTCAAATATGGCCATAGCGGTGGCTATGCCCATGCCATCGTCGGAGCCAAGTGTTGTGCCACGGGCTTTCACCCAGTCACCGTCGATGTATGTCTCGATGGGGTCAGTGAGGAAATTGTGGGTGGAGTCCTGTGTCTTCTGTGGCACCATATCCATGTGGCCCTCCATGGTAACCATGGGGCGGTCCTCCATACCTGGTGTGGCAGGCACACGCACGATAATGTTGCCGGCATTGTCCTGGAAGGCTTCAAAACCATTACCCTTTGCCCACTCGAGCAAAAAGGCCTGAATCTTTTCAAGATGTCCGCTGGGACGCGGTACCTGGGTGAGGGCATGGAATGCTTTCCAAATTCCCTGCGGTTGTAATTCTGAGATTTTCATAATACTAATTTTACTATTTTTTGTTAATATCTTTAGAGTCTTTAAGTGTATTCATGCGTTGCAGCACTATCAAGGCATAAACTCCAAGCACCACGAGGAGCATGGTCTGCACCGTGTGAACTATAAGAGCAAAGATAATGGCACTGGTAGCAGTGAGTCCGTAGAGGACTAGGATTGTCTTGACAGCGAAATGCCATGGCCCGGCACCATTGGGTGTGGGTACCAATACTGCTATTCCACCTGTGCAGAAGGACACGAGACCTGCAGCAAGGCCGAGGTTCTCGGTAAAACCGAAGCAGTAAAAGGTGAGATAGTAGTGGAAGAAATATGCTGCCCAAATACCAAAGGAATAAAATATGTAAAGGGGTATATTGCTGACCTTGCGCAGCGACATGATACCCTCGGCCATATCACGCATTATCGCCTTCACCTTACGCATTACTGACAGGCGGCGGGCCAGTATTACTATCAATACTACAATGCCCACCACGCAGAGTATGCTGACCCAGATGCCTGTGGAGGTAAAGCGCGACAAGGTGGTGCTAAGGTTGAGGCCCGTAAGGGCGAAGAATTCGGTGAACTTGTCCCACTGCCACACTATCACGGCAGCGAGGAGCATTAGCATTATGAGCATATCCACGGCACGCTCGGTGACGACGGTGCCCAGTGCCTTGGGGAACGACACTCCGTCCTTACGCTTGAGGATGCCACAACGCAAGAACTCGCCTACCCTCGGCACCACAAGACTGGCAGCATAGCTGAGGAAGATAGCGCAGATGGCCACATGGCTACGGCAGTGCTCTCCCATAGGCTGGAGAGTCTGACGCCACCGTAGGGCACGAAATACTTGAGCCAGTATGCCAGGAATAAACGACAGCAACATCCACTCCCACCTCATTTGATGTAGGAGTACATCGCTTATCTGGCTGAAATCGGTGTTGCGATACATCCACCAGAGTATGCCGCCTCCCAAAAGGAAGGGCACAGCTATCTGCAAGGTCTTTCCTAATGCTTTGCTCATTGTGATTGCAAAGATAGAAAAAATATCGGAATTAGGTATTAGAGTTAGAAGTTTTTTATTTCATCTATATCAAACCGCACTGCTTGTCAGGCCAATTAACCAGATATAGGCAGTCTGTGGCGCGGGTGAAGGCTGTGTAGAGCCAGCGAATATATGAACGATCAACTCCATCAGGCGGCAGCCATCCCTGGTCGACATAGACATTGCGCCACTGGCCGCCCTGAGCCTTGTGGCAAGTTACGGCGTAGGCATACTTTATCTGCAAGGCATTGTAATTAGGGTCGAGGCGGAGCTTTCGCATTCGCTCTCGTTTTGAGCGTATCTCTGCATAGTCCTCCACCACACCATGATAGAGCATATCGCTCTGCTCGCGAGTAAGGGCAGGTGCCTCTGAGGTAAGGGCATCGAGCAGCACACGCACATCCATCTCCAGATCGTCATAGTCGGGGAACTGTAGAGTGACATCAGCAAACTGGAGTCCATAGAATGAGTAATAATTACTGATATGTCTCACCACTGCTATATCGCCATTGGCAATAAAATTGGTAGGCAGAGGCTGTTTGCTCTCTGCAGCCAATTGCTCAAGCCAATAATAATTGTTGCGGACCACCATTATGACATCGCCTACGGCGATTCCTTCTTCGCGTCCAAAGATGATATTGCGGATTCCTTTGTTATACTCCACTGCACGCTTGTTGGAACGAGTGATTATCACCACTTGCTCCTGACCATAGCGGTCGTAGTCAGACTCCAATGCTTCTACCAACTCATTGCCAGGCATACGGACTATGTCTTTGTAGCCTGAGAAATCAACCTTGGGCATGAGGGGAGGAGTTACCGACATCATTGTTTGAGGAGTGGAAGGGAGTTTCTGGCGCAACGAAGTGGCATTCCACAATATTCCGCTCTCCTCGGCCTGACGCATGACGGCAGTGAACTGACAGGATGCTACGTCGAGACCTAGCTCCTGCAGGACACTCGGACTGAGGGCCGGACTCTCCTCTTCTCCCACCGGTGGCAACTGAGCATCGTCACCCACCAAGACCATAGTGCACCCTTGCGAACTATATACATAAGATATCAGGTCGTATAACAAATTGCCTGTGCCAAAGGTAGCCGTCACGCTGCTCTCATTAGATATCATAGATGACTCATCTACAATGAATACTGCGTTTTTGTGCTTATTTTGGTCTAAGTCAAAATGGGAGTCGATATCAGCGGAGCTGCGCTGTCGATATATCTCCTTATGGACAGTGTATGCAGGAAAGCCTGCATAATGGGAGAATACTTTTGCTGCACGCCCTGTGGGTGCCAGTAGCACGACATCACGCTTTAAGGAATGGAGCACTCTGACGATGGCAGACATGATGGAGGTCTTGCCCGTGCCGGCATAGCCTCGCAGAAGAAAAGCCGATCTCTCTTTTGGATGAAAGATGAAATCAGCCATCTGCTTCACCACCTCGCTCTGCATCTCTGTAAGTTCGAAGGGAAGGGCTTTCTGGACAAGCAAGACAAAACTATCGCTTATCATCCGACTTTTGTACCAAGCTATAGAAATAGAGCATCAATACGATGCATCCAAAGACAAACAACACAAGCAATGCAACCCACTGTCGAGCCTCAACTGGAGAAGGCAATGACAGCCAGTTGAGCAGCACATAGCCACCGGATACGATTACAGACAGTGGCAATACCCTGCCCCATGAGAAATACATCGACTTGGAGCGACCGAACAATGGTTTGCCCCTTAGGTAGGCAACCAGCATAAGCAACACTGCCAGCATGACAGAGAGCAATGCAAAGCGTATAGCGATGCGCCCTACATTGAGCAGACTATAATCCGGCATAGCCAGCACTGCCCCCCATATCAGGAAATAGGCCAAAAGCAGTGCAAAGAATATATCACCTCGATAGAATTTCACAATGGTCGAATAACTACAGTCCTGCAAGCTCCAATACCTTATCTACGGCAGCATCAATACCAGTGGTGTCCTTGCCACCGGCAGTAGCGAAATGCGGTGCTCCGCCTCCGCCACCTTGGATAAGCTTGGCAGCCTCTCTAACGAGATTGCCGGCATGGAGGCCGCGCTCTGCCACGAGGTCTTTGCTAATCATCACAGTGATGAGCGGTTTGTCGTCGCTCTTGCTTCCATAAACGCAGAAAGTCTTGTCGGGCAGCACATTGGCCACCTGGAAGGCAAGGTCTTTAACAGTGTTGGCAGGTATGTCGGCAATAAACACATGCTTCACCACCTTCACTCCGTCGGCATTTACCTCGGCAGCCTCAATAATCTCATCGCGCACCTTCATCAGGCGCTCTTTCTGTGCCTCCTCCATTTGCTTATGGAGCTCAGCATTCTCAGCGATGGTTTTCTGTATGGCAGCCTTGATGTCCTTCTGACCAAGGATATCACGTAAGGTAAAGAGTATCTCCTCCATCTGGTAGAGACTCTCCTCGGCGGCTGCGCCTGTGATTGCCTCTATACGACGTACTCCTGCAGCAACACTGCTCTCTGATACAATACGCACAAAACCTATCTGCCCCGTGGCCTTGACATGACATCCGCCGCAGAACTCAATACTGTTGCCAAACTGCACCACCCTGACTCTGTCGCCGTATTTCTCGCCGAAGAGTGCCATAGCACCAAGTTTCTTGGCTTCTTCCAACGGCATGTCACGATGGTCCTGCAATGGCAGGTTCTGGCGAATGCGGGCATTGACGATGCGCTCCACCTTACGCAGTTCTTCATGGGTTACCTTCTGGAAATGGCTGAAGTCGAAGCGCAGTCCTTCAGGAGTGACAAGAGAGCCCTTCTGCTCCACATGAGTGCCGAGCACCTCGCGCAGAGCCTGGTCGATGAGGTGAGTGGCTGAGTGATTGGCCTCCGAGGCACGGCGGCGCTCAAGGTTAACCTTAGCCACAAATGCTGCCTCAGGATGCTCAGGCATCTTAGCTGTCAGGTGGATGGGCAGATTATTCTCACGCTTGACGTCGAAAATCTTCACTTCCTCGCTATCGCTGACCAGCACGCCGCTGTCGCCTACCTGACCACCCATCTCAGCATAGAAAGGAGTATGGTCAAGCACCAACTCATAGTACACCTTATTCTTCTGTTCTATGCGTCGATACTTGAGTATGCGGCAATCATGCTCTGTTTCGTCAAGATAATGGGTCTGCGTCTCGCCCTGAGCAAGTACTACCCAGTCGGAAGCATCTATTGCAGCGGCATTACGGGCACGCTCTTTCTGCTTCTGCATCTCGGCATCAAAAGCCTTTGTGTCAACGCTCAGACCCTGCTCGTGGCAGATAAGTTCCGTCAGGTCGAGCGGGAAGCCGAATGTATCAAAGAGGGTGAAAGCCTGCACACCGTCAATCACTGTCTTGCCCTGCTTCTTAGTGTCGCGGATAACGCCGTCCAGCAGATTGATACCCGTGGCCAAGGTGCGCAGGAAGGCCTCTTCTTCCTCCCTCATCACTTTGGATATCAGCACTTTTTGACCCTCCAACTCAGGATAGGCCTCACCCATCTCAGCGATGAGCGTAGGCAGCAATTTATACATAAAGGCCTCTTGGAAGCCGAGGAATGTGTAGCCATATCTCACGGCGCGGCGCAGGATACGGCGAATAACATAGCCAGCCTTGGCATTGCCAGGCAGCTGACCGTCGGCAATAGAGAAAGCTATCGCCCTTACATGGTCGGCTATCACTCGCATAGCTACATCCTTCTTGTCATCCTTACCATATTCAGCGCCGCTGAGACTGCTGATAGCCTTAATAAGCGGCTGGAACACATCAGTGTCATAGTTGCTCTTCTTCCCTTGCAGTGCCATACACAGTCGCTCAAAACCCATACCAGTGTCGATAACCTTGGCGGGCAGCGGCTCCAGCGAGCGGTCAGCCTTGCGGTTGTACTGCATAAACACAAGGTTCCATATCTCTATCACCTGGGGATTATCCTTGTTCACCAATTCGGCGCCTGACACCTTGGCTTTCTCCTCGTCGGAGCGCAGGTCAATATGTATCTCCGAACAGGGGCCGCAGGGGCCTGTGTCGCCCATCTCCCAGAAGTTGTCGTGCTTGTTGCCATTAATGATATGGTCCTTTGGCAGATACTGCTCCCAATAGCTGGCTGCCTCGTTGTCGCGCTCCAGCCCCTCCTCGGGAGAACCCTCAAACACTGTGGCATATAATATACTCTTATCTATACCCAGCACATCCACCAGATATTCCCATGCCCAGGCAATAGCCTCCTTTTTGAAATAGTCGCCGAAGCTCCAGTTGCCCAGCATCTCGAACATGGTGTGGTGATATGTATCGTGGCCAACCTCTTCAAGGTCATTGTGCTTGCCACTTACACGCAAACACTTCTGGGAGTCGGTAACACGGCGGCTCTTAGGCTCGGCATTGCCCAAAATAATATCCTTAAACTGATTCATGCCAGCGTTGGTGAACATCAGCGTCGGGTCATCCTTCACAACCATAGGAGCCGAAGGCACTACCAAGTGACCTTTTGACTCAAAAAAACTCTTAAAAGAATTTCTAATTTCTTTTGCAGTCATCATATTTTGCATTTTCTATTTTTATTTGGCCGCAAATTTACGAAGAAATAGTTACATTTGCACCTTAAAGAGATAAAAAACCAAACAACCAACTCATAATTCCTAACATCTATGGCTCTCAATACCAATAAAGACCTCAAGAAATACTACTCCATCCAGGAAGTAGCAAAGATGTATGATGTCAACGAATCACTGCTCCGCTATTGGGAGACAGAGTTTCCGCAGCTCAGTCCGCGCCGTGCCGGCAGAGACATACGCCAGTACTCGAAGGAAGACGTGAAACTCATTGGAGTAATCCACGACCTTGTGAAACGCCGCGGCATGAAACTCTCTGCAGCGCGAGACGTGCTCCGCAAGAACAAGGACGGCGCCTACCGCAGCAACGAGGCTATAGACATTCTCAAGGGAATCCGTGCGCAGCTCGTGGAACTTCGCACAAACCTTGGCGGTGTAGTTGCAGACCACGAGTACAGCATTTGAGCATAAAAGACCCCCTCACCCCCTCTTATCCCCCTGAAGGGGGAAGAACAAAGGTTAGAGGTTAGTGGTTAGAGATATTTTATATTTTACATTTCACATTATTGAATAATGTTTACCGGAATAATAGAAAGCATGGCTACAGTGAAGGCCATCAATCATATACAGGACAACATTGACATTGTTCTCACCTGTCCGTTCACCAGCGAACTCTCTGTGGCACAGAGTCTTGCTCACGATGGCATATGCCTCACCATCACAGAGATTAACGGAAGTGACTACACCGTCACTGCCATGCGTGAAACTATCCTGCGCACTAATCTCGGCACATGGGAGCCCGGAACACTTGTAAACATAGAGCGCTCCATGCCTGCCAACGGACGCTTCGACGGCCATATAGTGCAAGGCCACGTAGATACCACCGCCGAGTGCATAGGTCTGGAGGATGCCAACGGAAGCTATATCTATACCTTCCGCTATCCCTTTGACGCTGAGATGGTGAAGCATGGCTATTTCTGCGCCGACAAAGGTAGCGTAACAGTCAATGGAGTGAGTCTCACCGTATGCAATCCCACTCAAGACACATTCCAGGTGAACATTATCCCCTTTACCTTTGAGAATACCAATTTCCAAAGCATTCGCCCCGGCACCATCGTCAACATCGAGTTTGACATCCTTGGTAAGCTCGTGGCACGGATGCAGCAGCTGGGCTGACAAAAGACTCTCGGCTTGACTACATAACTCCCAAAATAAAAAAGACTCCGCCTTTCAGAGGTGGAGTCTTTGTCTTTCATTGACCTGTCCCCTACTCAGCGGGGGCGGGCTCCATATTGGTATAGACAGTCTGCACGTCGTCGAAGTCCTCGAGCTTCTCCACCATCTTGTCGATAGTCTCGCGCTGCTCGGCGGTCACGCTCTTGAGGTCATTGGGCACGTATGTAAACTCGCCGCCCACATCCTCGAAGCCGTTTTCCTCAAGGTATTTCTGTATCTCTCCGTAGCTCTTGGGGTCGCCGTAGATAGTCAGCGTGCCCTCCTCGGGGTCTTCGTCGTACTCATCCTCCACGCCGAGGTCTATCACATCGAGTATAAACTCGTCCATGTCCATATCGTCCTTCTTCTTGAAGGTGAACACACACTTGTGGTCGAACAAGAAGGCCAGGCTGCCCATCGTGCCGAGGTTGCCGCTGTACTTGTTGAACACCGAGCGCACATCGGCCACCGTGCGGGTAGGGTTGTCGGTCAGTGTGTCCACGAAGATGGCTATGCCGTGGGGGCCGTATCCCTCGTAGGTCATGTTCTTATACTCGCTCTGGTCTTTGCCCATAGCGTTCTTGATAGCACGCTCGATATTGTCCTTGGGCATATTCTCGCGCTTGCACACAGCGATGATGCTTCGCAGTGCGGGGTTGTTCTCGGGCTCGGGGCCACTCTGCTTCACGGCTATGGCAATCTGCTTGCCCAGTCGGGTGAATGTCTTGGCCATGTGGCCCCATCTCTTTAGCTTAGCAGCTTTGCGGTATTCAAATGCTCTTCCCATGTGTTGAATGAATGGTTATAGGTTAGAGGTTATAGATATTATATAAGTTTTTCAATGCTCAACGAAGCTCAGCATTGAGTTTCTGCTTGAAGTTGTTGATGAGCGCATTCATCACATGCTCGCTGTGCTTGTCGGTGAGGGTCTTCTCCGTGTCCTGCAGGGTGAAGTTGACGGCGTAGCTCTTCTTGCCGGAGGGCAGATTCTTGCCCTCGTACACGTCAAACAGCTCTACCTTCTTGAGCAGGTTGCGCTCCGTCTGATAAGCCACGCTCTCCACCTGCAGGAAGCTCACCTCCTTGTCAATCAGCAGAGCCAGGTCGCGGCTCACGGCAGGATACTTGCTTATCTCGGTGAAGCTCACCTTATTCTTGCGGCTCTTACGCATCAGCGCCTCCCAGTCGAGGTCTGCGTAATAGACCTGCGTCTTCAGCTCGGCCAGCTTCAGCGCCTTGGGGCTCACCACGCCCAGGGTGGCATATACCTTGCCGTTGCGGTCCTCTATCTGCAGTGCGGCGGAGTAGATGTCCTGCGTGCACTCCTTGAAGTAGAGCGTGCCCAGGCTGATGCCCAGACGGCAGAAGATATTCTCCACGTAGCCCTTCAGGTTGTAGAAGCTGTACTCCTCGTTGGCGTGAGCCCACGAGCCTTCTACTCTCTTGCCCGTTATCCAGAGTCCGAGATGCATACCCTCGCTGTAGGGAGCCAGCGGCTGCCCCTCCTTGCGGTCAGCACCGCTGTAGGAATACTCCTTGCCGAACTCATACATCATCAGGTTGGGGCACTTATGATTGATGTTAAAGCGCAGCGACTCCAGGCCGCCGAACAGCAGCGTCTGGCGCATCACGCTCAGGTCCTCGCTCAGCGGATTCATCAGCCTCACGCTATGGTCGGCGGGGTAAGTGTCCAGTCCTTCGTAGTAGGCTGCCCTTGTGAGCGAGTTGTTCATTATCTCGTTGAAGCCCTGCGCCGTCAGCTGCTCGCTGATGCGCTGCTGCAGCTTATTGCTGCGGTCGGTCTCGCCCTTCACAGTCAGCGACGAGCGCACTGCCGACGGAATCTCCACAGTGTTATATCCGTATATGCGCAGGATGTCCTCCACCACGTCGCACGGGCGCGTCACGTCCACCCTGTAGGCTGGCACCGTCAGGCTCAGTCCACTCTCTGTCTCGGAGTCAATTCTGACCTCCAGGCTCTGCAGAATGCTCTTTATCGTGTCCTTGCCAATCTCCTTGCCCATCAGGTCGTAGGCATACTGATAGTCCAGCTCCACCTTGAAGTCGTCGATAGGCTGCGGATACACGTCCTTAATCTCCATGCTCACCTTGCCGCCCGCCAGCTCGCACGCCAGGATGGCCGCCTGCTTCAGAGCGTAGATGGTGCCGTTGGGGTCGATGCCGCGCTCAAAGCGGAAGCTCGCGTCGGTACTCAGTCCGTGGCGGCGTGCCGACTTGCGGATAGTGGTCGGGTTGAAGTACGCCGACTCAAAGAGCACATTTGTCGTCGTCTCGTATGTGCCGGAGCCCTTGCCGCCGAACACGCCGGCAATACACATCGGCTCCTCCGTGTTGCAGATAGCCAGGTCTTCGCTGCTCAGCTTATGCTCCACGCCGTCGAGAGTAACAAACGGAGTGCCCTCCTCCATCGTGTCCACCACGATGGTGCGGCCCTTGATCATGTCAGCGTCAAAGCAGTGGAGGGGCTGGCCGTACGCGTGTAATATATAATTGGTGATATCTACGATATTGTTGATGGGGCGCAGTCCTATTATGCTTAATTTCTGCTTGAGCCATTCAGGGCTCTCGCCTACCCTGCAGCCGGTTACGCTGACAGCAGCGTAGCGCGGGCATCGCTGGGCGTCGCGTATCTGCACGTCAATCTCCAGGTCGTGGTTGTCCACGCGGAAAGCCTCCGTGGTGGGGCGGTGGAGGGTGGTCTTGTATCCGTTCTGCACCAGCCAGGCATAGAGGTCACGGGCCACGCCGTAGTGAGAGCAGGCATCGGCGCGGTTGGGCGTGATGTCCACCTCAATCACATAGTCGCTCTCCAGCTGGTAGTATTCAGCAGCCGCCATGCCCACTGGCGTGTCCTGCGGCAGCACGATGATGCCGCTGTGGTCAGTGCCCACGCCAATCTCGTCCTCGGCGCATATCATGCCCAGGCTCTCCACGCCGCGCAGCTTGCTGCGCTTGATGGTAAACTGCTGGTCGCCGTCGTAGAGCACCGTGCCCAGCGTAGCCACCACCACCTTCTGGCCGGCAGCCACATTAGGTGCGCCGCACACTATCTGCGACGGCTCCGCCTCGCCGATGTTCACAGAGCACACATGCAGGTGGTCAGAGTTGGGGTGCATATCGCAAGTCAGCACCTCGCCGACCACCAGCCCCTTGAGGCCGCCCTTGACCGACTGCACCTCCTCTACCGAGCCGACCTCCAGACCGATAGAGGTCAGCGCGTCGGCAGTCTGCTGCGGAGTAAGGTCAAAATCCACATACTCCTTCAACCATTTATACGAAATATTCATAGAGGAAATTTGAGATTTGAAATTTGAAATTTGAGATTTACGATTTTGGCGGGCAAATTGACACATTTTTTTCGTAACGGCAAAATTTTGTGGGCATCTCCCGCAAATTAGGGCTGCATTATTTGAGCCCTGCCTTCAGCGACCGTATGACAGCGGAGTTGAAACCGGCATGGTCAAGTTCGTTAAGCCCCTTGATAGTTATGCCTCCGGGGGTGGTAACCTTGTCGATGGCCTGCTCGGGATGCCAACCGGTAGCTTTGAGCAGCGACACCGCCCCCTGCATGGTCTGGAGAGCTATCTGCTTGGCTTGCTGCGGATAGAAGCCCATCTCACATCCTCCCTCCATCTGCGCACGGATATAGCGCATCACGTATGCTATGCCACACGAGGCCATCATCATGCCGGGCTCAACGAGCTTTTCATCCACGATAAGTGTGTCGCCGTCTATGGCATACAGCTCCTCCACTGCTTTCAAGCTCCCGTCGGTGGTGGCAGAGCCTTTGGCGATGAAGGTCATGCTGGCTCCAAACTCGGCGGCGATATTGGGGATGGCATATACATACTGCCCCTCTTCGCCGAGGGTGTCGGCTATCATTGATGTTGTGAAATTGGCAGCATTGGAGACGATAACCTGTGTCTGCAGACTGAGCTCGGGCTTTATCTCTGCCAGCACCTGCTGCATAAGCCAGGGCTTGACCACAAGCACAATGATGTCGGCACCGCGCACGGCCTCCCGATTGTCGGTGGTTGTCTTGAGGGTTGGATACTGCTGTCTGAACTCGTGCAGCGTCTGCTCGTTTTTGTCTGCAATAGTGATATTGCTGATTTTTCCACTCTTTGCCCATCCCTTGATGAGCGCGCCGCCCATATTGCCGGCGCCGATGACAGATAGTTTCATTGTTGTTTGAAAGCAAAGACTTGCAGTGTTAGTGCAAGTCTTTTAGGTGGTGGAGACAATGGGATTCGAACCCATGACCTCTTGCATGCCATGCAAGCGCTCTAGCCAGCTGAGCTATGCCCCCGTGATAGTTGAGAGTTGGAAAGGTGGAGTTCAAGAGTTTAAGAGCTCTCTTTCTCGTTTGCGGTGCAAAGGTAAGAATTATTTAGGAATTAGTAATTATAAATTAGAAGTTTTTTTTTGAATAATGTGTTTTTTATGTTTTGAGACGAGCGCCGTCAGCGTTAAATCCTACGAAGTCGGCTTTAAATTCTACAAGGTCAGCGTTAGTTTGTGACGAAGTCGGCGTTAGTTTCAACGAAGTCAGCGTTAGTTGGCAACGAAGTCAGCGTAAGTTTCGGCAGAGTCGCGCGCTGTCAGACCGCGGACGTAAAGAAAACGGAAACTATTTTAGAACGTTTCGATTAAGCCATAGACAGAAAGCTTGCTTTGTATTATGGCGGAGAAACGTGGTTGCGAAGAAACCAACACGAACAACACGAATTGCACAAATTTGACAAAAGCGATAAAAGGAAGTGGTTGTCCTCACGCGCGTCCAAACCTTATTAAATATTATTTGAAGAATAGGGAAAGAGGTGGGGTAAAAGAAGGTCCTTAAGGTTATTAAAGTCCTTAAGGAGATTAGAGACTATAGGGGCTATAGGGGCTATAGAAAAAGACTGAGGGCAAGGATGCTCTCAGTCTTTTGGGTATGTTTTGCGGTGGGGGATTATTCGGTGCTGCCGTTGATGATGTAGTCGTATATGGCCACCACGTCTGCAGTATTTACACTGCCATCATTGTTGACATCCTCAAAGATTAATTCTTCTGTTTCTTCACCTTCTTCACTTTCTTCACTTCCATTAATAATATAATTATAGACTGCCACCACATCTGCGGTATTGACGGCATCATCTATATTAACATCAGCAGCAGGAAGTTCTTCTATCTTCTGAAATCTATACCATGGTCCAAGGGCACTTATTTTTAAAGAGCATCCTTTAGGAACATATAGAGTTGCATTTTTATATATAATGTCACCAGAAGAGTAAAGGTCACCAAAAAAACGTGGTGTCCTGCATAAATATTTTATGGAGGTCAAGCCGGAACAATTATAAAAAGCGAAGTCGCCTATTGATGCCACAGAATTGGGAATAGTTACTGAAGTCAGATTGGTACAGTCATAAAAGGCCCTATCGCCTATTGATGTCACGGAGTCGCCTATTATATATTTCGTAATATCATTGCCAAATATTTTATTTAATTGTTTCGACATAATAGCATCGCTATTAATAGTAACGCTTGTAAGAGCACAGCCATTAAAGGCATTATCCCCTATGCTCATCACAGAGTTGGGGATGGTGATGGAAGTCAGGCTGGAACAATCTCTAAAAGCTTCGTAACCTATTGATGTCACGGAGTTGGGGATTGTAATGGATGTCAAGCCTGAACAATTTGAAAAGGCATTACTTTCTATGCTCGTCACAGAGTTGGGAATAGTAATTGAGGTAAGGCCGGAACAGCTATCAAAAGCTCTGCTTCCTATACTTGTCACGGAATTGGGGATGGTTACCGATGTAAGTCCCCGGCAGCCACAGAAGACAGATTGGCCTATTGATGTCATAGAGTTGGGGATGGTAATGGAGGTCAGGCCTGAACAGCCATAAAAGGCATTACTTTCTATGCTCGTCACAGAGTTGGGAATAGTAATTGAGGTAAGGCCGGAACAATCTCGAAAAGCTCCGCTTCCAATACTTGTCACGGAATTGGGGATGGTAATGGAGGTCAGGTTGGAACAATCTCGAAAAGCGTCGTAATCGATAGATGTCACGGAATTGGGGATGGTGATAGAGGTCAAGCCGGAACAATTATAAAAAGCTCCGCTTCCAATACTTGTCACGGAGTTGGGGATGGCTACCGATGTCAGTCCTCCGCATCCATAGAAGGCATAGTAGCCTATTGATGTCACGGAGTTGGGAATGGTGATGGATTTGATATTTTTAGCATTTCTAAAAGCGCAGTATTTGATATTCTTAATGCCATTTGGCACAACAATATCTGTGACCTCTTTTCCGCCCTGAAAAAAACAAAGGGAGTAGTTGTTGTATGCGAAAACATAAAAATCAATATCGAGCCATGATGGAACATCGAGAACGCAAATGTTTGTCATATCCGGACAATTTAAGAAGGCACCGTCATTTATTATCTTTACAGATTTTGGTATGGTTATTGATGTTAATGTTTGACAATTCTTTAGCAGATTTTCTCCAATAGTAGTTACGCCATCTGGAATAACTAAATCTGTTATTTCTTCTCCGTCAATAAGATAATGCACATTGGATGCTATAGCTGCAAGTTTATTATCTTTGCTAAAATCAATTACATTGATATATAGATCAATCAGCCCGCGCCCAGCAAAGGCTTCATTCCCTATTTCTACTGTATTATTAATAGTGAGTGTACTAATACTACTATTGTAATAGCTGCTAAAAAACGCACGACTTCCAATGCTAACCAAGGATGCCGGCAACTTTATAGAACTTAGCTTCTCGCAGTTGTAGAATGCACGTTGCCCGATGTGAGTCAAAGTGTTAGAGAGATATACCGAAGTCAATTGCGTGCATCCCTCAAAAGCTTTGTCTCCGATTTTTGTTACAGAATTAGGCATAT
>JAGCYL010000033.1 GCA_017960825.1 Bacteroidaceae bacterium | reverse complement strand
TCATCATATCCGCATGCCTCCAGTATGGCATTGTTGAGGTCCAGAAACGTGGCATCCGCATCAATGGTAATCTCGCGGAAGAAATCAGCGACTTCGTCGCATATAAGGGCAATCTTGTAAAGCATAGTTCAGTGTTCAATTCTCAATGTTCAATTTTAATAAACAATACCTCTCTTCGAGGACTGCACGAAGTGCAGAATATAGTCCACATCGGGGTTGTCGGGGAACTGTGCGCGAATCAGCGCTATGCGTTCGTCCATCGTGAAGGCGCGGTTATAGATGATGCGATACACCTCGTGGATATCCTCTATGCGCTGGGGCGAGAACTTATGTCGCCTGAGCCCTATGAGGTTGAGGCCGCAATAGGTGGCGGGCTCGCGGGCCACCGTGGAGAATGGCGGAATATCCTGACTGGTGCGTGTGCCGCCGCCGAGCATCGAGTAGCTGCCCACGCGGCAGAACTGATGAATCAGCACGCTGGCGCTAATCACCGCGTTGTCGTCCACTATCACCTCGCCCGCAATCTTGGTGCTGTTGCCGATGATGCAGTCGTTGCCTACGATGGCGTCGTGAGCTACGTGCACACCCTCCATCAGCAGGTTGCCGTTACCCACGATAGTGCGCTTCTTGGCGTTAGTGCCGCGGTTGATGGTCACATTCTCGCGAATCTTATTGTTATCGCCAATTTCTACCGTCGTCACTTCGCCGCGAAACTTGAGGTCTTGCGGAATGGCACTAATCACTGCGCCGGGGAAGAAGATGTTGCCGTTGCCGATGCGTGCACCGCTGAGCACCGTCACGCTGTTCATCAGCTTGTTATTGTCACCGATGACCACGTTTTTGTCGATAAAGCAGAAGGGGCCTATCTCACATCCGTCGCCTATCTTGGCGGCAGGGTCGATAAAAGCCATTGGACTGATTGTATTCATATAATTAAGCAATTAAGCCATTAAGCTATCTAAGCCATTAAGCTACCTAAGCCATTAAGCTAATTCTCCGCGAAGTTAGAAAATAAAATTGACATATCCCCCCAATAACACTTAAATTTCATATTTCAACTTTCAAATTTCAATTTTTACTCGTGTGCACATACTTTTTTCGCGGGGATTAAGTTTTTTTAACAGAATTTGGAGACCAAAAAGGGTAACTTTGCGAGTATTATATATATAGAGCTTTCCGATTTCTAATGGTCAGAGACAACGAGATAATAAAAACATTCTTCAGAAACCGTCGCGAGGGTCAGCTGCTTTTGCTGAGCAGTTACAGGAGTCGCGTGCAGAGCGTGATATCCAGCGTTGTGCAGAGCCGCGAGGACATAGAGGAGCTGACTCAGGACACCTTCCTAAGAATATTCGACAACATCCGCCACTTTGACCCCGACCGCGGCACCTTGGCAAACTGGATTTACCGCATAGCCTACAACAAGGCGCAGACCTTCATAGCCAAGCAACCGCCACCCAGCATACCGCTGGATGAGGCTCCGCCCGATAGTCTTGACATCAGTGATGCGCAGATTGACCAGGAGCTCTCCAGCGACAACGAGGAGCGAATCCTCGCTTTAGAAGAGGCCATCAGCGCTCTGCCACCCGATGAAAGATTCGCCATCAACCTCTACTACTACGAAGACTACGCCATAGCAGACATCGCTCAGATACTAGACATCAGCCCCAACGCTCTCTACCATCGGCTGCAAAACATCAGAAAAAAACTCTATAATAATATAGTAAGGAGATAAACACTTAATTCTCAATTCTCAATGCTCAATTCTCAATAATTTATCATTCAAGCATTCAAAGATACCGCCATACGTGAGGCATTGCGCCGCAGACATGCTGCCGTGCCTCCGTTGCCCGACGACTTCGACGAGAAGGTGCTAGCTGCCTACGAACGTCAGAAAAAGGAGCAACACTCACGTCTCAAGCTCATCCTCTGGCCGTCGATAGCTGCGGCTGCGTGCATCGCCATTGCCTTCTTGCTGGGCAACGGAGTGACCAATCCCCCAAACCTCGAATCTCAAGTCATAAACATCAAACCTCAAACCTCAAACATCGAACCACAAACAAATACCGCCCCCATCGCCGTAGGCACGCCCCCTGAGAGAGAGGAAACAGCGTCAACTACGCAAGATATGGTTAATAAAATAAAGGAAAAGGAAAGCTACTTCGCCTTGATTGAGGAGGAGCAGCCTACGGTACAGGGGGCGTATGATTACATAGCAGAAACGTCAGAAACCTCCGATAGCCTCTTGCCTGCTGTCGCTCCCGCTCCCGAGCCTCTCATGGCTGCGATAGACCAAGAAGAGGAAGCTGAGCCGGAGGAAGACATGCCAATCTACAACGAGGCAGACCTGCCCATTACCAACATGGAGAACTATCTCTACTCAAAAGACGAACTGAAGAAAATCGAGCAACTGCGCAAGGAGCGCCTCATAGCAGATATTAAGAGCACTGTGGAGCGCGCACGCTACAGGCTCGAAGAAATTGAGAAATCATTTGCTCTGGATTAACTATAAAACTCTAAAAATATGAAAACAAAAATTCTAACAATCATTATGTTTGCAGCTGCACTCGGCTGCTTCGCCTACAACGACAAAGATGCCCCGGCCTCTCCGCCTACGCATGTAATCAATGCTCTCAACAATCTTCGCGAATTGTATGCAGACAAAGACAGGATTACCTACAGACGCGAGGTGAACAGAGACAACAACTCTCTCATATCCTCTGTTGAAATTATTCCCTTTGAATGTCCTATGGGACAAGGTATTCTCACAGAAGTTAAGGCCGCATTTATGGAGGACAAGAATCTTGCGTATAGTTTCGACCAGATGATGCCTGGCGAACCGGGAAGAATAAATGTAGGTACTAGCGACTATAACAAAGACTATATCAGTACTCGTGACCGTACAGAACAAGAATACATCTCGATGTATGTCAAAAATGCGAACAACCCCGAACTGCGTGATTGCTACGCAGTGGTATGGGAAAAGGGCAGTAGTAAGAGTATCCCCGGAGTCGATGAAGATGGTTTCGAACTTCTTGGTTCCGCCTTAAAGGAATGGAAAGAAAAGAATTACGATATATTTAAAGGTAAGATATATATTATCACGTCACGTCTCCCAGACTTACGGAAAGACAGCGATAAATCCGCTACTTTTGGTTCGCAAATCAAAAAGCCCGCTGCCCTAAATTCTGCGGTGACAGAAGTAGGTGGTGAAACCATTGGAAAAAGATTGAATGCTTACAAGGAACTGCTGGAGATTCAGGAGAATGAGATAAAGAAACTGCAGCGCGACTATCAATATTCCACCAATCCTTCGGAAAAACGCACTATTAACAAGCGTTTGCGTCAACTTCACAAACAGGCACAAGGCACCATCAATGATATGAAGAAGCTTATAAAGGAAGTTTCTAAGTATTAGTAATGGTGAAAGATTAAATAATCCTAACACAATGAAATACAGTAAGTTTATCACTGTGCTCGCCGCACAGTGCTTGCTCTTCGCATCCCTTGCCCAAGCGCAGGAGAAGAAGGAAAAGAAGCTGGAAGTAGAGGTCCGAGGCCTCGTAATGGAGGAGACTACAGGCCAAGCCGTGCCTGG
>JAGCYL010000032.1 GCA_017960825.1 Bacteroidaceae bacterium | reverse complement strand
CTCTGACGTGGAAGTATTGGAATCGTCAAACTCCACAATGTGGGCGGTGATATAGGTTCCCTTGAAATTCTTGTACTCAGGATAGTCCTCGGAGAGCGGGTCGAGGTCAATGACGACCACGCGAATGTCCTGTCCTATCTGTGGAGCGGCAAGGCCAATTCCTTCCGATTCGGCCAGTGTCTCCCACATGTCAGTCAGCAGTTGCTTCAAGCCAGGATGGTCAGGCGTAATGTCTTGTGCCACCTTGCGGAGCACTGGCTGCCCATATATATAAATAGGTAATACCATAAATATAGCCCCCTAAGTTAGGAGGATGAGGGTCTGAACAAGCGTTTATCAAGACCAATTAGATTTTATGATTTTACGGAGGTCTGCGCTTGTTCAGACCCCTACCCCTCTAACTTAAGGGGCGACGTGCCCGCATATAATCTTGCAGGAGGATGGTGGCACTTATTTCATCTACGAGTGCCTTGTCCTGGCGTGCCTTTTTGCGCAAGCCGCCGTCGAGCATAGCTTGATGAGCCAATACGGAAGTGAAGCGCTCGTCATATAGCTCGATGGGAATCTGCGGCACGGCTTTCCTCCATCGGCGCACGAACTGCATCACGCGTTCCCAGTTCTCGCTGGGTTGCCCGTTGGTTTGGCGAGGCTCGCCTATCACTATCCTTTCCACCTCCTCGCGGGCGGTATAGTCCTTCAGCCAGTCGAAGAGTTCACCGGTAGCGACAGTCACCAATCCGCCAGCAATAATCTGTAGCGAATCGGTGACTGCCAGTCCGGTACGTTTCCGTCCGTAATCTATAGATAGTATCCTACCCAAAGCTTGACTTATCGTGTGTAGTACAGCAGCCAGGCATCGGGATAGGTCGAACGGAGGTTGTCGCGGCTACGCACGGCATCGGCCTTACTTGCAAATGTCGATGCTACCACGCGGTACATGTTGCGCTCCTCGTTCTTCACTATCTGGGCATTGTAGCCCTGTCCACGCAGTTTCTGCTGGAGGCCCTCAGCATTGGCAATGACAGCAAACGAGCCGACGACGACGCTGAAGTCGCTAAGGCCCTCGCCATTGACCACCGACACGCGCTCCTGACGAACCGACACGTTGTCGTAGTTGTCAGTAACCTGGGTCTGAGTAGCGGGCTTCGTCACCACAGGTGTCACCACGGGTGTCTCTGTCTGCTGGGTCTCCGTGGCCTGCATCTGCTGCTGTGCAGCCTGAGCCTGAGCTTTCTCGTATGCCTTCTTGTAGGCACTCTCGCTTGACTTACAACTTGTGAAAGAGATGGCGAGGCACAGACCTGCGCACAATAAAATGTTTTTCTTCATAATTCCTATTGCTAAATAATTAATGTTGGTTTTATTTTCTGCGCGAAATTACTAATAATCGCCGAAATACAAGTTGTTTTTGTACATAAACTTTGTTAAATAGCTGTTTTTATAACGCTTTTAACAAAAAATTGCAAACTTTATGGGGTTAGTCTCAGGAAATAGTCGTACTTTTGCAAACGAACATAATTATTTGTTACTTTGACCAAGGGACAAAAGTATTTTTATTAACCACTTTAATAATATGGACGACAACATGAAAGGATTAGGTTTTCTTGGCTCATTCCTTGGCGGTGCACTCGCTGGGGCAGCAATAGGCATTCTGATGGCTCCCGCTAAGGGCAGCACGACGCGTGAGAAAATCACGGGAACGGTCGATGAGTTCCTCAAGAAGCACAACATCAAGCTCAACCGCAAGGATGTGGGCGACCTCATTGACGACTTGGAAGAGGCAGCTGAGTAAGTGCATAGTTCATTGTTGAATGATGCTATCGAGCGACAAGAACGTTGAGACGCTGACTCAGCTGATTGAAATGCTGAAGCACAACATCGAGTTGCGCACGGAGTATGTGCGCCTTGATGTGACGGCCAGAGTGGTGCGCCTTTTAGGTGCTGCCACGCTGGCCTTACTCTTTTTTATCCTCCTGCTGGCTGTTGTACTCTTCGCCACGCTGGCCGTTGTGATGTGGCTGGCAAAGTTCTGGGGTATGGTAGCGGCTTTTGCCGTCGCGGCAGGCTTCTTCGCATTGGTGCTCCTGCTTGTCTACGTCTGCCGCAAGTCGTGGATAGAGCGCCCGCTGGTGCGATTTCTCTCCCATATTCTGTTAGGCTAACATCAACGACCATGAAGGGAAAAGGTAAACAGAAGCGAGCATACAGCTCTATCGAGCAGATGCAAATGCGCAAGGAGCAGCTACAGGAGGTTATCGAGCTGGAGGACAACGAGATACGCCGCTTGTGGACTCAGCTCACCGACAATAACAAAAACGCCACCAAGGGCGAACAGATAGGCACCTTTGTGTCCTACGGCGTGATGGCCTACGACGGACTTTTAATGCTTCGCAAGCTGAAGCGCGGCTACGGTAGTCTGCTCAATATCTTCCGGCGCTAACCCGACGCTTAGATTCCAGGATTATTTTCTCTTTGAGAAAAGATAGTTCTTTCTATGAGAAAAAGCCGTCTTTTCTATGAGAAAAGATGGCGCAGGGGGAAAAGTCCGTGGATTGCCTCCACGCAGCCTAACCAAATATCGTAGCACAACGG
>JAGCYL010000031.1 GCA_017960825.1 Bacteroidaceae bacterium | reverse complement strand
TTGTGTATGTAGATGGTGCCGCTCATGCTGCCACTGGTGGCATTGGCCGAGAAGTCAGCCTTAATGTCGCCGGCATTGCGTATGACTGCCTATGTCTTGTCGAGCACTGCCTTGGCTTTGCTGCTTTGTGCCGGAGCTGCAATGGCCAGCGCTATAACGCTAAGTGTAAGTATTATCTTTTTCACAGTTATACTTCTTTAATTCTTCAATTTTTCAATTTTTCAATTCTTACATAAGTCCCAGCGCCTGCAGCTTGGCGTTAAGGTCTGCCTCATCAAGGATGAGGACATCGCGGGGCTTTGAGCCGCGGGCAGGACCTACTATCTTAGCTTTCTCCAGCTGGTCCATCAGTCGGCCTGCGCGATTATAGCCGATGGCAAAGGTGCGCTGAATGGCGGAGGTGGAGCCTTGCTGGCCATTGACCACGTAGCGGGCTACGTCAACAAACATATCGTCGTAGCGGCCTACCGAGCCACCGCCGTCGGCTGCCTCGCCTCCCATCTCGCCGTCGTCCATGCTGACCTCGGGCAGGAGATAGGGCTGGAGCGGCCCGTCCTGACTGCTGATAAACTCGCATATATCTTCCACTTCCGGAGTGTCAACAAAGGCGCACTGCACGCGCTCCACCTGCTTGCCGTTGGCCAGGAAGAGCATATCGCCGCGACCGATGAGCTGGTTGGCTCCCGTCTGGTCGAGGATAGTGCGCGAGTCGATGGCGGCCATCACTCGGAAGGCCATGCGTGCCGGGAAGTTGGCTTTGATGTTACCCGTAATGATGTTGGTGGTGGGGCGCTGTGTGGCGATGACCATGTGGATGCCCACGGCGCGTGCCAGCTGGGCAATACGGGTAATGGGGTACTCTATCTCTTTGCCTGCCACCATGATGAGGTCGCCAAACTCGTCTATCACTACCACGATGTAGGGCAGGTAGCGGTGTCCGTGCTGGGGATTAAGCCGACGGGCGCAGAATTTCTCGTTGTATTCCTTGATGGTGCGGCAGCGTACGCTCTGTAGCAACAGGTAGCGGTCGTCCATCTCCTTGCAAAGGCTCTTGAGGGTATGCTTCACGCGGTCAGTGTCGGTGATTACGGGCTCTCCCTTCGACTCATCAATCTCAGCCATAAAGTTGTACTCCAGCGGAGCATAGACGCTGAACTCCACCTTCTTGGGATCTACGAGCACCAGCTTGAGTTCGGTGGGGTGCTTCTTGTAGAGTAGGGAGGTGATGATGGCATTGAGGCCTACCGACTTACCCTGACCGGTGGCACCTGCCACGAGCAGGTGGGGCATCTTGGCGAGGTCTTGTATATAGATATCGTTGGTAATCGTGCGGCCCAGAGCAATAGGCAAATCGTAGTCGCACTCCTGGAACTTGCGGCTGTTGATGATGCTCTCCATCGACACAATTTTGGGCTTGGCGTTAGGCACCTCAATACCGATGGTGCCCTTGCCGGGGATGGGCGCAATGATACGTATGCCTATGGCGCTGAGGCTGAGGGCTATATCGTCCTCCAGATTGCGGATTTTGGCAATCCTCACACCCACGGCAGGCGTAATCTCATATAGGGTGATGGTGGGGCCTACGGTGGCCTTGATGGTGGATATCTCTACGCCGAAGTTGCGCAGCACCGTGATGATGCGCTCCTTGTTGGCCTGCTGCTCATCCATGTCGATGGCTGCAGCATCCTGGTCGGGATATTTCTTCAGCAAGTCAACGGTGGGAGCCTTGTAGAACTCAAAGTCGAGGTGCGGGTCGTAGGGAGTGCTGAGGTCGCCGCGCATATCATATTCCTCGTCAGAGAATACGTCGTCACTGTCACTGCCATAGTCAGCAGGCTCATCTTCGGGAATCTCTATCTCCAGTGTTATCTCGTTGTCAGCATTATGTCCCTCGCCAGGCTCAGTCTCTTCGGGGGTCTCGGTCTCCTCCGGTATCTCCACCGGCTCATCTGACGGCGTCTCCTGCTCTTCTGTAAAGTCAATCACAGTGGGGCCTATCTCCTCCGGGAACTCATCCACGCCCTCCGGCTCGTCGGCAGTGTCCTTGTAGTCCTCGTCAGTGGTGTTGCCAATGCGGTCCTTCACTTTCCCCGCAAGTTCCTTGATGGGCTTCTCCACATGCATCATCTTGCGCACCACCTCAATAGTCTTGGTGGTGAGGTAGATGCAGAAGATAATCATCGTGATAGCCAGCAGCATCACCAGTCCTATGTCGCCGATGGTGGAGGTGAGGAAGTTGCAGATATTGATACCGTGCTGACCGCCGGGCAGGAAGATGCCCTGTCCGTTGGGCAGGAAGTAGGCCAGCGCAACGGAGCCCCACACCATGAGGAAGCCGCAGTTGATAAACTGCTGGGTGATTTTCACGAAGTGAGTCTTCATCAGCTTCATGGCAAGCAGCACCATAAAGATGGGAATGAACAGGGCGGGGAAGCCGAAGCCCTGCTGCATGAAATAGTTGGCGGCCCTCAGTCCGAGGGTGCCACCGCTGTTGCTTACGTGCTCTATGGCGCCTGCGCTCTTGCCGGTGATAACCTCAAGATTCACGGCGTCCTCCTTGCCGGAGAAGATAAACGAGATGAAAGAGATGGCAAGGAACAGCGCCAGGCCAATCAGCATCAGTCCTACTATGAAGCGCGCAGTATCGCCGCTCTTGATGCTGCTTATCCAGTCCTTCAGGCTCAGTCCTTTGGGCTTGGAGTTTTTGGTAGATTTGCTCTTCGCTCCCTTACTCCTTACTCCCTTGCTCTTTGCTGCTTTACTCCTTGATACTTCTCTGCTATTTCTTTTTTTCTTTGCTGCCATTATGTTGTGTCAATCAAAAGTCTTTTTCTTCAGTTCAAAGTTCTTGGTGAGATATTTCTCTCTCACAATCGGGTTTGCGGCGAGCTCCTCCGGCAGGCCGTGGAACAGTATCTTGCCTTCAAACAACAGATATGCTCGGTCGGTGATGGCGAGGGTCTCGTCCAGGTTGTGGTCCGTGATACGGATGCCGATGTTGCGGTCCTTGAGCTTGTACACCACCTGCTGTATCTCCTCCACGGCTATGGGGTCAACGCCGGCAAAGGGTTCATCGAGCATGATAAATTTAGGCTCGATGGCCAGACAGCGAGCTATCTCCGTGCGTCGGCGCTCACCGCCACTGAGGCGGTCGCCCATGTTCTTGCGCACCTTCTCCAGGCTGAACTCGCGTATCAGGCTCTCCAGCTTCTCCTTTTGGTACGCCTTGGGCTTGCCCGTCATCTCCAGAATCGACATGATGTTGTCCTCCACGCTCATCTTGCGGAATACGGAGGCCTCCTGCGCCAGATAGCCTATGCCGTGGCGTGCACGCTTATACACAGGGTAGCCTGTGATGTCGAGGTCGTCAAGGAATATCCTGCCGCCGTTGGGCACTATCAGGCCAGTGGTCATGTAGAACGAC
>JAGCYL010000005.1 GCA_017960825.1 Bacteroidaceae bacterium | reverse complement strand
GGGGTATCGCGTGAAGAGCAAACGGGGCGTTCAGTTCCGCCAGTGGGCCAACAGGGTATTGAAGGAGTATCTTGTCAAAGGTTATGCTGTAAACGAGCGGTTGCGCCATGAGCAGATTGGCGAACTGCGGCAGTTGGTGGATGTGCTTGGTAGAACCATACAAAGAAGGGTGATAAAGAGTTTCGAGTCGAATCCCTTTACAATCTCACGGGTCATCTGATGTTGGGCCGCGATAGTTTGAATATCTTCATTATATGCTTTCAGGCGATTCACATTGACAACCTCATAGATAAGTGAAGGCTGTGAAGAATTAGCCTAACAGCGCATTTTCTGAATCTAAACGCGACCTTACGCAATCTAAAAGCGCTCTTACAAAATCTTAGAGCGCTCTTACAAAATCATAGAGCACTCTCGTGAAATCTTAGAGCACTCTCGTGAAATCTTAAAGCACTCTCGCGCTCCGCGCGTAACTTTAAAATTAAAAGTAGAACTTTGTCGTAAAGATAAAAGAACTCTCTTCCTCCCCCTACGGGGGACTCCCCTAGCTTAGGGGGAAAGTTGAAACTCGTTAGATTTGAAATGCTAAAGTTAACGCGTTTTCTCAAAAAAATCGTGTCCTTCGCTCTCTTTTCACGAACAAACATGCTAACTTTGCAGCTAAATAATGATTGCGCCATGAAAGACTATGTTTACAAACTCCAGATGACGGTGCGCGACTATGAGTGCGATATAGAGGGCATCGTCAACAATGCCAACTATCTGCACTATATGGAGCACACCCGCCACCAGTTTCTGCTGAGCAAGGGCATCAGTTTCATCGAGCTGCACAAGAAGGGAGTAGATGCTGTGGTTGCCCGCGTGACTGTGCAGTTCAAGGAGCCACTCACTCCTGACAAGGATTTTGTGAGTTGCCTGAATGTGTATAAGGAAGGGCCGAAGTATGTGTTCCAGCAGGATATCTACCGTCTGCCCGACGAGAAGCTGTGTGTGCGAGGCAAGGTGGAAACCGTGGCCCGTGTCAACGGAAAACTCGGTGACTCGCCTGAGCTGAATGCTATATTTGAGTAACTTCTAATTATCGCCCTCACTGAGAAAGAGTTGCACGTCACTTATGCAGGGACATGCCTTAGCATCAGTAATACAGATGCGAACCTCGCGTGCACGTACCTTCTCAAATTTGAGTAATCGTTTATGTCCAATGGTGGTGGCGGCAGCTATTTGATGCCAGCTTCCATCATTTTGTTTTGTCTCGACGCGCCACGCCCTCACTCTTTGTCCGAGAGGAATGTACTCGCTGATACTCAGGCGGTTGAACTCGCGCTCCGTTTCAAAGTTCATCGTTATTTCTGCACTCTTTACGCTGTCATCAGTAGCCCAATAGGTGTCTTTCTTTCCGTCAAGCACGCGAATTGGTGCAAACTTGCGGCTGCGGCCTCTGGTATTGGTGGCAGAGATGCGCATGGAACGATTACACAACGGCTTCGAAAATTCTTTCTTCAGCGCTTCGCCGAAAGCGCGTAGATTTGCTTCATCAGTAGGATGAATACGCCCGCTCGGCATCGGCGGAACGTTTAATATCAGATTGGCTCCCCTTCCCACGGAATTATAGTAGATATCCATCAGTTGGGCCACTGTCTTCACTTCTTTGTCTTCCCTTGGATGATAGAACCATCCGGGGCGTATGGACACATCCACCTCCGCCGGCACCCAATCGAGCCCGTTCTCCTCGCCTTGCTGTAGCCACGCTGTTCGCGCTGCCCCCTCGGGAGCCCGCCCACGGGTAATAGTGCTCCAGTTTGTCTCACCCACATATCCACTCTCTGTGCCACACCACCGTGTGTCAGGCCCTTCGTCGCTGAAGATTGCCGCCCACGGCTGCAACTCACGTATGATGCTGTCGGTCTGCTCCCAACCATAGTATGTAAGCTTGTCTATCACTCTCTGCTCGCAAGCTCCGCCATAATAGCCGTCGCCACCATTTGCTCCATCCTGCCACACCTCGAAGATTGGCCCATAGTCGGTAAGCAGCTCCCTCAGTTGGGCTCTGAAATAGTCAACATACTCCGGAGTGCCGTAGCGCAGGTCGTGGCGGTCCCATGGGGAGAGATACACTCCAAACTTGAGGCCATGTCTGCGGGCTGCAAGGGAAAGTTCCTTTAGAATATCGCCTTTACCTTGCTGCCATTGACAGGCTGCCACGCTATAGTCGGTGTGACGCGACGGCCACAGGCAGAATCCATCGTGATGCTTGGCAGTAAGGACCACTCCCTTCATTCCTGCTGCCTTGAGGACTCTGGCCCACTGGTCGCAGTCAAGGCTGTCGGGCTTAAACTCATCGGGGGCGGCATCTCCATATCCCCACTCTATATCGCGGAATGTGGTGGTGGTGAAATGGATAAAGGCATACATCTCCATATCGTGCCACCGCAGTTGGCGCTCAGTAGGCACAGGTCCACAGGGCGACGGGGCTTTCACACGGCCTTCTGTCCCCACACATAGGAAAAAAAGACCAAGCATAAAGAATAATTTTCTGTAAAGCATCTCACAATCTTTTTTCTGACTGCAAATATACAACAATACTGCCGTTTTTGCCTCCTATTATTTCACTTTTTTTGCCTAACTTTGCATTGCAAAAATTATCCTTATGACATCAAACGAAACCCTAAACTGCGTGGCTCTTGCCATGATGTTTGCAAACCGCAGCCGACAGCTGCTGGAACTATATCAACGGGTAGGCTCGGCCACGGCTATAGTGGAAAACGCCTCGGACCTTCAGGCTATAGCGCCTGACCTCAATCCGCAGGCCTTCCTCATTGACGAAGGAAATCTAAAAAGTTTTCTCGACAGAGCCACACGCGAAATGGAGTTTGCCGAGAAATATGGTGTCGATATCCTTACCCCCGATAACTGTGCTTATCCCAAACAACTGCTCGAGGTGTGTGTCGATGCGCCTCTCGCACTATATCACAAGGGCAACACCAATCTCAATCCCAACCATTCACTTGCCATTGTAGGCACACGTGCCAGCACAGAGTACGGCCGCGACATGGTGGAAGCTATCATCAGTGAATTAGCCAGATACTTCCCTGATTTGCTCATAGTCAGCGGTCTTGCCTACGGCATTGACATCAATGCCCATCGTGCAGCGCTCGAAAACAACCTTCCTACTGTGGCACTGCTGGCTCACGGCCATGACAGAATATACCCATCCACACATCGCAACACGGCAGAGCGAATGATGCAGAACGGAGGTCTGCTTACAGAGTTCCCCTCGTTCACCAAGATGGAACCTATCTATTTCCTGCAGCGCAATCGTCTGATTGCCGGCATTGCCGAAGCAACGCTCGTAGTGGAGAGCAAAGAACGGGGCGGTGCGCTTACTACTGCACGCTACGCCAACGAGTACAGTCTCACGGTGATGGCATGTCCAGGGCGCGCCAACGACCCCTCCTCCATAGGCTGCAACCGGCTGATAGCCACCAATCGCGCAGCCCTCGTCAGTTCGGCTGCCGACATAGTTTCCACACTGGGATGGGAAATTCCGAAGGAAAAGTTGCAGACGCAGCCTACTCTTTTTGATGATGACTTCACTACAGAAGAAAGAATGGTGTACAACGCACTGCGGACTGAGCCCACACATCTAAGCACACTGCTGACATCCACCGGAATGAGTGCGCCAACGGTTATGTCTACGCTTAGCGAACTGGAATTTCGCGGTTTAGTGCGACAGTTGCCAGGAACACAATGGCGCAAACTTAAATAATGGTAGAAATATACTCCCCTGATTTTACATCGTCCGCTCGCTGACAAACTCAATGTAATGGATGAGGGCAGAGTGGATTTCGGTATTGTGGAAATCAGAGATCAGCGTCTTAGCTTCGGCAGAAAGTTGCTCCATACGGTCGTTGGCGTAGGCAATGCCACCCTGCGCCTTGGTGAAATCAACGAGTGAGGCTATCTCCTCGGCAGTAGCAGAACCACCGCGTACCTTGGCAGCAATGCCGAGAATGTCTGCATCGTCAGTCTTGTTGAGTACATAGAGCGCAGGTAGCGTGAGTTTGCCCTCAAGCATATCGTTGCCACAAGGCTTGCCTACATTGTCGTTGAAATAGTCGAAGATATCGTCGCGTATCTGAAAACACAGGCCAATAAGGTCACCCAGACGGTCCATCCTGCTCACGGCATCGGCAGACGCGCCTGAAGAAATGGCGCCAATGCGGGTGGCTGCAGAAAAGAGAGAGGCTGTCTTAAGGCGAATAATATGATAATACTTCTCCTCGCTGAAATCTGTGTTCTGAGTGTTGAAAAGTTGCAATAGCTCTCCCTCACTGAGTTGCTTGCCAAGCAGAGAAACATTGTTTACTATCTCTATGTCACCACTGAGGGCAGCACTCTCGAGGGCTGAAGAGAGAAGATAGTCGCCTGCAAGAACTGCAGTCTTGTTGCCATAGATGGAGCGCACAGACGGCTTGCCGCGGCGCATATCGCTCTCGTCAACAATATCGTCATGGACGAGCGATGCGTTGTGAAGCAACTCCAAGGTAAGTGCAGAGCGATAGGCAGCCATGGTTACCTCGCCCCACTCCTTGGCCACGAGCAACAGCAGGATGGGGCGCATAAGTTTTCCCTTGCGCTCGGCAATGCCCTGACAAATCCTGCCCAGCAGGCCATCGGCCTGACTCATTGTTTCGTCAAAAAGAGCACCAAACTGCTCCAGCTCTGCCTCTATAGGCTTGCGAATAAGTGATATCTTGTCCACGTAATATAATTTTCGAAAGCAAATTTAGTAATAAATCGGCGGTTAAAGTCGCAATAATTACGTAATTTTACCAACAAATTTCAGTTACTACCATGGAAAAACTCTTCCTTTTAGATGCTTATGCGCTGATTTACAGAGCTTACTACGCCCTTATCCACAATCCGCGCATTAACTCGAAAAAACAAAATACATCGGCCATTTTCGGGTTTGTGAACACTTTGGAGGAAATTCTGCAGAAAGAAAATCCTACGCATATAGCTGTGGCCTTTGACCCCAAAGGGGGCACTTTTCGCCATGAAATATATCCCCAATACAAGGCACAACGTGAGGAGACTCCCGAGGACATCCGATTCAGCGTTCCTATTATCAAGGAAATCCTACGCGCGTACAATATAGAAATTTTAGAGGTGCCAGGATACGAAGCCGATGATGTGATTGGCACAATAGCCCTGCAGGCAGGACAGAAAGGCATTCTTACCTACATGATGACGCCCGATAAAGACTACGGCCAACTGGTGCGCAACAATGTGCTTATCTACAAGCCCGGACTTGGCAGTAAGGGGGCGGAGAAACTGGGTCCTGCCGAAGTATGCGCCAAATATGGCATCAAGAAAGCGGAACAAGTGGTGGACATCCTCGGGCTTATGGGTGATGCTGTGGATAATGTGCCTGGCTGTCCAGGCGTAGGAGAGAAGACTGCATGCTCCCTGATGCAGACCTACGACTCGATAGAGGACATGTATCTTGACACTTCCAAGATTAAAGGCAAACTTCGGGAAAAGATAGAAGCCAACAAGGAACAGGTTCTCTTCTCTAAGTTCCTCGTAAAAATTAAGACCGACGTCCCCCTCGAATTTGATACTAACAGTCTTCGTAGAAAATCTCCCGACAAGGAAAAACTGCGTGAACTATTTAAGGACCTGGAGTTTTACTCTCTCATCAAGAAAGTTGTTGACAACTCCCCCACCCTACCCTCTGGTCACGACACAACTCAAAGACACGCAGAGAACACCCAATCTGCAAAAAGCAAACCGAGCGGCCCAATTCAACTCGATTTATTTGCCACAGACACGGACGACTGGTCAGACGAATCCGTAGAAGCGCAGGAAATCGCGGTAGAAATGTCAAATCTTGAGTGTCAAATTATTGATAATGAGGTAGAACAGGCTAAAAAAATGGCCGAATTTTTTTGCAGGGAAAAGTTTGCTTTTAGCATCGCAGGTACATCGATTAACTCTATTGAGTCAAAAATGTGCGGTCTTGCCCTAAGAATGGACAATGGCGAGAGTGTGTACCTAAAACTGCGTGAAAATTTCCAAGAATACGGACAATTGTATGCGTGGATTAAGGCAATGTTTGAAAACGAGGCAACTCTGAAGATTTGTCATAACCTCAAACCTCAAGCCCAAATGCTCAAGAAACTCGGAATTGAGATAAAAGGGCAAGTGTTCGACACTATGCTCGCACACTATGTGCTACAGCCAGAATTGAGACATGGACTCTTTCAACTGGCAGAGACTTATCTGCACACCTCGCTGATGGACATCTCGCAAGTGTTTGGCGAAAAATGGAAGGAAAGGCAAGATTGTCGCGAAGCAAATATCACGGTTTTATCCCAGTATTTGGCACAGCAGACCGACGCTGTGTTCAGACTCTATCCCCTACTCTATCAAAAACTGGAGGAAGAACAAGTGCTACCCTTCTACCTAGAAACAGAGGTGCCGCTCTCCCTGGTGCTGGCAGACATGGAACTGACTGGCGTAAGAATTGACATCGATTCGCTGCAGGAAACGTCACAACTTTTCACTGCTCGCATGAACGAATATGAAGAACAAGCTTACTCACTGAGCGGTGTAAAATTCAACATTTCATCGCCGAAACAGGTGGGCGAAGTTCTTTTTGAACGCCTCAAACTGAGCGATAAGGCAAAGAAGACCAAAACTGGACAATATGTTACCAACGAAGAAGTGCTGGAAACGCTGCGCCCGGAAAGTCCCGTGGTGGACTATATCCTCAAATATCGCGCGATGAAGAAACTGCTCGGCACATACATCGACGCGCTTCCAAAACTAATAAACCCGGCAACAGGCCATATCCACTCTTCTTTTAATCAAGCTATCACTGCCACAGGACGCCTCTCTTCGAGCGATCCTAATCTGCAAAACATACCTGTGCGCGGTGATGACGGCAAAGAAATACGCAAGGCATTTATTCCAGAAAAAGGCCAGCTATTCTTCTCTGCCGACTACTCGCAGATTGAGTTGCGCGTAATGGCGCATCTCTCAGGTGACCAGCACATGATAGACGCCTTCTTCCAAGGCAACGATGTCCATGCTGCCACTGCTGCAAAAATCTTCCGGAAAAACCTCGCCGACGTCACCGCTGACGAGCGTCGCAAGGCTAAGACAGCCAACTTCGGCATAATGTATGGCATCTCTGCCTTCGGCCTTGCCCAGCGCATGGGGGTAAGTCGCACTGAAGCAAAAGAACTGATAGAAGGCTATTTCAACACATACACTGGCATACGCGACTTTATAGAAGAAACGAAGGATAAAGCTAAAAACGACGGTTTTATCGAAACAATTTTCCATCGTCGTCGTTACATTCCTGACATCATCTCTCACAATGCTGTGGTCCGCGGATACGCCGAACGCAATGCTGTAAACGCTCCTATACAAGGCTCTGCCTCTGACATCATCAAGATTGCAATGGTGCGTATTTTCCGCCGTTTCAACGAGGAAAATCTAAAATCTAAAATGATTCTGCAAGTTCACGATGAACTGAACTTCAGCGTGGTTCCTGAAGAAAAGGAGACTGTGGAACAGATTGTGAAATACGAAATGGAACACGCCATAGAACTCAAAGTGCCACTTCTTGCTGACTGCGGCTGGGGCAGCAACTGGCTCGAAGCGCATTAATTATTTGTCCGCCCTGTTTGCTTCTCAACTTTCCCTTTTATAATTAAGGACCACTGCAATTTTTCATCGCAGCGGTCCTTAATTTTGCATACATGCGGCATTATAAAACATCCACTTTCTTCCCGATGATTTCGGACAAAAGGTTATTTGCAAGGCCACTGGCTCCAATACGAAAGAGGCGACTATTGAGCCACTCCTCGCCAAGAACTTCCTTCACTATGGTATAATACTTCAGAGCATCTTCTACAGCGCGCACACCACCTGCTATCTTAATGCCAATGGCAGTACCGGTCTGTTCATAATATTCCCGTATTGTCTGACACATAATATATACAGCCGCAGGCGTAGCTCCGGGTTCTATCTTGCCCGTGCTGGTCTTGATAAAGTCAGCTCCGCTATAGATGGCGAGGATAGCTGCCTTCTTGACATTCGCCGCGGTCTGCAGTGCTCCCGTTTCAAGTATAATCTTTAGCGGAACTTCCTGTCCACAAGCAAGTTTTATCTCATCTATCTCATTGTAAACGGTATCGTAATCCTCTGCCAAATAAAAGCCAACAGGCAGAACAGCGTCAATCTCAGTAGCACCATCCTTCACCGCAAGAGCTGTCTCCACCGTTTTCAGCTCAGGGAAAGTCTGGCTAGAAGGAAATCCACCACAGACCGTGCTGATTTCCATCTCCTCTACTTCCAAACTGTTGCTGACAATGTTCACAAATCGGGGATAGACACATATTCCGGCAGGATGAGGCAACGCGGGATTATCATTGACAAAACTATTCACACGCTCCACCATTCGCAGTATGCTATCCTCGTTGTCCGTCACTTTAAGCGATGTCAGCTCAATCGTGCTGAGCAGAAAGCGCAGCACATCGGGAGTGCGATTCTCGTCTATATGTTTTGCTATTAAGTTCTTGGCTTCTTCCTGTACGATCTCATCGTGCAGATGAAGATCAAACTTACTGAAAGCCTGCTCATAACGAGATTTCAATGGCTCGTCATGACTGTGGCCATGGTCATGGTCGTGATGATGGTGGTGATAATCAGTATTCATCTTGTAGTGATTTTGTAATGCAAAATTACATCTTTTTCCTGACTTAGACAATATTATTCTTTGTTATGCGTATCCATACAAATAGTTACAGGACCGTCATTGACAAGTGCAACCTGCATATCTGCACCAAATTCACCCGTACCTACAGTATTCCCTATCTCCCTCGACAATGCCTGGCAGAATGATTCATAGAGAGGTATAGCGATCTCATGCTTTGCTGCACGAATATATGACGGACGGTTACCTTTCTTATAGGAAGCCATAAGAGTAAATTGGCTCACTACAATAATATCACCGCCAACATCGAGGACAGAGCGGTTCATCACCCCGTTTTCATCGTTGAAAACGCGCAAAAGGGCTATCTTCTTTGTCAACCAGTCGATGTCCTCCTGGGTATCTGCCTCTTCTACACCAAGTAGCACAAGCAGTCCTACCCCAATCCGCGACTTCACAACATTATCTATCGTTACCGAAGCTTCTTTCACTCTCTGAATGACTACTCTCATAATAGTATCTATTTATTCTTGGTTTTTAGCCGGTGAGTCCGTCAATACACGCAACTCTCGCCATATCTTCTCTCCTTTCTTGCTGCCAAGCAAACTCTGCAACTCAAAGAGATCGGCACCTTTTATTCGCTTAAATGTCTTGAATTCCTTGATTAACAAATCTTTAGTCGTCTTTCCAACTCCAGGGATGTCATCGAGTCCCGACTTTGTCTGTCGCTTGGCACGCTTAGCTTTGTGGAAAGAAATAGCATAGCGGTGAACTTCATCCTGCATAGCGGTCAGCACCTTAAAGAGCTCAGAACTTTGCTTTAGTCCGATAACTATAGGTGGAAAGCCAAATAGCAACTCGTTGGTTCTGTGACGATTATCCTTTGCGAGACCGGCAATAGGGATATGTAAACGAAGCTCATCTTCCACGACCTTACGCACACACTCCATTTGGCCACGACCGCCATCAGTAATAATCAGATCGGGTAGGGGAGTGTTCTCCTCGATGAAACGGCTATATCTGCGCCTGACCACTTCCTGCATAGAAGCGTAATCATCGGGGCCCTCCACTGTTTTTATGATGTACTTACGATAATCCTGACGCGAAGGTTTCATTTTCCTGTAAACCACGCACCCTGCCACTGCATCTTGTCCCTGGAGATTAGAATTGTCAAATAAGTCGATGGTTACGGGCAATTTTGTAAGATGCAACGCATCGCGTAACTCAGTCATAAGACGAGTCTGACGCTGTTCCGGGTTGAGATATTCGCTGCGTTTTAGTTTGTCTATCTTATATTGCTGCACATTTCGGAGCGATAGTTCAAGCAACGTACGCTTATCTCCCTTTTGGGGCACAGTAACAATAACATCTTCTATTGGTATTTGTAAAGAAAAGGGAACAACAATTTCTTTGAATTCAACGGAAAATCTCTGGCCCATCTCCATGATTGCAAAACGCAATATATCTTCGTCGGCCTCTTCCATCTTCTTCTCTATCTCAAAGGTATATGCAATTGTTGTGGCTCCCTCTACCACATGCAGATAGTTGACGATTCCTTTCTTTTCGTCAGAGATAAGATTAAAGACATCCAGATTGCCGATAGTGTTGCTGACAACTTCGCTCTTTGCCTGAAAGTGCTCCAAAAGATTGTAACGCAGCTTTAGCTCTTGAGCCTCCTCAAAACGCTGCTCCGCAGCCAGTTCTATCATCTTGGCCTTTAGGCGCTCCTTCACCTCGCGAGAATGTCCCTTGAGAAGCAGACGACACTCGGCAATGTTTTGCTGGTAATCCTCTTTGGTTTGCTTGCCCACACAACAGCCGTGGCATTTTTTTATATGATAGCTGAGGCAGAGTTTGTATTTGTTTTGCTTTACTCCCTCTTCCGTCAACACAGTGCGGCAGTTGCGTATCTTATATATGTTGCGCATCAACTCCAGCAAATTGTACATAGTGGCGGTGTGGCTGTAAGGGCCAAAAAACTCCGCGTCCTTTGCAATTTTATTGCGAGTGCTGAATATACGCGGGAAATCTTCCTTTGTCACGCAGATATATGGATAGCTCTTGTCGTCCTTCAGGAGGATGTTGTAGTGGGGTTGAAAGCGTTTAATCAGCGAGTTCTCCAGCAGCAAGGCGTCCTGCTCCGTTGCTACGTTGATGTATTTTATATCCCTTATCTTGCTTACAAGCAGTGCTGTCTTGCGCGACTGTTCTTTAGTGAAATAACTACTCACTCTCCTTTTAAGGTTTTTTGCCTTACCCACATAGATGATGTCCCCGTGCTCATCGTAGTACTGGTAACTCCCCGGTCCTTCAGGCATGTTGCTGATGATATTTTTCAGCCGGAGCATTAGCTTTTCTCTCTCTTCCTTAGTCATAGTGTGGGTTTGAGTGGTGTGAAACATTCTTTGTGTTTCACGTGAAACATAGGGAGTGTTTCACCGATGGAGCAGCACTAGCAGCACGTTTATGTCACTCGGACTGACTCCGGGAATACGCGATGCCTGTCCCAAAGTTTCGGGGTTAAGGCGCGCCAGTTTCTGGCGGCCTTCGGTAGAAATCTGCACAATTTGGGAGTAGTCAAACCTGTCCTTTATACGGATAGACTCCAGTCGGTGCATCTTCTGAGCCTCCTGCTCTTCTCGACGAATATATCCGTCGTATTTGATTGCTATCTCGGCCGACTCCAGCACCTCTTCTTTACGATAGTTAATAGAGCTGACCTCCTTTCCCAGCAACTCCACTGCCTGCGCAACAGAAACGAGGTCGACATCGGGTCTGCTGATTATAGTGCTCAGTTTACTGGCGACAGACACAGGATTACTGCCCACAGAACTGAGATATTGGTCTATCTCGCCCGGTTTGACGATATAATCATTGCAGAAAGCAACAATTCTAGCGATAGCCTCCTGTTTGTGCAGGAATACCTCGTATCTCTCGTCATCAATCAACCCCAGCTTGTGACCCTTGGGCGTCAGCCGTGCATCGGCATTGTCCTGCCGCAGCAATATGCGATACTCCGCACGCGAAGTAAACATACGATACGGTTCGTCCACGCCCTTGGTTATAAGGTCATCAATAAGCACACCTATATAACTCTCATCACGTCCCATTGTAAAAGGTTCACGCCCTTCACACTTGAGTGAAGCATTTATTCCTGCCACGAGTCCCTGGCCGGCAGCCTCCTCATAGCCGGTAGTGCCGTTCACCTGGCCTGCAAGGAAAAGATTGCTGATTTTCTTTGATTCCAACGAGTGATTCAGTTCTGTAGGATCGAAGAAATCATACTCTATAGCATAACCTGGACGGAAGATGCGAGCCTGTTCGAACCCCGGTATTTGCCTTACTGCCTTCAACTGTACTTCGAGTGGGAGGCTGGAGGAGAAACCGTTGAGGTAAAGCATATTAGTGTCCAATCCCTCTGGTTCGAGGAAGAGCGGATGATGGTCACGGTCGGGGAAAGTGTGGAGTTTAGTTTCTATACTTGGACAATAGCGCGGCCCAATGCTTTGTATCTGACCGTTGTAGAGAGGGGAGTCGTTCAGTCCACCGCGTAGCACTTCGTGGGCAGCCTCATTGGTGTTGCATATCCAGCAAGGGATCTGCGGCAATTCGCGCCGCTCGCTCACAAACGAAAAGCGATGCCATCCGCTATCACCATCCTGCCTTGTCAGTTTGCTGAAATCGATACTACGAGCATCGAGTCTCAGCGGCGTGCCGGTCTTCATGCGGTCCACCCTGATACCATGCTTGGCTATTGACTCCGAGAGGTGCAGGCTGGCAGGCTCTGAGAGGCGCCCTCCCTTCACCTTGACGTGTCCTAAGTGCATCAAGCCATTAAGGAAAGTTCCTGCGGTGAGAATGACGCATTGAGCCCTAAACTCATTGTTCCACAGCGTTTTGACTCCAATAGCGCAGTCGTCTTCCACGAGAAGTTCTACGACCTGATCCTGCCATAGGGTGAGATTGTCAGTGTTTTCGAGCACCTTGCGCCACTCGGCGCTGAAGCGTCCTCTGTCGCACTGCGCCCGCGGGCTCCACATAGCAGGGCCTTTGGATAGATTGAGCATGCGAAACTGTATAGCTGTGCGGTCGGTAATCTGCCCCGTCATTCCTCCCAGCGCATCTATCTCCCTCACTATCTGGCCCTTGGCAATACCGCCAATAGCAGGGTTGCAGCTCATCTGCGCCACCTTCTCCAAATCCATAGTGATAAGGCACACGCGCATACCGCGCATAGCCGCGGCGCGAGCAGCCTCGCACCCTGCGTGGCCGGCACCAATTACCACTATGTCGTAATAAAAAAGCACAAATTAGGAGTTAGGAGAGTTAAGGTTTCTCGCTTATTTTACGGCAAAGTTTGCCGCGACAGAGGCAATAGACACCAATTATTATCAGTGGTAGGCTCAGCAGCTGTCCCATATTAAGAAACATTCCGTTTTCGAAGGTTTCCTGATTTTCCTTGAGAAACTCCACAAGGAAACGGAACGTAAAAATGCTCGTCAGGCAGAGTCCGAAGAAGAATCCTTTTCCTACTGTATGGCGCATACGCCTGTATATCAATGCAATAACGATAAACAACGATGCATAGAACAGCGCCTCATAAAGCTGTGCGGGATGGCGTGCGAAGTCTTCTCCGTTATGCTGGAAGACAAAACCCCAAGGCACATCGGTGGCATTGCCCACAATCTCCGAGTTCATCAGATTACCAAGCCTCACGAACGCAGCCGACAGCGGTGCCAGCACGCCCATATTGTCGAGCACTCGCATGATATTCACCTTGTAGCGGCGCGAATAAAGCCATATCGCAGCCATCATACCCAGCACCCCACCGTGGCTTGCCAGGCCCTCATAGCCCAAGATATGCCACGAGCCCATCGCATCCTTCTTGATGGGGAGAATCATCTCCAGCGGATGCGTCAGCCAGTAGCCTGGCTCGTAGAACAGGCAATGACCGAGCCTGGCCCCCACAAGCACACCCAGAAAGATATAGAGAAACAGTGGGTCAAACTTGTCCTTCCCAATCTTTTGGTTCTTATAGAGCCACGCCATTATCAAATAACCGCTCAGGAAGGCCAGCGCCCAGCACAGTCCATACCAGCGCACGTCGTAGCCAAAGAGAGAGAAGGCCACTGGGTCAGGATTCCAAATTACTTGATTTAACATTGAGCCTTGAACATTAACTTGTCAACTTGTCTGCTTATCAACTTGTATTAAACATTGAAGCGGAAGTGCATTATATCGCCGTCTTGCACCACGTAGTCTTTGCCCTCGATGCCCAGTTTGCCAGCCTCGCGCACTGCTGCCTCACTACCATATTTAATATAGTTGTCGTATTTTATCACCTCGGCGCGGATGAAACCCTTCTCAAAGTCGGTGTGAATCACTCCTGCGCACTGCGGAGCTTTCCATCCCTTGCGGTAAGTCCACGCCTTCACCTCCATAGGGCCGGCGGTGATGAACGTTTGCAGATTAAGCAGGGCATAAGCAGCCTTTATCAGTCGGTTGCAGCCCGACTCCTGCAAGCCGGCGTCCTCCAGGAACATCTGGCGCTCCTCCGGAGTCTCCAGCTCGGCAATATCAGCCTCTGTCCTAGCAGCAACCACCAGCACCTCGGCGCCCTCACCCTTCACGGCTTCCCTCACGCGTTCCACATACTCGTTGCCTGTGGCGGCGTGAACCTCGTCCACGTTGCAGACGTAGAGCACGGGCTTGGCGGTGAGCAGGAAAAGGTTGCGTGCAGCCTGCTGCTCCTCCCTGCTGTCGAAAGTCACGCTGCGAGCCGAGCGACCTTGACCGAGCGCGTCCTTATATGCCATCAGCACCTCATACTCCACCTTGGCTTGCTTGTCGTTGCCCACCTGCGCTATCTTCTCCACACGGCGGATACGGTTCTCCACCGTTTCCAAGTCCTTGATTTGCAGCTCTGCGTCGATAATCTCCTTATCGCGCACGGGGTCAACGCTACCGTCCACATGCACCACATTGTCGTCGTCGAAGCAGCGCAGCACATGGAGGATGGCGTCCGTTTCACGTATGTTGGCCAGGAACTGATTGCCGAGCCCTTCGCCCTTGCTTGCACCCTTCACCAGTCCGGCGATATCTACTATCTCCACGGTGGCAGGCACCACGCGACCCGGGTGGACTATCTCGGCCAAGCGGTTGAGGCGCTCGTCAGGCACAGAGATTACGCCCACATTAGGCTCTATGGTGCAAAACGGAAAGTTGGCTGCCTGCGCCTTGGCGTTGCTCAGGCAATTGAAGAGGGTTGATTTGCCCACGTTAGGCAGCCCCACAATGCCACATTGTAAACTCATAGTTAGGCTTTATTAGATTTGAAATTTAATGTGCAAAAATACTCAATTATCGCGACATACTACAATATTATACAGGGAAAAAGTGAAGAGAGAAGCTATTCTTTATTTACTATTGGACGATTTACTATTTATTTGAAAGGTCTGACGCGTTAGGGCTGAGCGCCGTCAGCTTTAAATTCCACGAAGTCAGCATTAAATTTCACACCGTCAGCGTTAGTTTGTGACGAAGTCCGCATTAATTTTTGCGAGGTCTGCGTTAATGTGTAACACACAGAAAAAAACAAAAGCGGAGACATCCTCGGAAATCTCCGCTTCTTGCATGGAAAAGGGTTCTGATTATCTTGCTTTCTTACAGCAAGTCTCCGAAATCATCCACTGTCTCGTCGTCCGTATCATTCCAAAGGTCTATCTCCTCAGTTTTCGGTGAAGTGACAGTGAAGAGCGTACCCTGAGCGGGCAGTACCACTGCCTCAATTATAGGCTTGATATATTCTTTTTTCATTGTTGCAGTCTGTTTTTAGGGTACACATTATTTAACTATCACTTTCTTGCCATTGCGGATATAAATACCCTTGGCCGTAGGCTGGGTGGGGAGCTTCACTCCGCTGAGAGTGTACCAACTCTGCTCCTCTACGGCATCGCTGGTCTCAACGCTTGCCACCTGGGTTACATCATCGTCAGTATCCCCAAACTCAAATTGCAGCATGGCCGGTGACAAACTGGTTCCATTCGTCTGCAGATAAACACGCCCTGCTCCCAGCAGTCCGCCTGTCCATTTATAGAACCCTGCTCCCTTGCTTGCGTTGGCCAGTACGTAAACGCCGCTTGTCGTTTGGTCATCGCTCACCGCCAGCAGATTGACGTCTGGTTCTGTTACGTCAGTGTTTGCCTTGTCCAGCGTATAGATACCTGCGCTGGTGGCTTTCAGCAGATAGGGTTTGCCGGCTTTCAGTCCGCCTTCGTCTGCTATTTCTTGCAGAATAGCTTTATCGTTGTCTATCTCCTTCACTGCGTAGCCTGCCAGTCCTTCAGGCAATGTCACATCGTATGAGCTGACAATAGTTGCCCACAGGGCATTGCTAACCGTAACGGTGTATTGGTCTGCCTGTACCAAGCGGTAAAGACGTGGCAGAGTTGCCTTATCGGACTCAGGTTCAAAGCCTCCGAATGATGTTGACATTGTGCCCTTCTCATAGCGGATGACATTTTTCGCCGTGACGGTTTTCTCGTCTTTTGTGCGGTCCTGGAAGTTGAACTGCATCTTTACGCTGTCGTTCTTTTCAGAATAGAAGGTGAACGCCACCTGGCAGCTGTCAACGACTGCACCGCGTGTTCCGGTCTTCAGGCTGGCACCGTTGCTACCCATGCCGGGTATCATGCTGCCGCCGCCGTCATCGGTGTCGGAAACGTAGAGATAGGTCATCTCGTAGTCGGTGGTTCTGCCTGTCTGCAGCAGCCACTTGTCGCCGTACTGCTCCAGAGTCAGTATCAGCGCATCATCAGGTACCTGAGTTATCTTGCCATCACCGTCTATAGTGACATTGCTGGCATTGCTGCCGCCTCCTAACATTGACATCATCGGGTTGCTGCTGTCGCTGTTGCCACTTGCACCAATATTTCTATTGAGCACCTTTGACTTATCGTCTATCGTAGCCACGATGAGCAACTTGTCGTTAGGCTGCAACTGGCTGGCGTTGGTTACCAATTCGTAGTTACCTTCCATTGTTCCAGCAGGCAGCAGCAGGCGATCTCTCACGTCAAGCGTGAACTTACGCTTCATCTTAACAGTGTCGCCGGGTGCAAGCATAACAGGTGCGTTAACTGTCACTGTGATGATACCTGACTTCTTTGGAGTCAGCAGACTGTCAGCACCTTCAACCATCCAACTGGCTATGCCAGTATCGCTTGGTTTGATGGAGGTCTTGGGCTTGGAGCTGTCCGTTGCATTAGTATTTGTAACCAGCGTGCCGTCAAACATATCGGTGATGCTGAAGAGTTGGTTGCTTTGTCTTGTCTGACCGAAGTACAGCACGATGTCATTGGTAATAAGGTTACGCTTATGTTCCCGCATGTAGTTGATGCGTGGCATCTTCACTGTCTTCTCCTTGTTGCCACCGCCAAACATCGACATCATGTCATTATCTTCTGAATAATCCAACGGACCATACACTGTCACCCAGTCGCCTACGCTGAGAGAGTCTGAAGTGATGTCAACCAGTTTGTTTTCCAACAGCATGCCACGGCCGTTGTTGACCGAGAGCGAGTCGCGGTTCACACCATTGTCGCTGATGGCATAGGTCACCGTGCCAGGCTCTTGTTCGCCCATGAACATGCTCATCATGGAGCTCATGTCGAAGCCTTCCGTACCTCCCATGCCTTCCATCATACCTGACATCATAGACATCATGTCTCCCATGTCTTCCATACCAGCCATGGCACCGCCTACGCTCGAGACGATACCCTTGACAAAGTAGCAGACACCGTTGGCTTTTTCTTCTTCATGACCTTCCGCCTTTGCGTAGGCAATAGCCTGGGCAACGGTGAAGGGATTGTTTCGCCCACCGGCCGCCTCACTATCATCGATGCGCAACACATACGACGTAAGGTAATCATCATAACTTTCTGTTGCTGTCACCTGAGCATAAATGCGCACCGTACCGCGCTTCTTCACCGTCACAACGCCTGTTGTTGCATCCACCTCGGCCAAATCTGTATTTCCGCTATAATAGGTGATAGTCCCTGCCCCATCTTCAGCCGTGGCAACGGGCGACACGAAAGAACTTGGATTCTGGACATCTGCCTCATAGTCATGGTCTGGGAACTGCAGCGTAGGGTCGGGCAATGTTGTCTCCACCTTCTTGAAGAAAGCTATCTTCGTGGCGGCAATTTCTTTGTTGACGTGTGTAATACTTGGATCATTAGTATCTACCGAGTCTGCCATCAGCTCCCATGTGCTACCACTCATCATAGCCTGTATGCCGCTGGCAACCTTCATGCCAATGTGGTAGTCTTTATATTGATTCTCGCCAACTTCCACATGTCCCATGAACAGCAATCCTTTGTCCAGGTCGAACTTGCTTTTCCAAGCATCGTTGCTGCTGACATAGCCTACGCGGAGGTTTTGGTCAGAATTGAACAGATAACGAGTGTTGCCCTTATTCTGATCGTACAGGGATTTGAACACATACTTACTGTCCGTGCGGTCAGCTGTCCAGACGATAGTGTCGCCAACTTCGCTGGTGATGCGATCCAACTCCTCCTTCAACGTCACTTTCAGGGCAGGAGGAGCAGCTTTACTGACCGTGTTCTCTCCTTCATATTCAGGATTGTTACGCATGGCATTAGCGGTGGTCAGATCGACAATGACCACTACATCGTTAGTGCTAAGCGCAGTAGGGTCTTGTACCTGCTTCCACTTCGTGTAGGTTTGTGCATGGGTAGTGCTCAATCCTATGAGTAGGAGTAGCAGGAAAAAAGACAATTTCTTCGTTTGAAATTTTCTCATTGTGAATTTGTTTATAATAGTGTAAATTTTGCGCTGCAAAATTACAAAAATCATTTTGATTACACAAATGTGTAACACAAAATGTGTAATTAATGATTTTTTTGCTGCTATCTGTCTTTTTCGGGCATTTGCCTCCATGTCTTCCACCATTGCTTTCACACTGCAAATGCTGATGAACATTAATTTTCCACTGGATTATGGAAGTATGGAGGAAGAATCGAAAATAATTTTTTTCATAAGAAATAGCAGGGAAACTCCTTCGCGGAATTTCCCTGCTATTTCTGCGGGAAGCTTGTTACTGATCGCTACTTCCATTAAAGATTATGACAGACATAGAATTCTCAGTTATTTTACATTTGGAGAGAATTTCATAAAGAGGGTAAAAATTTACTTATCTACCTCTTTTGTAGTCTTCCAATGAAAGAATTCCTTTCTGACAATACATATAATTATCTTTTCCTCTCCATATCTTAATAATGTTAAAATATTGTTTTTCTCCCCAGTAGTAGTCCATGCGAGGATGTGTTTCTTCTCCAATAATATATGTTATCCGTCCATAACTTCTTTTCCATTCTGTCGCGCCGTAATCGTAATCTGTACGATTGTCATAGAAGGTTCGTTGCGCTATCTCTTCTGCTTCTGTTGAAATAGAGGAATTTTCTAGGGGAAGATTATTTATTAAAAACATATTATCGTTGGCATAAACCATAGCTTCTTTTGCATTTTGTGTCACCTGTTTTCCATATATACTGTCGCCTAGAGCAGAACTATATAAAGAAGCATAGAGGTTACATGCCATCCATAAAAGAGGAGCACGACTTTCGTAGAAATCTGTATTTTCGTCATTATAAAAGACGGCATCATTATTCAAGAATACTTTTAGAGTAGCCCATCCGTTAGGCTGCTCAGCTTTAAAACTCCATCTTTCAACTTCATCTATGCAATCGTTATTGCTTAAAAGAGCGTCGGAGTTATTTCCTATTAAAATTTCAGAAGTCTGAGGAAACAGTGGACTTAGTAATGTATTAACTGTTGGCATTCCTTCCTTTTGGAAAACAGAAAAAGTTCCTTCAACTAAATTAGGATCCTCCCTTCTTTCTTTTAGCACATATCCCGCTGCTTTGATTTCAGAGAAAAGAGTATCTAGTCCATTGTAGTCGTAACATGTCAAGCTTAACTGTTCTTCACTATAGTTAATAAGAAAGCACTCCTTAAAATTAACAGTTTGCGCAGTCTCTTCAGGATTCTCCGTAGGGTGAATATCCTCATGCGTATTATAATCATAATCCAGATTTTTGGTCCAGACAGATTTTCCTTCTATGCTTTCTCGAAATATATAACCTTTTGCGGTTACAGTGTTGTTTATATAAGTAAAGTCCTTACTTTTATACATAGAAAGTAAATCTTCAAAAGAAATTTTGTCACTAAAATTAGCGCAACGGCATAAAAACAAACATACAGTTATTACAAAGAAATTTTTCATGATCATTTTTTTTAATATTGTTTTTTCTTTACCAATTTATCCAAAACTCGTTAAAAATGTCGCTTTCAGAAGGTTCAACATTTCCAGCGTTATTTGCCATCTCATCCTTTAGAGCACTGTATGTATACAGTTGATAGCCTAGTTTCTGTATCTTTTCTTTATCAGGATAATTATCTAAACATGTGATAAGAGCATAGTGTTTCTTTCTGTTGTTATCCTGGGCATAAAAATCATCAAAAATATTTTTATACACCTCCAACTGATTCTTATAAGTGCCGTCTATATCTCTTCTGTCATGTGTAAGTGTATAGTACTTGTTTTCAATGAGAATGGAATGATTTTCTTTTTGTCCGTTGTTTATAAGTATTACTTCTACCCATAAATCTATACGTTTCCACTGCTTCCACACCTTTACTTCCTCAAGGACAATCTGGTCAGTGTTTTCTTCTATTTGGAGCAACTTAAAAAGAAGAAACTTACAGTAATGGTATAATTTAGGCTTATATTTACTACAAAAATCATTTGCTGCAACGCGTAGACACCATGAGATAACATAGTCCATGATAGTTTCGGCATGACCATCATTCTCAGAGTTATCCCACATAAATGAAGGGAGTTTTTCTTTGCACATAAAAATTATTCCTTCCCGCAATCCCCAATCAGGTGTTAATATTGGCGCACGAAAAAGACGTAGGGATTTGTCCTTACTCATCTTACAGTGGGCTCTGGTAAACCTTCGAGAAATGAATAGAGATATCACCTACGCCGTATATGCCGCAGCATTACGGCGTAGGTGGGCCGTATGCACACAGTCACATACAGGAAGTGAACCATCATCTTCATCCTTCTCTAAGAAATATACCAGATTTCACTGTAAAGGATAAAACGCGGAACGCTTCTTCGGTCTCGGGATTGCTCCCCCTAGACGCTGCAAAGATAGTAATTATTTCAATAACAGCAATAGATCTGCTGCGTTTTTAATAAAAACAAAAGAATAACCCCACGTTTACAGCATCATTCTGTATGCGTGGGGCAAGGTTAGGGTGGGGTAGAGGGCTATTTATTCTTGCGATTGGCTGTGCGGCGTGCCTCATTGTTTGCGCGACGCGCTTCGTTGTTGGCGCGGCGTGCCTCCGCCCACTTCTGACGGGCGAGTACCTGCATGTCAATCACGGTATCTTTCTCATCAACTATCTCAAATCCGAGCATGGTCTCTATCACATCCTCCATCGTCACGATGCCGCGCATGCAGCCATACTCATCAATGATGGCGGATATATGTTCCTTCTTGGCAAGCATAAGTTCCCATATGTCCGACACGCTCGTATTCTCCTGGAAGGTGAGTATCGGGCGCACTATCTGCTTGAGGGTAGTGGAGAACTTGTCCTCCGCCAATTTCTCAAGCACCGTCTGTCGCAGCACATAGCCGGTGATGTATTCCTCGTCCTCGCCATAGACAGGTATGCGACTGTAGGTGCTGAACTCCTCGTCGGCATACACCTCCTTGACGGTCATCTCTTCGCTGGCCTCGGCCACAACACTGCTGGGCGTCATTATCTCGTGGGCGGTGACATTCGACAGCTTAATGAGGTGCTGGATCATCTTGTTCTCCTCTTTTTCAAACACTCCCTCTTCGGCTCCCACCTTAACCATAGCGCTCACCTCGTCGCGGCTGACTGACTGTTGCTGCCCGCTGCCGAGGAAATGAGTCAGTCCTTCAGCCAGGAGCACCAGCGGATAGGTGATAAAGAGCATGGCCCTGATGATATGGGCCGAGGGCAGGGTCAGTGAGCGCCAGTAGCGCGTGCCGATAGTCTTGGGGATTATCTCAGAGAAAATGAGGATGCATAGGGTAAGCACTCCGCTCACCACTCCGGCCAGTTCGCTGCCGAAGACGATGGCTGCCTGTGTGCCTACTCCGGCAGCACCCATAGTATTGGCAATGGTGTTGATAGTAAGTATGGCGCTGATGGGGCGGCTGGACTGCTTCTTCAGGCTCTTGAGGAGTGCAGCCGAGTGAACGTTCTTGCCCTCCGCAGAAGCCACAAAAGTAAGCGGCGTGGAAAGGAATACCGACTCGACCAGTGAACAGAGGGCCGAGACCAGGAGTGCCAAGCAAAAGAATAGGATTAATAAACCCATATAAAGTTCAAAAGTTCGACAGTTCTACAGTTTAAGAGTTTAGATTTAAGTATTTTCTATTTTCGGGTGCAAAGTTAGCGACAATTTTTTAATTGTATGGTATTAAGACAAATGATTTTACGCATAAGCTATTTTTTGTGCTTTTTGATATACTGATAGCCAAACTGGCAACGGAGGCAGTCGTGCCGCTGACAATAGCGTGTGACAAGCTGGATAACTGCCTGCGAATCAGCCGCACTGTCCATGAGACCCATTTGCGCAAATGGTCGCGTATGTTTGTTGCTCTCCGGTGGCAGCTGAGCAAGCCATCGCTGAGCTTTGTCCTGCATCTTGCGGTTACCGCGATAGTGACCATAGGCATAGAGCATGGGTATCATGCCGTTGAGTATAAGCAAATCGACGGATTTCTGTGGCATCTGAATGCTATCAAAGATCTGGCGGGCCTCGTCAATGGTGGCTGCCTCCAGTGCGCACGACAGATTAGCTTTGCCCTCGCAATAGAGACACGCTATTTGCGCCAAGCGTATGGTAGGAAAATTTTGAGGGCGAGTCCTTAGAAAGCGCCACTCATGACCGCCCATGGGAGTGAGTGAAAATTTGTTGGCAAGGAATTTATACTCTGAGCGCAGACTCTTAAGGTCAAGGTCAGGAAGTGCATTAGAGAGACGCTCGTCAAACTTGCCCGATTCATCGAGGAATCCTGCCTGACCAAAGAAGAGAGCCGCAATCTGCAGGCGGTTATCGCGATGCTTGGCAGCCCCGCCAAATGGGATAAGGCGTGCCCACTGCTCAAAGGCATCACCATTAAGGCCGAAGCCAAAGGCTCTGGCCAGCGTTACGAAAAAGACCTGCTCCCAGTTGTGCTCACAATAGAGGAGCCGCTGCTCTATCTCTGCCGCCTTGCGCTCCATGCGCTCTTGACCCAGACGACTCAACCATTGGCGACTTACCAGTGACGGCAACTTGGCAATATAGCCATGGCACGGGGGATATTCGTCATAAGCCTGCAACTGCTCATAATTGCGTACTACATAGTCAGGGACACTTACTACCATCTGTGGCAGAGTGCGGCCCGACTGAGTGACGACTTCGGTGTCGGCCTCCTCCACCACATGGAGCACCACATTGTTGTAGGCCTTGTCCTTGTCATGGCCGTGGCGATACCAGTCGCTGCTGCGTGTATGGATTTCCACATTCCCCATCCAGTCCACACCCCCTATGATTACGTCGGCACAAAAGAAGTCGGGGCCAGCGTCCTTGTTGTGCAGCCCCGGTGAGAGCACCTCCACGTTTTCCCCCACGGTGGTCCTCATGCCTGAATGGGGTATCAGCCGGTTTTTCCACACATAGTGGAGCAGTCGTTCCATTTTATTTCTTCAGCCAATAGAGCAGTTCGCCGAGCCACTGGTCATGCTCTGAATAGTCCGTGCGACACCCAAAGCCATGCCATCCTCCTTCATACATGTGGAGGTCGGCTTTTACCCCGTTGTCCACGAGTGCCTGGGCATAATCGAGGGTGTTTTTGGGTATCACGCCTCTGTCAGCTGACGCCAGCACTATGAATGCCCGCGGCGTCTGTTTTGTAACATGCTTTTCGTTGGAATATTCGTCCTTCTGCGACTGCGTGGGGTTATCGCCGAGCAGCGCCTGTCGCGACTCCCTGTGGGTAACGCCGTCCTGCATGCTTACCACGGGGTAGAGCAGCACCTGGAAATCGGGGCGCGTTATGCTGTCGGCGTAATGGGTGGCGAGTGTGCTGGCCAGATGGCCGCCTGCACTGCTGCCCATGATGCCGACCTCCCTGATGCCCCACTCGTCGGCGTGGCTGCGTACATAGCGCATGGCTTTCTCTGCATCAGCCATCGGCACCGTGGCGCGGCCCTTCGGCAGGCGATACTGCAACACAAAGAGCGCGATGCCCTCCTTGTTGAGGATAGGCGCAAAGTCACATCCCTCGTATGTCATGCAGAGATACAGGTATGCTCCGCCGGGACAGGCGATGACCGCCTTACCCGTCGGCTTGTCGGGCAGGAAGCAGTGGAGCACCGCTTCGCTGTAGTCGGGTTCCGTCGTTTCACCCTCGCTCCAAAGGTTGACCTTAAAGGCTTGCTGACCCATGCACGGAGCTGCAAGGAGTAAGGAGAGGAAGATTAAGGAGAGTGTTTTCTTTTTCATCTTATTTTATGTTGTCCACCAGTCGGAAAAGTCGGCTCCAGCGTATCTTGCCGTCAAACCAGCCCCGGTCGGGGTCAAGGGAGAGCCAGATAAAGATAGGCTTGCCTACGATATGGTCCTCCGGCACAAATCCCCAGAAGCGGCTGTCGAGCGAGTTGTCGCGGTTGTCGCCCATCATCCAGTAGTAGTCCATCTTGAAGGTGTAGGAGTCGGCAGGCTTGCCGTTGATGAAAATCTGTCCGCCCTGCACCTGCAGGTCGTTGCCCTCATAGACCCGAATGCAGCGGTCGTAGAGGGCGAGCTTTTCGGGCGTCAGCTTTATGGTCTTGCCTTTCTGTGGTATCCAGATGGGTCCGTAGTCGTTGGCAGTCCATCCGGTGTGGTAGGTGTGGGGATACAGGCGGTAGTTCTCTACCTCGTCGCACTTCTCAATGCTCGCCACGAGGTCTTTGCGCTGCTCCAGGGCTTGCTTCACCTCGGCTGTCATCGGCATACGTATTACAGAGCCGTCGCCACTGATAACCTCCGAACGGTCTTCGATACTGATGCCCAGCTCGCGGCACAAATCGTCGGGCAACGGCTGCAGTAGGGTGACCTTGTAGCTGCGCTGCATCTTCTGGGGCACAAACATCTGGTGGCCGTTGGTATATACCCTGCCCCTCTTTATCTGCAGCACCTGACCCGGGAGGCCTACGCATCGCTTCACATAGTGTTCACGCATATCCACGGGCCTGGCTTTCTTCTTGCCCAGCTGTTCAGGATTGGCCTTCATATACTGCTGGGCATAGTCATACTCTACTGCGCTCAGTTGCAGTTGGTCGTTGACGGGCAGAGACTTTTCTTCAGCCATGAAATCACTGATACTCTTGCCTGCCTGCTGCGCCATGAGGGCCTTGCCCATTTCGTAGCAGAGAGTGTAGTAATCTTGGTTTTCAAAGTTGGCTACCACGGTGTCACCGCTTGGCACGTTAAACACCACAATGTCGCCCTGCTTCACCTGGCCCAAACCCTTCACCCTCTCATACGCCCATCGGGGCCACTCAAGAAAACTTTGGCACCCAAACAGGGGGAGGGTGTGGCTGGTGAGAGGCATGTGGAGGGGAGTCATAGGCTTGCGTGGGCCATAGCTCACTTTGCTCACAAACAGGTAGTCGCCAGTGAGCAGGCTCTTCTCAAGCGAAGAGCTGGGAATGACATAGTTTTGGAAGAGGTAGAGATTGACAAAATAGACGGCTACGAGGGCAAACACTATCGCGTCAACCCAACTCATCACGGAGCGTACGGTAGGGTTCTGGCTGCTGCGCCACCAACTCCACGGAATTTTTTTGGTAATGTAGGCATCGAAGATAAACGGCACTACAAGCAGTCCCATCCAGCTACCTACCCACAGGCAAAACAGCAACCATAGGGTTATCGCTATCGCGCACCGAATGCTTCGTACTTTGAGACTGCGCTCCTTTCGGGGCTTGGGGTTATCTGCTGACTTATCTTTTTTATTGAATCCCATGGTTTAATTGGAGTATTTCACTATTTAACTCTTTGACTAATCTCGCTGATTGAACAAATCTTCCATTGTCAACAGCCCGCTATGGGTGTAGGCATATTCTGCCGCTAACACTGCTCCCAACACAAATCCACCACGCGACTTGGCACAGTGAGTTATCTTTATCTCGTCATACTCACTGTCATAGATAACGCTATGAATACCCGGCACTTCGCCTTCCCTGATTGACTTGATGGGCAGCTGCTCTGTTTTCAGTCCTGGGTAGTTGGCCACCAGGGTCTCGGCCAGCGTAATAGCTGTGCCGGAGGGCGCGTCGAGCTTATGTACATGGTGGGTTTCTTCAATGCTTGGCTTGTAGTTGGGGTAGGGAGCCATCATCCTAGCCAGTTGCTTATTCAACCTATTGAACAGAAACACACCCAGACTGAAATTGCTGCTCCAGAACAGAGTCTGCAACCCATATTTGCACCGCTCGCATATCTCTTCCCAGTGTTCCTTCTGCCATCCTGTGCTGCCAGTGACCACCTTGATGTCGTTTTCAAAACACCTTATTATATTATTATATGCTGCCGTGGGCGTAGTGAACTCTATCGCTACATCAGCCGAACGGAACGCCGCACTGTTAAAGTCCTCCTGATTATGAATATCAATTATGCACACCACCTTATGACCACGCTGCAGGGCCAGCTGCTCTATCATCTGACCCATCTTGCCGTAGCCTATCAATGCAATCTTCATGTGTTTTGTGAGTTTTCGTTTCAACCTGCAAAAATATAACAATTTCCGCAAAGCACTTCCCTATTTCACATTCTTTTTGATTTTTACCACCTTTTTTCAATACTCTATACAAAAAAGGGACTACCATTAAGGAGTCCCTTTTGTCTTTTATTCGTTAGCAAAATGATATTATTCTACTACCTCTTTTACTGCGTCAGCAACTTCCTCAGCTGCACCCTCTACTGCGTCAGATACATCCTCAGCTGCGTCTTCTACTGCTTCGGTTGCCTGCTCAGTAAAATTAGAAGCATCCATACCGAGAGTCGTCAAGAAATTCTGCTGGAAATCCTTGTCTTTCTCCAGTTCCTTCCATGCAGGGATATCCTTACATGCATCTTCCATGCCACTCATAAGAGCGTCAATGTCCTCAGCACCAAGCTCCTTCAACTCATTTACCATGTCCATAGCCTTAGAAGGATCTGATTCACCCTCAATCTTCTTGGTTACCTCAGTAATCTTAGCCATCACAGGCTTGAGAGCTTCTGCAAACTCGGTCAGCTTTGCCTTAAGGTCTTCCACATTCATGTTAGCACCCTTGTCCTTCAGCTCCTGCACAATCTGCTTAGCCTTTTCAATACCTCCGCCACCTGAACAACTGGCAGCAAACACGCCCATCAGAGCAATCATTACTACTACAAATAATTTTTTCATCTCTTAATAATTTAAAGGTTGATAATATAGGTTTCTGTGATTTGATTTCACTCAAATCGGCTACAAAAGTAGACATTATTCTGAAATGAACTAATATTTTCTCCCATTTTTTTGCTTTTTCTATACATATCAAAAAAAAGAAGGACTCTTTTTAGGAGTCCCTCTTTATTATTTTCAATGTAGTATTTATTATTCTACTACCTCTTTTACTGCGTCAGCTACCTCTTCTGCTGCACCTTCAACTGCATCACCTACTGCATTTGCAGCATCTTCTACAGCCTCGCCAACAGTGTCCTCTGCCTCATCGGTTGCCTCGTCAGCAAAACCGATAGCCTGCATCCACTGCTTGCCGAATTCGGGATCTGCCTGAAGTTCGGTCCATGCCGGATTCTTCTGTACCTCTGCAGTAAAGTCCTCTACGAGCTTGCTTACATCCTGTACGTCAGAAGGATCTACGCCAATCTTCTTATACTCGTCAGCCACCTTGTCGAGAGTGAAGTTTTCATCGCTCATCAGCTTCTTGGCAATCTCCATCGACTTAGTCATAATCGGCTTGATAACCTCGCCAAACTCAAGAGTCTTGGCCTTCAGCTCATCCTTAGGCATAGTAGCCAACTTGTCCTTTACGCTTTCAAAAATCTCCTTGGCTTTTGCTGCAGGGCTGTCGCCATTAGAGCAAGATACCATAAACACGCCCATTAGGGCAGCCAACATAAATACAGATAATTTTTTCATCTCTTTTTTCTTTTATTTATATAGTTAATAATTTATTATTTCCCGTCGCTGATAATCTTCTTGGCAAACAGATAGATGTAAACACTGATTGCGCAGCTTATTACTGCAATGATTATAGTAATCACGCCTACCTTGCCACCTGACAATGCTGCTGCACCACCACCAATAGCTGCAATAATACCGAAGATTACAGGGATAACCAGCAACCATCCGAAGGTCTTTACATTACCTGTGTAGCTTCCTATCAAAGTGAAGGCTACAATAAGCATCAGAATCAGATATACAAAATTTATAACTCCTGCAAATACTATGATACCTGCTGCTGTTGCAACACCGTCAAGACCTGCAAGGATTACAATCAGACCACCTAATACCATAAGTGCCTGACCTGCTACCTGGAACCATGCTGTAGTAGTAATCAAACCGGGCATCGGTTTCCTGTGACCGGCAAGACCTTTCTTCAGACCATCATAAACCTTGAACATTGCAACTGCTGAACATGCTGCAGCTACTGCATAAAGGAAGTAGTAAAGTCTAGGTGTTTCAAATACATTAAAGAAAGAAACAATCAAAGCTAACACCGCACCGGCAATACCGATGTAAGCAAACTTCGGGAATGCAGCAGAAGCAGCACTCGGAATGAAGTCAAGCTGCTCAGGTGCATTGTCATAGACCGGAGTCCTGGGAGCTGCAGCAGGAGCTGCCTCAATGGGTTCGCCACAGAATGGGCATACTGTTACTCCGTCAGCAATTTGCTGACCACATTTTGAACAAAAAGCCATAATTCTAATAATTTAAAAGTTTAACAAAAATTCAAATTTGCTCCAAAATTAAAACTAATAATTGAATTTCCAAACAAAAAAGAACAAAAAAAGCATTATTTATATAAAAAAAATATTTCTTTTATTTTCCACAGCAAAAATCAATACTAACTACTTCTCAAAAAAATATAAACTTTTTTTTTATTTGTCTGTCTGTTTGTTGATGTATAGCTGTGGAAAATGTTTATAATTTTTTATTCGCGAAATAATAAATATTCCTTTCACAAAATCACTATTTTTATCAACAATTTATACACAAGGTATTGAAAACATAAAAGATTGATTTATCATATCCTAAAAATACCAAAAAAGTTTCTGTTAACAAGAGAGACAAGCAATAGCAAAAAAATATCTCATTTATGAAATTGATAAAAATGAATGTTGAAAACATAGAAGGAAATGGAGAAAAATAATGTGAATTATGGTGGAAAAATATAAAGATTTTATACTGGCATTATTTCACAACAAATTCCACAAGTTATCAACAGCAAAAAGCAATATTATCAACTGCTATTTTTTGCAGTTAAGGGTAATTAAAACTCTTATAGTATTCCCACATAACCATGGCAGTAGCGCATGCAACGTTAAAAGAATGCTTGGTACCAATCTGCGGAATTTCCAGACAGTAGTCGGCAGCGTCTACCACTTCCTGTGCCACACCCTTTACCTCATTGCCCACAATAATAGCCATGGGACGCCTGTCTTCCCAATCCATCATATTTTTACTTCCTTCCACCTGTTCCAGCGCAACAATGACAAAACCCTCTTTGCGCAAGTCATTGATGCAGTCTACAGTATTCTTGTAGTAAGCCCAGTTCACGCAGTCTTCAGCCCCCAGAGCCGTCTTGTGAATCTCCTGATGAGGCGGAGTCCCCGTGATGCCGCACATACACACCTTCTCAATGCGGAAGCCGTCGGCGGTGCGCAAAACAGAACCTACGTTATACATGCTCCTTACATTGTCGAGCACAATAACAAGGGGAACCTTCTTCGCCAGGCGGAACTCTTCTGCGCTCAGGCGATTCATATCCAGAACAGACAGTTTGTGCATACAGAAACAGATAACAATAAATACCGGGAGCGAAGTTACCACAATTTTATGATAAATTAGTAAAAGAAAAAGCAAAATATAAGATGTAATTACTAATTTTGCACTCGCGAAGCGGCAATGTATAATGTAAGATGTATAATGTTCAATCTTCCATGTTCAATGTTCAATATATATTTCAAATCTGGCGGTGCCTTTTGCTGTTCCTAATCTTCAATGTTCAATCTTCCATGTTCAATGAATTGAAGGCTCAGGCCGACGACACCATCCAGGTGGCTATGTATGTAAAGATAGACCGTGCGTGGTATCAGGGCGACAGCATACCCAACATGACACTCCATGAGTTCTACAAGACAGCGCCAAAGACATTCAAGAACGAGAAAGAGCGACAGAAGTACGACAAACTCGTGCGCGACGTGCGCTATGTCTTTCCTTACGCCAAGCTGACGCGCCAGATACTCATAGAGACCCACGACTATCTGGAGACGCTGGAGGACAAGAAGGAAAAGAAACGGCATATCAAGGCAGTGGAGCGCGGCATACGGAAGCAGTACGAGCCCACGGTGCGCAAGATAACCAAGACGCAGGGCAAGCTGCTGGTAAAGCTGATAGACCGCGAGTGCGGTCAGACGAGTTTTGAGATGATAAAAGCATTTCTGGGCCCCGTGAGGGCGAACATGTATAATGTGCTCAGTACATTGTTTGGTAATAATTTGCGCAAGCATTATGACCCTGAGGGCGAAGACCGCGAGATAGAGAAGATAGTGCGCAAGGTAGAGAGCGGTCAGTTGTAGAGCAGGGCAGATTTTAACAAACACTTGACAGCGGACAAGTTCTATAAACCTCAAATCTCAAATCTTAAATCTCAATTATATATATGGTATGGTAAAGAATTGGGGCATTACTTTTATCACCGTTTTCTTGTTTTTCTTCTCTCTGCCCGTCATCGGGCAGGAGGATGAATGGGCCGTATTTGCAGAGATGTTTATGGAGGATATGACGACGGAGGAAGATGGCACGACTGCCACCAACGCCCTCTACGAGGAACTGATGGAGTTGCACCGCAACCCCATGGACATCAACCTCGCCCAGAAAGCCGACTTGATGCGTATGCCGTTCTTGACAGAGCAGCAGGCCGATTCCATCCTCTGTCTGATAGAAAGGTCGCACGGCCTCCTGTCCATGGGCGAACTGATGTTCGTAAAGAACCTCCAACACAGGGAGCGTCGTTTTCTTTCCTTATTTTTCTATTGTTCGCACGACCCCGTTTCTCATTCCAGACATGGGATGCCGGATTCCCTGAATACTCGTCCGGATCTGCCCACCACCCGGAGGAACGTGTCGCAAGGGCTCCGCACTGACGTGTCTATGACAATGAGTGCTCCGCTATACAGACGCGAGGGATTCAGACCCCACTCGCGCGAGGAGCTGGAACGCAATCCCAATTGCCAATACTTGGGCAACAGCACTGCCTCCACCTTGCGCTACCGCGCGTCATGGAACAACTGTCTGCTGTGGGGCCTGACTGCCCAGAAGGATGAGGGTGAGCCCTTTGCAGCGAAAGGCAACAGTCTGTTTGATTCTTACTCCGTGTTTGTAATGGGTAAGGGTGAGAGGGCAGTAAGGAAATGGATTATAGGCGACTACACAACTCACTTCGGTCTGGGACTGACGGTGGGCTCTTCGGGTGCAGACGCCATGGGTGTGCTGGCTTCGATGAGTCCGCGACAGGCAGGATTCACCGCCCACACGGCTACTGACGAGGCAATGTTCATGAGGGGTGGTGCAATAGACGTGCGCCTGGGCAGGGTAAGCATCAGGGCGTTCGGCTCATGGCGCAAACATGACGCCACTCTTATGGACGACAGTATATCGACCATCATCACGAACGGCTACCACCGCACTCCGCTGGAGATGGATAAACGCCACAATGTGGCTGCCCTACAGGGCGGTGTGTCTGTGGGAGCAATGGTCGGGGCGTTTCATATGGGGGTGAATGCTGTGCATACGCACTATGACAAGTCTTATCGCAGGCCTACGGCCTTGTACCGCAAGTATTATTTTCAGGGCAGTGACTTCGGCAACTACAGTGTGGAATACTCTATGGGGCGCGGAGCTTTCAAGGTGTGGGGTGAGACTGCGACTTCCGAACAAGGGGGAGTGGCGACTCTGCACAGAGTGCAGTATGCTCCGCATCACAAGCTGGCGTTGAACGTGCTGCACCGCTACTACTCGAAGCGATACCTGGCGACATCGGCGCAAAGCTACCGAGTAGGGTCGCGCATACAGAACGAGCATGGCCTGATGGCAGGCTTCTGCTGGGAGCCTGTGAAGTTATGGGAGCTCAAGGGCTATGTTGACGTGGCGCACTTCCCGACGGCGGTGTACGCGAGCAAGAATCCCAAGAATGCCCTGGGGGCCATGCTGCAAGCGGAGTATTCGCCGCTGAATACGACGACATGGCTGCTGCGCTATAAATACCGTTCGATGCCTGACGACAACAGCGCAGGATTGCCCGACTGCAGGGTGCAACACACGCTGAAAGGGCAGTGGCGCTACTCCGGAAGGGTATGGAATCTTGCTACGACGGCGGACATGGTGTTCCTCTCGCAGCCTGACAAAGGGACGAAATGCGGATGGATGGTGTCGCAAAGAGCATCGGTTGTAATATCGAGAGCAACAAGGCTGAGTATGTCGGGGGCTGTGTTTCATACGGACTCGTATGCCGAGGGGTTGAGGCTGTATGAGCCGATACTGCTTTACTCAAGCGGATACCCGATATGCTATTACCACGGCAGTCGCTTGTCGGTATCAGCGCAGCACACGGTAGGACCGCTGTCGGTGGCTGTGAAATATGCGCTGACGCACTACTCTAATCGCGATAGTATCGGGACGGGGTTGAGGATGTATCACGGTTCCACCCTGCAAGAGGTATTTATTCAGGTTGCATTGCGCGTGTAATTGAAAAAAAAGAATTATTTTTGCAGAGACTATGGCTACGGTTATTTATCCCTCTCCTATCTTTGGACCTGTACACAGCAGGAGGCTCGGCACCTCGCTGGGCATCAACCTGATGCCTGCCGATGGCAAGGTGTGTACGTTTGACTGCATATACTGCGAGTGCGGCCTTAACGCGGACAGGAGACCGCAGAAAAAAAGGCCTACGCGCCAAGTGGTAAGGGCTGCCCTCGAATCCCAACTTAAAAAGATGAAGGATGGGGCGCAGCTGCCTGACGTGATTACCTTTGCGGGCAACGGCGAGCCGACGGCGCATCCCGATTTCCTGAATATCATCAAGGACACGATAGGGCTGCGAAACGCTTACTGCCCGGGGGCGAAGGTGAGTGTGCTGAGCAACGCCACGCTTATCACAAGGGCGGAGGTCTTTGAGGCGCTGCTACTGGTGGACAATAATATCCTGAAACTGGACACGGTGGACAACGGCTATATTCGCATGGTTAACCGCCCTTGCGGAGCATACGATGTGAGGGTGCTGACTGAGAGGATGAAGGAGTTCAAAGGCCACGTTATCATCCAGACTATGTTTATGCACGGTAATGACGGGACAAAGGATGTGGGCAACGTGAAGGAGGAGATGATTGCTCCGTGGCTGCAGGCGGTGAAGGAGATAGGGCCGCAACAGGTAATGGTTTATACCATTGATAGGGAGACTCCAGTCCATGGTCTGCGCAAGGCCAGCCACGAAGAACTGGATATCATCGTAAAGCGTGTAAGGGAACTTGGCATCGAGGCTTCAGCATCGTATTGACGCTTCGCTCTCGAACTTCTTAATAAAGAGCCTCCTGGCTCTTTCGAGACGCAGCGACCACCGATGAAGTTCTCGCGACCCCTGCGGGGTTGAACATTGAAGATTGAACATAATAACTAAGACTCTATGGTAAAGAAAGAATGGAGGGAGAAGGGCTACGTTAGCGAGCCTATTCCCCAAGGAACTAATATCAAGGCTGAGATACGCCGTATGTGTGAGGAGAAAAATGCTGTTATCCTGGCGCATTACTACACCGACAAGCCGCTGCAGGAGATTGCTGATTTTATTGGCGACAGTCTGGCTCTGGCACGCAAGGCTGCCCAGACGGATGCTGATATCATTGTGATGTGTGGTGTGCATTTTATGGGTGAGACAAACAAGATTCTCTGCCCGGATAAGAAGGTGCTCATCCCTGACCTTAACGCTTCGTGCTCGCTGGCAGAGAGCTGCCCGGCTGACGAATTCCGTAGGTTTACGGAGGCGCATCCCGACCACAAGGTGATTTCCTATGTCAATACTACGGCGGCCACAAAGACTGTAACGGATGTGGTGGTGACCTCAAGCAATGCGCGCCAGATAGTGGAGTCATTTCCTAAGGAGCAGAAACTGATTTTCGGACCCGACCGCAATCTGGGTGAATATATCAACTCTATCACCGGCCGTCAGATGTTGCTATGGAACGGGGCATGCCATGTGCATGAGCGATTTTCGGTGGAGGCAATCCTGAAACTGAAGGCACAGTATCCTGAGGCCAAGGTGCTGGCGCACCCTGAGTGTAAGGGACCAGTGGTAAGGCTGGCCGATGTAGTAGGCTCTACGGCAAGGTTGCTCAATTATGCTGTAGGCAGTGAGCATCAGCAGTTTATTGTGGCTACAGAGAGCGGTATCCTCTTTGAGATGCAACGGCAGGCTCCCGATAAGACCTTTATTCCTGTACCACCCAGCGCTCCAGAGGGACCGGCGGAAGTCGGCGAGAGAGATATGTCGTGCGGTTGCAACGAGTGTGCCTTTATGCGTCTCAATACTTTGGAGAAGCTGTATAATACCCTGCGTTTTGAGTGGCCGGAGGTTAAGGTGGCGCCCAGCGTGATAAGGCAGGCTCGCAAACCCATCGACGAGATGCTCCGCATAAGCGAAGAGCTGGGTATATAAAGTAATACCAAGAGTCAGGAATTAGGGATAGAAAAAAGACTCGCACATTTGCAAGGTGCGAGTCTTTTGTATTAAGGGGAAGTAGGTTATTTTGCAATAAAGAGGAAGTAATTCTTTTTGCCTTTCTGCACAAGGAGGTATTTGCCGCCGATGAGGTCGCTGGAAGAGAAGGAATACTCAGTATCAGCAATTTTCTCTTTGTTGACGCTGACACCTCCTCCTTTGACCATCTTGCGGAACTCACCCTTGGAGGGGAAGCAATCGGTGGTCTCTGCGAGCAGGTCTGCGGCCTTGGCACCTACGATAGTGGCGGTAGGCAATTCATATTGTGGCACTCCCTCAAAGACACTGAGCAGTGTGGCTTCGTCAAGGTGTAACAGACTCTCCTTGGTGGCTTTGCCGAAGAGGAGGTTGCTGGCCTCGACGGCGGTCTCATAGGCAGCACGGCCATGGACCATGACGGTGACTTCTTCTCCAAGTCGCTTTTGGAGAATGCGGCGGCCTGGGTCGGCACGGTGTTCGGTAACGAGCGAGTCGATTTCTTCTTTGCTAAGAGAGGTGAATATCTTGATGTAGCGTTCTGCATCTTCGTCGGTGACATTGAGCCAGAACTGATAGAACTTGTAGGGTGTGGTGCGGTTGGCGTCAAGCCAAACGTTTCCGCTCTCTGTCTTGCCAAACTTGCGGCCATCGCTCTTGGTGATGAGAGGGCAGGTGAGGGCATAGGCCTCAGCGCCGGTGGTTCGGCGAATCAATTCGGTGCCTGTGGTGATATTTCCCCACTGGTCAGAGCCGCCCATCTGCAGTTTGCAGTTGCGGTGGGTGTTGAGGTAGAGAAAGTCGTAGCCCTGCAGGAGTTGATAGGTAAACTCCGTGAAACTGAGTCCGTCGCTGGCTTCTCCGTTCAGTCGGCGCTGCACGGAGTCTTTGGCCATCATATAGTTTACGGTGATATGCTTGCCGACCTCGCGGGCAAAGTCGAGGAAGGTGTAGTCCTTCATCCAGTCGTAGTTGTTGACCAGCTCTGCGCGGTTGGGGGAATCGCTGTCAAAGTCAAGGAAGCGTGCCAATTGTTTCTTGATGCACTCCACATTGTGGCGCAGTGTGGCTTCGTCGAGCAGATTACGCTCCTGGCTCTTGCCAGAGGGGTCGCCTATCATGCCGGTTGCGCCGCCGATGAGGGCAAGGGGCTTATGGCCGCAGCGCTGGAAATGGCGCAGCATCATTACTCCGCACAGGTGTCCGATGTGGAGACTGTCGGCGGTGGGGTCGATGCCTACGTAGGCGGTGGTGGGCTCTTTTGCCAGTTGCTCTTCTGTGCCTGGCATGATTTGATGGAGCATGCCTCTCCATTTTAGTTCTTCTACAAAATTCATATTATTCTTTTTATATTATGTGTGCAATGTAAGATTTGACCATCATTTTGTCAACGCTTCGAATTGCGAAGAAATCAACTATTTATTTCACAACAAGTATCTTGGCTACGACGCCGTTTTTGCCCTCTGCATCGGAGGCAATGACATGATAGACTCCAGTGGAGACACGGTCGCCTGCCTTGTCGCGCCCATTCCATACGAAGGTGCCGCCGAGCGATGTGCCCTGTGCTATGAGCAGGCCGCTGGTGGAGGTTATCTTGACATCGCTGTCTGCCGTGAGACCTGTGATGCGAATTTGTCCGTTGAATGTGGGTCTCACAGGATTAGGGAAGACCTTCACATTGTTTTTGCTGAGTTTTTCTGTTGGTTCGGTGGCATCACCGCGATATGTGACAAGGCCTTTGTCGGTGCCTATCAGCAGCAGTCCGTTGTCAGGACGCAGTGCGAGCGACAAGATACAGTCGGACAGGAGCGGCGAGTTGTCAGCAGTGAAGTGTTCTATTATCTGCAACCCGTCTTCTGAAACGAGATACAGGCCGTTGTTGGTAGTGCCCAGCCATTTGCGGTTGGCGCCATCCACTGCGATACACTTTACAGGTACGCCATCGAGCAGGTAGTCGGCATAGTTTGTGCCATCGTTACGTGGGATGAGCGGTCGGCGGAATGTCTGCTTGTTATCGAATATTGTAGCAGGGTTCTCCAGCACAAAGACTCCTTGGTCTGTGCCTACCCACAGTTGTCCGTTGCGGTCGAAGGCGATATGGTAGAGGAGACTGATTTGCGTAGTGGTGCCGTTCTGGTCGGTGAAGGTGGTGCAGAAGGCAAATTTATCATCGCCTTTGCTGGAGAGTGTGTTGTTGTAGTTGAGGCATGCGATGCCTGCCAGGTTTGCTCCTGCCCAGCGCCTGTGAGTCATCCACACCCAGCCACGGCTGTCAAAGAGATAGTGGTCGAAGGTTGGGTAGGCCTTTATCTCAGGGAAGTAGAAGCTCTCCCATGTCATATCGGGCTTCATAACGCGGATGATGGTGTCCACTTGGTTGTTGAAGACCCAGAGATTGCCCTTGTTATCATATTTGGCTCCACAGAGGCGATTATAGACTTTGTAGTTTGACCTTTTGGGATAGATGCTAGTGATAGGGCTGTTGTCGTTGTTGTAGAGATTGACAAAGATGCCGTTGCGGTATTCATAGAGTCCGGCGGTGGCTGAGGAGGCAAAGTGATGGTTTTTGTCCTTCGGGTCCTGTGCCAGCGAGGTCATGTTGGAATACTGCGCATCGGTCTTGATGGCGATGCTGTCTTCGCTGAAGTTAAACCAGCTGCCGTTCTCAAAAATCATCAGGGTTCCTTCAAAGTAGGTCTGTCCGCTATAGTTGAGGGCGCCGCCTGCCACCAGCAGACGGTTGTCGTCGGTGAGGTGCAGGTCGTTGAAGTAGTTGCGCCGGGGGCTGTTGGGAATGATGCTGCCTCCGGCTGCTATCAGACTGTCATTGCCGAGACTGTCGGCACTGACGATGTAGGCTTGCAGGCCAAGGTCGCCGCGCGCTGCCCAGAGATGGGTGCCGTCACTGCCAACGTCTTGAAAGTCATTGTCTAAGGCGTATGTGGAGATATGGCGCTTGGCATCCATGGTGAGGACGGTGGTGGCATTGCTCAGCACGATTTCCTCTCCGTAGGTGGAGCAATGGGTGAAGGTGCCTTCGCATATCCTGTCGGTCTGGCAGGTGGTGGTGTTGAAGGAGTAGAGTCCGTTTTTGTTGTTGAAGGCGAAGATGCTGTCGTTGAAGGCGATGAGCCTGTGCATATAGCTGTTGCTCTTCTTGCTCCAGTTGGTCTTGTCGAGCAGGTTGGTTTTTCTGTTGCCGGCATAGATGCCGTCGGGGCCGAGGGCATAGATATTGTCTTTGTCGCCCATGGCGCATCGCACGGGAACGCCTGTCTCGTAAGCGTTGGTGTATTCGGCTTTGCGCAGGTTGATTTCCACGATGCCGAAGGTTGTGGCCAGATAGGCGGTGGAGCCGTTTATGGTGACATCGTTGATGGTCTTGTCGGTGTAGGAGGAGTTTTTGTACTGCGGGATATTGATGATGCTGTCGTGTACGTCAAGGATGTCTATGTTGTAATCCTTATAGACCAGCAGAAGCTGGTCGAGGTCTTCGCAGTATGCTATGTGGGTGATGTCGGTGCTGCTCAGTCCTGTCGATTTGCTATAGGTCTGAGCCTTGTCGCTGCCAAAAGTGTAGCGGAACAGGCCACCGGAGCCGATGGCATACACTTTGCCATCTACGGGCAGACATCTAGTGACGTTATGATAGGAGATATACGACTTCCAGTCGCTGGCACTGCCGAGGAGCGGGAGGGCAATGGCCAAGGTCAGAAGGACTATGCTTTTTCTCATAATTAAAGGTAATCAGGTGTTTTTATGAAGGAATTCTATCAGTTTGGTAACGGCGCGGGCCCGATGGCTGATATGGTTTTTAATATCCTCGCCCAGCTGCGCAAAGGTCTTGCCTGTGTCTTCCGGAATGAATACGGGGTCGTAGCCGAATCCTTTTGTGCCCAATGGCTTGGTGGTGATGGTGCCGCGCACTTCGCCGCTGAACAGGTGCTCCCCGCCATTTAGAATCAGGGCTATGGCAGTGCGGAACCGGGCGTTGCGATTGGTGGCATCCCTCATCTCGAGAAGCAGCTTGCGCATATTGGCCTGCGAGTCCTGGTCATCGCCGGCATAGCGTGCGGTGTGTACGCCCGGGGCACCGCCCAGAGCCTCTACCTCCAGTCCCGTGTCGTCGGCAAAGCAGTCATAGCCGTAGTTGTCATAGACATAGTGCGCCTTTATCAGGGCGTTGCCCTCAAGGGTGTCGGCAGTCTCGGGGATATCGGCGTGGCAGCCAATGTCGGCGAGGCTTAAGACCTCGGTACCGTCGTGGATAATGGCACGAATCTCACGCAGTTTATGCTCGTTGTTAGTGGCAAAGACGATTTTGTTCATACACCTATTTTATATATAACGCGCGAAGGAGCTGTTTATTTTACTTACCCTTGATGCGGTCGAAACCGTTGCCGAACACACCCACCACCTTGCTTTGAGAGACGAAGGCCTTGGGGTCGATGGTCTTGATGACCCGGAAGATAAACGGACTCTCCCTGCGTCGGGCCAGCACCACGAGCACCTTATGGTTTTGCTTGGTGTACCAGCCCTGCCCGTCGAGCACGGTGACCCCGCGCCCCGTCTTGGCAATCTCGGCGGCAATCTCATCATATTTCTCAGAAAAGATAAAGAACTGTACTGACTGGCGGTCGCGGTTCATAACATAGTCAATCATCATGACCTCTATGAACAGAGTGCAGTAACCGTAGATGAGTAGTCTCACCTCGTGGAAAACCAAAAAGCTGCTGGAGATGATGAGCAGGTCGGCAATCATGATGCCCTGTCCGATGCTGATGTCGCGGTAGTGATTGACCACGGCACCCACGATGTCGGTGCCACCGGTGCTGCCGTTGCCCATGAACACCAAGCCCAGACCGATACCCTCAATGATGGCACCGATGATGCAGGCCATAAACATGTCCTGCTCGCCCAGCACCTGAGGCAGCATACCGTGTTCATCGCCAAACCATGCGGGAATGGCCCACAGCACAAAGGTCATGAAGGCAATGCCGTAGATGGTGTTGGTCATAAACTTGAAGCCCAGAATCTTGAGGGCAACAATCAGCAGCACAATGTTGATAAGGAAATAAGTGACCGTTACGGGAAGGCCGCAAACGTAGAAGACGATGGCAGCCAAACCGGTCGTTGCGCCAGGAGTGATATGGTACGGAAGTTGGAAAAGCGTAAATCCGATGGCATACATTATTATACCTATCGACATCAGGCTGATGTCGTGGGCAATGTGGCGAAATTGTGGTTTCATTAAGTCCATGGTAAGTCAGGGTTCGGTCAGCGGTTTTATTTCAATACTATATTCACGATACGGTGGGGCACGACGATGACCTTTACTATCTGCTTGCCGTCGGTATAGCGGGCAGTTGAGTCGGCCTCCATCACAGTTTTCTCAATGTCCTCTTTGCTGGCATCGGGCGCAAAGTCCATAGTGAAGCGCGTTTTGCCATTGAAGGATATGCTCAGTGTTTCAGTATCTTCTTTCAGGTATTCTTCGTTGACTTCCGGCCACGGCGCATCACACACGCTGTCCTTATGCCCCAGCACTTCCCACAATTCTTCGCACAGATGAGGAGCAAAGGGTGCAAGCAGTTCAACGAGCGGCTCCAGCACAGCCTTGGAGGTGCATTTCTGCTGTGCCAACTCGCCTACGCATATCATGAATGCACTGATAGCAGTTTTGTAGGAGAAGTTCTCGATGTCTTGGCTCACCTTCTGTATCAGTTTGTGTATGCTCTTCAGGCTATCCTTCGAGGGCTCGCTGTCAGTAGGCAGCAGCTGTCCGTCGCGACTGTAGAAGAGTCCCCACACCTTGCGCAGGAATCGGAAGCATCCGTCAATACCGTTGCTGTCCCAGGGCTTCGACTGGCTGATAGGACCGAGAAACATTTCATAGAGCCTCAGTGTGTCGGCACCGTAGCGCTCCACGATGTAATCGGGGTTCACCACGTTGAACATACTCTTCGACATCTTCTCCACAGCCCATCCGCAGATATAGTTGCCGTTCTCCAGCTCAAACTGCGCGTCGGCATATTCTGGCCTCCAGGCCTTGAACGCCTCAATATCGAGCACGTCGTTGCTGACTATGTTCACATCCACGTGGATGGGAGTGGTGTCGTATTTGTCCTTCAGTCCATAGGAGACGAAAGTGTTGCTGTCTTTGATTCTATAGACAAAATTGCTGCGTCCCTGGATCATGCCTTGATTGATAAGTTTCTGGAAAGGCTCCTCCTTGCAGCTGTAGCCGTAGTCATAGAGGAATTTGTTCCAGAATCGGCTGTAAATCAGATGGCCGGTGGCATGCTCCGAACCGCCCACATATAAATCCACGTTCTGCCAGTACTCATCCACCTTCTTGTCCACCAGGGCCTTGTCGTTGTGGGGGTCCATGTAGCGGAGATAGTAGGCCGACGAGCCTGCAAAGCCCGGCATAGTGTATAGCTCGATGGGGAATATGGTTTTATTGTCAATGAGAGCTTTGTCCACCACTTTGCGCTGCGTCTCATCCCATGCCCAAATCTGTGCGTTGCCGAGAGGCGGCTCACCTGTCTCGGTGGGTAGGAAGTTTTCAACCTCAGGCAGCATCAGCGGCAGGCAGTCTTCGGGAATCATCTGCGGCACACCGTCCTTGTAGTACACGGGAAACGGCTCGCCCCAGTAGCGCTGGCGGCTGAAGATGGCGTCGCGTAGGCGATAGTTGACCTTCACGCGGCCCAGCTTCTGCTTCTCTACAAACTCCTTGGTAGCTTGGATAGCCTCCTTCACCGTCAGTCCATTGAGCACCAGGTCGCAGTAGGGGTCCTTGCCCTCTGCCGGTGAGTTGCACACAATGCCCTCCTTGGCATCGTAGCTCTCCTCGCTCACGTCCGCGCCTTCAATCAGAGGCACGATGGGCAGGCCGAAGTGCTTGGCAAAGGCATAGTCACGACTGTCGTGGGCAGGCACTGCCATGATGGCACCTGTGCCGTAGCCGGCCAGCACATATTCGCTTATCCAGATAGGATTCTTCTCGCCAGTGAAGGGGTTGATGGCGTAGCTGCCGGAGAAGACACCCGTTATCTTGTGGTCAATCTGGCGCTCCCTCTCGGTGCGGCCTTTCACGTAAGCCAGATATTTCTCTACCTCCTCGCGTTGGGCATCGGTGGTAACTTTCTGCACCAGTTCGCTCTCGGGAGCCAGCACCATGAAGGTGACGCCAAACATCGTGTCAGCGCGAGTGGTGAAGATGGTGAAAGCTAAGTCGCTGTCGGCTACCTTAAACTCCACTTCGGCACCCTCTGAACGGCCAATCCAGTTGCGCTGAGTCTCCTTGATTGACTCGCTCCATTCGATAGTGTCGAGACCGTCGAGCAGACGCTGGGCGTATGCGCTGACACGCAGACACCACTGGCGCATCTTCTTCTGCTCCACAGGGAAGCCACCACGCACACTCACACCGTCCACCACCTCGTCGTTGGCCAGCACAGTGCCCAGTTTGGGGCACCAGTTCACCATTGTCTCGCCAAGGAAAGCGATGCGATAGTTCATCAGCACATCGCTCTGCTGACGCGCGTCCATCTGCTGCCACTCTTGGGCAGTGATGTCAAGCTGCTCTGTCTGAGCAGCATCGAGGCCCGCAGTGCCATTGGCGTTGAGGTACTCAATAAGTTTCTCTATTGGCTGTGCTTTCTGGCATTTGTTGCAGAAGAAGGAGTCATACATCTTCTCGAAGGCCCACTGAGTCCAGTGATAATAGTCGGGAGAGCAGGTGCGCACCTCGCGATCCCAGTCAAAGGAAAAACCTATCTTGTCCAGTTGCTCACGGTAGCGGTCAATATTTTGGAATGTAGTCTTCTCGGGGTGCTGACCAGTCTGAATGGCATACTGCTCAGCCGGCAGACCGTAGGCATCGTAGCCCATGGGGTTCAGCACATTAAATCCCTTCTGCCTCTTATAGCGTGCATAGATATCGCTTGCTATGTAGCCCAGCGGATGCCCCACGTGCAATCCTGCGCCACTGGGGTAGGGAAACATATTCAGCACATAGAACTTCTTTTTGTTCTCGTCCTCGACAACGCGGTAGGTCTTGCGTTCCCTCCACCGTTGTTGCCATTTCTTTTCAATATCCTGAAAGTTATAGTCCATCAGATTAAGTTTAGAGTTTGAAAGATCAAAAGGCAAAAGTAATAAAAAAGTGTGGTATAGGCCACAAATCATTCCCAAAAACTGTCTAACGCGCGTGTATAGGCGCAAAAACGATGTAAAATAAAGAGAAAAGGAGGAGTGAGGAAGCAAGCTGTCCTTTTTCGAAATTCACATAACTGTTCACGCGTATCCTATCAAGTATAAGAAGGGTAGGTTTGCTTGCGCGGAATTTCTTTGCTATTCCACAAAATCTAGACGCGACCTTACGCAAACTTAAAGTGTTCTCACAAAATCTTAAAGCGCTCTCGCGAAAACTTAGAGCGCTCTCATGAAATCTTAGAGCGCTCTCATGAAATCTTAGAGCGCTCTCGCGAAAACTTAGCGCACTCTCGTGAAATCTTAGCGCACTCTCGCAGGAATGAGCACGCACTTTGTGAAGACGAGCACAGGTTTTGTGGTCAAGAACTCATTGTTTTACTATATGGCTCCCTTTTCTTGGGTAAAAGCTGTACTTTTTGCGGGAAAAAAGTGGAGTTTTTCTTCAAAAAAAGAAAAAATTTGTTTTTTCTGGTGAGAAAAAGAAAGAGCTAACTTCAATCCTTCAGCTCTTCAATCCTACTGCTTTATTTTGCGTGAGATAAATTTTCTTTCTCGTTTTCATTGCAGAACAAACATTATTTCCTATCTTTGCAGCGTGTTTCCACAAGAAACACAATTTATTTGCTCAATTTCCTCTGCAGAACTACCACCTCAACAAAGGATAGCAAGAGCAAAACATACGTACGATGAGTATGCGCATATAGCGTAGACTTTTCCATAGTACGTATGAGGTTGTGGTAGACCTTGCAGAGGTATGGTGGGTCTGCGCTTCTTTATTTACTAAAGTTTGCACGACTTTTCACAGGTGAACGAAAGTCAATTTATTGTCTAACTTTAATTTATAATTGTATGAGAAAAAAGTTTTTGTGGAGCATGCAAACCATCATCATGGTCGCGATGCTGAGTGTAGGTTTTATGTCGTGCAACAGTGATGATGACGACAAAGAAAAATCTTCCTTGGATTATATTCAAGTGAGAGTATACAGTAAAGACATTACTGCTCCAAATGGAAATGTCTATCTGTTTTATGTTGATGGTTACGTGGATAAGATAAAAAGTATGAAGCCATACACAACTTTAGACTGGACGCCTTTAATTAGTTATACATATAATCGGGAGAGTAAATATATGACTCCAGTTTCTAAGTATGGCACAAAATCAGATGGAGATCTACTCGTAAATGAAGGCAAAGGCTATTCTGTCTACTCGATATATTGGAATAGTCTCTCTTCTCTTTACGGAATACCTAAATCTGGAGGAAAATATGTTCTTTTAGTTGAGCTTCGCAATGGAGTATATTTGAAAGCATATAAAGAATTAACAATAACAAAGAATTCAATTGTAGAAGTTCATTTCCC
>JAGCYL010000030.1 GCA_017960825.1 Bacteroidaceae bacterium | reverse complement strand
GAAGTTGGCAGGGTCGAGACCCGACTTGGTGAGCTGCGATGCAGGCTCCTTGGAGCAGGAGGCGAGGAGGAGCAACAACAGGAGACCCCCTCCTATCCCCCTCAAGGGGGAAGTCATAATGTGATTAAGTTTCATAACAGTATTGTTTTTTTGGAAATTATAAGGTCTTTAGGGTCATTAAGGTCATTAAGGTCGTTAGGGACTATTTAATAGAAGTCGTGGGGCGTTACCTTGACGCGCTTCTCCTGGCCTTCATTGGAGGCGTTCTGGTCTGCCTGCTGCTGGATGAGAGGAGAATACTTGATTGCCATGCGGCGCATTACCTCGATGGGAGTGCCGCTGACGGGAGCTTCGGTCAGCTCCGGGTCGGCGAGTTTTTGGGTGAAGTTCCACTCAAACTGGAAAATGTCATCGCGAAGGTTGTTGGCATCGACATCCACGCCCTTGCGGGCTGCATTGAGGGAGTGGTTGATGAATATCTCCCAGCGGTGCTTGTAGAAATGTGCCACAAGTCCGTGCCATGTGCGACGTGCATAGTCGCGCAATGTGTGGCCCTTGAATCCCCATGTGGTGAGGAGAGTGCGGGCATTGACCTCGAAGTATTCTTTCTCCTCGGGAGTCTGTCCCCATGAACGGGCGTCGTCCACCCATTTGTTGAAGGAGAAGTCCTTGTGGAGGCCGAGCAGGAGGTCGAGGTCGTCGAGAGTCTCAAGCATCTCCTTGGCTTTCTGCTCCGCCTTAGCTATATCGCGGGCATAGCAGGCCTGGGAGAAGTCGTTGCGCAAGCAATAGAAGTAGGTGCCAAGCACCTCGCGCCCTTGGTTGACTGCGTCATACACGAAGAGGGCGTTGGTGTTGTGCTTGGTGGAGAGCAGTTGCTGCCACACATTGAAGGCCAGCACATTGTCGTTGGCTATATTGCCGGACGTGGCGTATGGCTTGTTGTCCTTGTTAAGGCGCGGATATTCGGTGGCTGTATTGGGGCTGCCAGCGTATCCCTGTCCATCAATGATGTCATAATACAGGGTCTTCCATGCCTCGCGGAAGGTCTCATCCTCTGCACCACAGTGGCGGTCGGCGAGAGCCTGAAGGAACTGCTCATCGGAGGGATAGTTGGTCCATGCTTTCTCATAGAAGTATTCGTGCATCTCGGGATTGATGTCAAAGCCTTCGAGGGTGCCGCCCAGTCCGCTGAAGTTGCTGCCGCCGTCCTTGAAGGTTCCCTCTACGCGCGTGCGAACCTTATTAAATTCCGCGTTATAGTGGGTGTTGCCTCCAAAGTTGCCGAGATAGCACCAGAGGTAGGGCTGGCCATGGTATTTCTCGTGGAGTCGCCATATCTCCTGATACTCTCCCCAATAGTCGAGCAGGATGAGCTTGTCCTGCGGCACAGCGGTGAGGAAGGCCTTGACGCGCTCGGGAGTCCAGGTGGCTTTGTCAAAGTAGAACATCCAGGTCATCTGCAGCCATGTGGCCTGCGGGTCGATGTCGGTGAGGGTGCCATAGATGCCCTTAGCCACAGCAGCAAGGTAGGCGGGGTCTTCCGACGGCAGTTTCATCTCATTGAAGGGGTCGATGCCGTAGATATGGTCGGTGCCGAACTCCTTAATCACCTCGCGGATGTAGCGATGCTGTATCTCAGCGAAGAGGCTGTCCTGCGGGTCGAGGAAGTAGCAGCTAGTCTCGTCGCGGAAACCAGCCCAGTTCTGCAGCTTGGATATCTTGGCATTGGGGAACAGCTCACGCAGCGCACCGGGCACATGGCCGGAGAATCCGGGCAGGATAGGCTTCATGCCCAGCTCGCGCTCGCGGGCCACTATCTTCTTCTGCAGGGCAAGCTGTCCCTTGAGCCAACTCTGCGGCAGGGGGCCTTGCCACTTGTCGATGTTGCTCATGCGGTGCCACGGCAGATGGGCGGGGCCGGTGAAGAAGGAGCGAGTGTCTTCATCACTCATGCCGAGACTGGTATAGACACGGTAGGCTATCTCCTCAGCACCGGTGTTGGCCAGCGGCATATTGATGCCATTGAGAGCCATCCAGTCGATGAGGCGCTCCCAGTCGGTCCACGTGAACCACGGCATGGTGTAGCCGTAGGTGCAGTAGTTGAGGAAGAAGCGGTCGGCGCAGCGCGCGGTCTGAGTCAAGCGCTTCGTGGCAGGCAGCTTCTCGGGCATAACCACGGGACTGGACACGAGCCACGATACGGTGGTGTGGCATACATACTTAAGATAGTAGTTCAGGCCCACCGCCATGGCCTGGGCATTGCTGCCGGTAATAACGACCTTGCCGCCCTTAGACTCAATGGTGTAGGTCTCGGCTTTCTGCTTCTTCTGCTTGAACACAAAGTTGCTCTGGTGTTGCGGGGCTATACGGCCTACAAGGTCGTAGAGGGCCTGCTCGTCTTTAGTAGCTGCCGACAGGGCGGTGCCTACTGCCAGCGCTGCAATAATTAACTTTAACTTTTTCATTATAATAAGGTCTTTAGGGTCATTGGTGACTTTTATGGGAAGATGCTATTACATAGCTGTGCGAAATTACAAAAAAATCGCGGATTGGGCACAATGTTATATGCTAAATTATAGCGTTCAAATATTTTTGCGTAAATTTGCACACTAAATAACATTCATAACCATGAAAGGCATAGTTTTAGCTGGGGGTAGCGGCACAAGACTCTACCCCATCACCAAGGGCATAAGCAAGCAGCTCATTCCCATTTACGATAAGCCGATGGTGTATTATCCCATCTCGGTATTGATGCACGCTGGCATCAAAGACATATTGATTATCTCCACTCCTACCGACCTGCCCTCGTTCAGGCGACTGCTGGGTGACGGCTCCGACTACGGAGTGAACTTCTCATACGCCGAGCAGCCCTCACCGGACGGACTGGCACAAGCTTTCATTATCGGTGAAGAGTTTGTGGGCAATGACTCCGTATGCCTGGTGCTGGGCGACAATATCTTCCACGGTAGCGGACTGGAGGATTTACTGCACCGCGCGGTAAACATAGTGGAGCAGGAGGAGTGTGCCTGCGTGTTCGGCTACCGCGTAAATGACCCTGAACGCTATGGCGTGGTGGAGTTTGATGCCAACAAACAATGTGTGTCAATTGAGGAAAAGCCCACGCGCCCCAAGAGCAACTACGCCGTGGTGGGACTATATTTCTACCCTAACAGCGTTGTGCAGATAGCCAAGACTATCAAGCCCAGCGCACGCGGTGAACTGGAGATTACCACAGTCAATCAGGAATACCTGAAACAAGGTCGCCTGAGAGTGCAGACTATGGAGCGCGGATTTGCGTGGCTCGACACCGGCACTCACGAGAGCCTAAGTGAAGCCTCCACCTTTATTGAGGTAATAGAGAAGCGCACCGGCCAGAAGGTTTCGTGTCTCGAAGAGATTGCCTTTGAGCAGGGCTGGATAAGCAAGGAGCAGCTGCAAGCGCTGGCAAAGCCCATGCAGAAAAACGAATATGGTCAATACCTGATGAAATTAAGAGTTAAACATTAATAATTTGAGATTTGAAAGTTGAGATTTGAAAGTTAATTTATAATATTATGAGAAAGACACTATTACTTATGACTGTGGCTTTCGCTATAAGCCTCAGCAGTTGCGCCAAGCAGCCCCAGACGGCTCAGGAGAATGCTGCCCCGACAGAGAATACAGAGAAGAAAGACTCAGCAATCGTGAAGACCCTGCCTGCAGGCCTTCCTGTTGACAATATTCTCAAGACTATCATCAAGGAGTTTAAGGGACAAGTAGTCGTTATCGACTTCTGGGCTACATGGTGCGGCCCCTGCATGTATGCCATGGAGCAGATAGACCCCATCAAGGACAGCTACCTCGAAGCAGAGAAGCCTGTGGCCTTCGTTTATGTAACTGGAGAAACGTCGCCCCTGCAGAAATGGCAGCAGACCATCCCCGGCATAAAGGGCTACCACTATCGCCTGACCGACAAAGAGTTTAACGGCCTGATGCGCAGCCTTGGCATAAAGGGCATCCCCACCTATTATATTGCTGACAAGAACGGGCAGCATGTTTACGACAACATAGCCGAAGGAGGCTATCCCGGCAACGAAATAATCACCGCGCAGATTGATAATGCGCTGAACAAGAAGTAGATTGAACATTATGAAAAAGATTAGGATATTTCTAATTCTGCTGCTAATGCCTCTGATGGCCATTGCCGACAAGGTGATGGAACAGAAACTGGCAGCCCTCAGCAACGTGGTAGAAGCAAAAGAGGTGGCTGACGAGGCAGGCTTTGACAGCCGCTATATTCTGAAAGTCAAGCAGCCCTTAAGCCATAAAGACCCCTCCAAAGGATATTTCAATCAGCGTGTGATAGTAATGCATCGCGGTATGGACCGCCCCACCCTCGTCATCACCGAGGGCTACGGCGCAGGCTATGCTGCTGGGCCGCGTTACAACAACGAACTCTCTACCTATTTTAATACTAACATAGTGTTTGTGGAGCACCGTTTCTTCCAGGAGTCCAAGCCTGAGCCATGCGACTGGCAGTATCTGCGCGATGAGGATGCCATGGCCGACCTGCACGAGGTGGTCACCGCCCTCAAGACCCTCTATCCCGGCAAGTGGATCAGCACCGGTATCAGCAAGGGTGGCGAGACCTGCATGGAGTACCGCTCCTACTACCCGGAGGATGTAGATGTCTCTGTGCCGTATGTCGGCCCCGTATGCTACGGAGTGATTGATGGCCGCCATGAGCCATTCCTGCGCAAAGTGGGCACTGCCGCCGACCGCAAATCCATCGAGAATTTCCAGCTGGCTGTGCTGAAGAAGAAGGCTGAGTTTATGCCACGCTTTAAGCAGCTTTGCGACGAAAAGAACCTGAAGTTCTATATCCCATTGGAGGATGTGTACGACTACTGCGTACTGGAATACAGTTTCTCCATCTGGCAATGGGGCACCCCCACCAGTAGGATACCTGAAGCTACAGCACCTGACGATGTGCTTTTCAACCATCTGATAAAGATTGTGGGACCAGACTACTTCGCCACCACTGGCAACACAGAGTTCTTCGCCCAGGCATATCGCGAGCTCGGCTACTACGGCTACGACATCAAGCCTTTTAAGAAATATCTGTCTATCAAGTCGGCCAAGCACTACCTGCGCGACGTGATGCTGCCGCCAGAGCTGCGCAACGTCAAGTTCGACAAGACCGTGTCGAAGCATATCACCCAGTACCTCAAGAAAAACGACCCGCAGATGATATGCATCTACGGCGAAATAGACCCCTGGACCGCTGCCGGTGTGACATGGCTGCAGAAGTATCCGAAGAACAACCTCAAGGTCTATGTCAAGCCCAGAGGCTCCCACTCCACCCGCATCAACAACATGCCCCCAGAGCAGAGAGACGAGATACTATCCACCCTCTCCCGCTGGCTCGGAGAACCAGTAAACAAGCAGCCGTAAGGAATTCAAGAAGTTTAAGAAGTTTAATGAATACATTCCTCTATCCCTCGCACCTCGGCGACCTGAAGAAAGCACTCGAAGAAGCCGCTGAGATAAAGAGCGACCGATACAAATATCAGTCGCTGGGCAAAAACAAGACTGCCCTGCTCATATTCTTCAACAACAGTCTGCGCACACGCCTCTCCACACAGAAGGCAGCCATGAACCTCGGCATGAACGTCATAGTGCTCGACATCAACCAGGGCGCATGGAAGCTCGAGACCGAGCGCGGCGTGGTGATGGACGGCGACAAGAGCGAGCACCTGCTCGAAGCCATCCCCGTGATGAGCAGCTACTGCGACATCATCGGTGTGCGCACCTTCGCACGCTTCGAAAGCCGCGAGGCAGACTATAGCGAGAGCATAATCAACCAATTCATCAAGTACAGCGGCAAGCCAGTATTCTCCATGGAGAGCGCCACCGTCCACCCGCTACAGGCTTTCGCCGACCTTATCACCATTGAGGAATACAAGAAAACCACTCGTCCCAAGGTGGTGATGACATGGGCTCCTCATCCCAAAGCATTGCCACAGGCTGTGCCCAACAGTTTTGCGCAGTGGATGCTGGCCGCAGATGTAGATTTCGTTTACACCTGTCCTGAAGGTTATGAACTCGATTCACAATTCGTGGGCGAGCTCAAACCAGAGTACGACCAACGCAAGGCACTGGAGGGGGCCGACTTCGTATATGCAAAGAACTGGAGTTGCCCGGCTGTCACGCGCCCTGACGACTACGGCAAGGTACTCAAGATTGACATGGACTGGATGGTGGACAGCGACCACATGGCTCTAACCAACAATGCCTACTTCATGCATTGCCTACCTGTGCGCCGCAATATGATAGTGAGCGACGATGTGATCGAAGCACCTACTTCGCTCGTCATCCCCGAAGCCGCCAACCGTGAGATATCCGCCACCGTTGTCATAAAGCGTATGCTGGAAGCAATCTAGCCATATACCATTATATTATATATATGTCCTCCTGGCTGCAAAAATACCGCAAATTCCGCAACTGGCAACAACAGCCATATCAAGTGGCAGAAATGTCAGACAAAGAGCATGTGTGTCCCACATGTAACACAACTTTTCGTGGCAATTATTGTCCACGTTGCGGCCAGTCGAGCAGAATCGGCAGATACTCTTTCAAAGAAACCATGCTGCTCTTTGTGGATATATGGGGACTGGGCAATCGCAGCATGTTTCGTACTCTGCGCGACTTGATACTGAGGCCAGGCTACATGATCCGTGACTATCTGCGCGGTATGCAAATGGCGTATTTCCCCCCATTCAAGATGATGTTTCTGCTTACAGCCCTGTCGCTGCTGGTAGCCCATGGGTGGAATATCAAGGGAGAGAACACACTGAGCAAACAGCAGACGGGATTCGAACAGGCCATAACCGAAAAGCCCGTTGTGTCATACAACTTTGACGACGAAAAAGACACTAATACCGAGGAAGCGCGCCGGACAAAGATTATCATCCAAAAGATTAACAACAAACTGGAGGTATTCTTCACAAACATCTTGGATTTCTACGAGCGTTATCTCAGTATCTTCACGCTGACACTTCTATTCATCGCATCTGGTTTCCTCTACATTTTCTTCAGGAAAAGCCCGGCCATGCCAGGCATGAGCTACTCCGAACTGCTGGTGGCGCTTGTCTACATATTTAACATGCTGATTATCTACTCCATTGTGACTGATTTCTTCTGCCTTCCCGACACAATAGAGTTAGCATTACAACTCACAGGGTTAATTGCCCTCAAGCAACTCAGCGGTTTCAGTTGGTGGCGCACGGTGCTGTACACAATATTGGGTTTCTTGATATTCTTTGCAACAGTAATGCTACTGGCGATGCTCTTCGGAATCGTAATGACTTTATATCTGCAGACTAAGTTATAGCAGAAACAAATCACTTGCTGTCAGCAAGCATAGTTTAGTATAATATACCCAGTACAACGCGCCAATTGGCGCGTTGTACTGCTTTGATTTTAGTAACAATCGGTATATTATTCCCTTGCTATTCCAGCGTATAACTCTCTATGGCTGCACGAGTCTGGTTTAACAATGAGGTCATTGCGCTGTAATCGCCCTGCTCATAGATTTCTGAAAATCGACGGAACTCGTATGAGAGGCGGTGGGATGGTTTTTGCTCCTTAACGACAACAGGCTGCTCACCCCTAAGGTGCAGCTCGTACTCCCGACACACGCTGGTTACGCCGTTGGCACGGATAAATCCGTTCTCTCCCTCAATAGTTATGTGTGAGTCGCCATCCGCATCTTTGGCAGCCGTACATACAGCAGTGAAATCGGGGTATTGCAGAATCATTACGCCTGACGTGTCTACGCCATTGAATCCGCGGTTGGGATAATACTGTCTTTGCTCGGGCATACCGAAGAGTGATACCACAAACGTGATGTTGTAGATATTGAGGTCGAGCAGTGCGCCACCTGCATGCGCAGGGTCGAATGCCGGCAAAACTATTCCCTGCTTATACTGGTCGTAGCGACTGGAATACTGCGAGTAGTTAGCCTCAAAAATGCTGATTTTACCGAGTTTCTTCACGTCTTCCTTCAAGCGAATGAAATTAGGCGCAAAACGAAGTGTCATTGCCTCAAAGATGTACAGATGCCTGTCGCGGGCAACTGTAATCAGTGTATCGAGTTCTTTGGCTTTCAAGCAGATGGGCTTCTCTATGATTACATTGCGCCCCGACTGTAATGCCTTTTGGGCATAAGGAAAGTGTTGGTCGTTGACATTAGCAATATAGAGCATGTCTGACCTGTCCTCACTGAGCAGTGTTTCGTAGTCAGTGTACACCTTATTTATATTATAGGTATCTGCCAGCCGCCGTGCGCGCTCCACATTGCTGTGAGCATAGATAGAGTTTACCTTAAAGTCAAGGCGCTCCTGGCGAAGCATCTCCAATACTTCTCCTACAATCTTTCCTGTACCTATGACACCGATTGTTGTCATTTCGTTAACTCTTCAAAAAGAGGAGGCCGTGGGCGGTCTCAGGATAGGAAAGGTATACTACCCTCTCGCAGCAATAACGGTGAACACTCCGACGATGAATGTGACGAACATCGCGAATATCAGCAAGCGCACTGCCACATTAGCGCCCTTGAACTCCTTCCAGATGAAGATGCCCCAGAGGGCAGCAATCATTGGTGCACCCTGCCCCAGCGCATACGAGATAGCAGGGCCGAGGTTTGCCTCCTTGCCCGCACAAATATAGCTTAGCACGGTGCCGAGACCCCAGATGCAACCACCGAGGATACCCACAAGATGCGTGGCAGGACGTCCTGCGAAATACTGCTTGTAGGTTACAGGCTCGCCGGAGATAGGGCGGCGCATGAGGATTGTGTTGAAAACAAAATTACTGAGGAACGCTCCCAGCGCACAAAGGAAGAACGCACTGTAGGGAGTGGCCATTCCGGTAGCAGGACTGGTGCAGCTGGTGAGATCCATAGCGTATGCTACAAAAGGATAGAACACACCCATGAGCAGACCACTGACAATGGTAAGGGTGAGTCCCTTCTTGCTGATGCCGCGTCCTGATGTCTTAGAGTTCTTGCCCGAGGCAATGCCATTGCATATCACGGACACCAGCACAAGGCCTACGCCCAGCGCCAGCAGTGCAGGATTGCCATTGGGGGCCAAGATGTAGTTTAGGAATACACCCAGCACCAAAGCAATACCGAGGCCAATCGGCCACGCGATTGCCAGACCAGAGATACTAACAGCAGCGGTAAGCAAGATGTTCGCTGCATTAAAAATCACGCCGCCGAGGATAGCACTCCCCGCACGACCTGCATCAAGTTGGCCAAGGTCAGTCAAGAAGGCACGTCCACCTTCGCCATTACTACCGAAAGTAAAACCGATAAGCAAGGAAAAGAGGAGTATGCCTACTATGTAGTCCCAGTAAAATAATTCATAGCGCCAGCTTTTGCCAGCCAATTTCTGTGTGTTGCCCCAGCTGCCCCAACATAGCATAGTTACTACGCAAAGGACTACAGCGAGGGTGCTGCTTGTAACGATAAACATAATGGTAATTTACAATTTAACAATTTACTATTTATGTACGATTTGGTTATCTTAAAAGACCTCTGCGGCTGTAGGCACCGAGGGTTGAGCACCACGGCGCGTAACGGAGATGCTGGCTGCCTTGCATGCTAAAGCTATTGCATCGGTCATAGACATGCCTTTGGTCAGCGCCACACACAGCGCGCCGCAGAAGGTGTCACCTGCGGCAGTAGTATCTACAGCCTGCACCGCCACTGCCGGCACTCTCACCAACTGATTGTCGCTCAGAGTATATGCACCCTGCTTGCCCACAGTGATGATAGCTTCCTTCACACCCATTGACTGTATCTTGCGTATGGAGGCAATGGCGGAGTCGTCGTCTGTTATCTGTATGCCAGTCATATATGCCGCCTCTGTCTCATTGGGAATGATGATGTCCACATTTTGCAACAACTCCATCGGTAGGGGTTGCTTGGGATAAGGAGCAGGATTGAGCACTACCTTTACTCCATTTTCATGAGCCAAACGCGCTGCCTCTATTAAAGCAGGCAGTGGAGTCTCCAGCTGCATCAGGAGCAATGAGGCTGAACGGATTTCCTCAGCAGCCTTGGCAATATCCTCGGGCGACAGGAGCATATTTGCCCCTCCAGCCACAACAATACAGTTCTCGCCGCTTTTATCCACCGTGATGGTAGCCACGCCTGAGGCCACACCCTCAGTGCGCGTGACATGACGGGTGTCAATACCCTCGCTACGCAAGGCTGCAAGCGTCACCTCGCCAAACGCATCATTACCAAGGCGTGCCACAAAGACAGCCTCACCGCCAAGACGGGCCACTGCCACAGCCTGATTGGCACCCTTACCACCTTGGGCAGTCATGAAATCACTGCCCATAATCGTCTCTCCAGCCTGCGGAAAATGCTCCACGCGAACCACCAGGTCTGTATTGCTGCTACCGACGATAACAATTTTCTTATTGTTTGTTGCCATATCTCAATTTCTTTGAGTGCGAATTTAGGCAAAAATAAAACTCCCTTCCACCTTTGCTACTGCAAAAAAAGACAAGGAGTTTATAATTTCAACATATTTTGGCACAAAATCGCGCTCAGTGCAAAGTGACGGAAGTTACTGCAGCACAGCCTTCATTTTACAGATAAACTCATCGGCATCTGCCTTGGTGAGGGTGAGCGGGGGTAGCAGACGCAGCGTATTGGTGCCCGAGCAGCCCGTGAAGACATGTTGTTCCTTCACAAGACGATTGCGGATTTCCTTGTACGGAACATCCAACTCTATTCCTATCATCAGGCCGCGTCCGCGCACCTCAATGACATGTGGCAAGTGCTCTGCCTTAATACGCTCCATCAGATACTCGCCAACTGTTGCAGCGTTCTCTATCAGATGTTCACCCTCAATGATATCCAGCACAGCCAAAGCACCGGCACAAGCAAGATGGTTGCCACCGAATGTGGTACCGAGCTGTCCGTAGACAGGCTTAAACTTAGGCGAGATGAGCAGAGCTGACATCGGGAAACCGTTGGCAATGCCTTTGGCCACCGTAATGAGGTCAGGCCGCACGCCCAGATGCTGATGGGCAAAGAACTTGCCACTACGTCCATAGCCGCACTGAATCTCATCGCATATCAACACAGTATTGGTAGCATCACAGAGTTGGCGCAGACCTTGCATAAACTCCGCACTGGCCATGCGAATGCCACCAACACCTTGGATACACTCAATAATGACAGCGCACACATCACCCTTTTCTATCTCGCGACGCCATGGTTCAAGCTCATTGAGTGGCAGATAGGTAACGTGATGGTTTGCATTGATTGGGGCAATTATCTTGGGATTGGCTGTAGCCTCAACGGCCAGTGATGTGCGCCCGTGGAAAGCTTTCTCCAAGGACAGCACGCGCGTACGGCCATTGTGAAAAGAGGCAAGCTTGAGAGCATTCTCATTGGCCTCTGCTCCCGAATTGATGAGAAAGAGGCTATAGTCGTCGTAGCCACTTATCTTACCGAGACGGCGGGCAAACTCTTTCTGCAGCGGATTGATGACAGAGTTGCTATAGAAGCCCAGCTTGTTGAGTTGTGCGGTCATAGCCTCCACATAATGAGGATGGCAGTGGCCCACACTAATTACAGCATGTCCGCCATAGAGATCCAAGTATTCATTGCCGTCTGTGTCCCACACGCGACAACCCTTGCCATGGTCAATGGCAACATCAAAAAGGGGATAAACGTCAAAGAGAGTCATCTATATATTATATGATTTACAATTATTTTTCAATGTAACTATGTGACTAATCAATATTTCACCCTGACTAAAAGGCTGAAGCCTTTAGATAGAGTCCTGTCTTCTCGTCAAGGCCAAACATAAGGTTCATATTCTGCACTGCCTGGCCAACGGCACCCTTGAGCAGATTGTCGATACAAGAAACCATCAACAGTTGGTCCTCGAACTTTTCCACATAGACCACTGCCTTATTAGTGTTGACAACTTGCTTGAGGTCAGGACTCTTTGTTGTCATGAAGGTAAACGCTGCATCCTTATAATAATCAGCATAGAGTTCTTGCACCGCTTCAATGGGCATGTCGCACTTGGCATACGCTGTCACAAAGATACCTCTGGTAAAGCATCCACGCTGAGGAATGAAAAGTACGCGGCCATTGTATCCGGGCTGCAGCTCATGAACTGTCTGATTAATCTCCAACAGGTGCTGGTGAGTAAAGGTCTTATAGACGGAGATATTGTCGTTGCGCCAAGAGAAATGTGTTGTGGCACCGGGCTTCTGGCCTGCGCCAGTGCTGCCGGTGATGCCGTTCACATGGATGTCTCCGCTGATTATGCCGTGTTTGAGGGCTGGGAGCACAGCCAACTGTATGCAGGTGGCAAAACAACCAGGATTAGCAAGGTGATTGGCCTTGCGAATCTCTTCACGGTGGACCTCGGGCAAACCATAGACAAAATCATGCTGCCCTGCGATGCGGAAGTCTTGCGCCAAATCGATAATCTTTACATTGGCAGGGATATCATGTTCCTTTAGAAATGCCTCACTCTTTCCGTGACCGAAGCAGAGAAACAGCACATCCACCCTATCAAAAGGCATATCTGCAGTGAAGGAGAGGTCAGTCTCCCCCACCAGCCCCTCATGGATATCACTCACGAGATTGCCGGCATTACTCTCCGAATTGGCAAACACAATCTCGGCCTGCGGATGATTAAGCAACAGACGGATGAGCTCGCCACCAGTATAACCAGCTGCACCAAGGATGCCGATACGGAGCCTACCCCCGGCCCCTCCCGAAGGGAAGGGGGACAGCCTGTTAGTATTGCATAATTCGTTCATTTATTATAAATTCATGTATAATTGTTAAAACCCTATCAGTATCTGAAATAATTTGCTCATTCGAAAATCTCAGTACTTTAAAACCTTTATTTTCTAACCAATCCGTTCTCTCTTTATCACTTATTTTTTGATTAGGGAGTTGATGATATTTACCTTCAACTTCTATTATTAACTTGCGCGAAAGACATACAAAATCGGCTATAAAATGTCCAATTATATGTTGCCTCCTGAAATGAACGCCAAGCACATTACTCTTAAGACAGTCCCATAGTATGCTTTCTGCTTCCGTTGGCTTTTTTCTGTTCTCAATAGCATAGTCTTTAATAAGCGCATATTCTATCGGATCAGCCATTTCATAACTGAAAGAATGTTTATCTTTCATACTTAGGCACGACAATCTTTTATACTCTCCTCCTTTTGGGAGGGGACGGGGGTAGGCCCTTTATCTCTTTTCGTCTGGGTGTGTCAGATAGTATGCACGAAGTGCTGTAGAATTAACTTTTATGAAACCCTTGGCATCTTCAGAAGTCCATGCCTTAGCGGTCTCGCCATACTCGCCGAGTTTGTTGTGGACGAGGTCGTCAGGAGTATCGCAGCCTACTGTCTGGAAGCTGTAAGGACGTAGCTCCAAAGTGACAGTGCCGTTCACATTGCGCTGACTGCTCTGAAGCATAGCCTCAATATCGGGCATCACAGGCTCAAGGTACTGACTCTCGTGCAGGAACATGCCATACCAGTTGCTCACCTGGTCTTTCCAATACTGCTGCCATTTGCTCAGAGTGTATTTCTCCAGGAAACGATGAGCAGCAATTATCAGCATAGGTGCAGCTGCCTCAAAGCCCACGCGGCCCTTTATACCGATAATGGTATCTCCTACATGGCAGTCACGCCCAATAGCATAGGCGGCGCCAATCTCCTCGACTGCCTGGATGGCTTTAATCTTGTCTGTGTATTTGGTACCATTGACACTTACCAACTCACCTTTCTCAAAACCGAGGGCCAGAATCTCCGAACCGCTCTTGGTAGGATGCTTGAGGTAGGCGCTTTCAGGCAGCCCTTGCTTACTATCAAGTATTTCGCCGCCACAGATGCTGGTGCCCCAGATACCTACATTATATGAGTATTTCAGCTTAGCAAAGTCGGCGGAGAAACCGTTATTATTCAGGTAATCAATCTCCTCTTGGCGCGAAAGGTTACCATCGCGAGTGAGAGTGATTATCTCAACGCCCGGAGCTTTCACAAGGAAAGTCATATCAAAGCGTATCTGGTCGTTGCCTGCGCCGGTACTGCCGTGGGCAATAGCATCTGCGCCTATCTCGTTGGCATAACGGGCAATAGCCAAAGCCTGGAAGATGCGCTCGGAGCTCACTGAGATAGGATAACAGTTGTTGCGCAACACATTGCCAAAGACCATATACTTGAGCGACTTATCATAATATTCCTGCGTAACATCAAGGGTCACATACTTGGTTGCGCCCAGCTTGTAGGCATTCTCTTCGTTTGTCTTAAGTTGCTCTGCACTAAAACCACCGGTATTGGCGCACGCAGCATAAACTTCGTAGCCTTTCTCTTTGGCCAGATACATCACCGTATAGCTGGTATCAAGGCCGCCAGAAAAGGCAACAACTACTTTTTTCTTTTCCATATTATTCATTGCTTTCTGATTCTTTATTAACTGTCCTGCCCTCCAGCAGGGAAATACGCTCCAGCACCTCTTGCGGAATTTTGGCCGGAAGGTGCTCTTCAGGGTCGAAAAGCATTGCAGTGCAGATACAGAATTTGCGGTTTCGCTCTTTTAGGACGGGATAGTTCACACATCCTTCGCATCCACGCCAGAATGCCTCGTCATCAGTAAGGTCGTCAAAAGTGACAGGCTGGTAGCCCAGTGCTGTATTCATCTTCATCACAGCTTTTCCGCTGGTGAGTGAGAATATTTTGGCGTGGGGCCAGCGCATGCGGGCCAGCGTGAAAGTCATATCTTTGATGCGCTTGGCTATGCCCAGGTGGCGGAAATCAGGATGGACTATCAGTCCGGACGTCGTTACATATTTCTTGTTTTCCCAAGTCTCAATATAGCTGAAACCGGCAAAACGATCTCCGACAAGGGCTATCACCGCCTTAGCCTCTTTCATCTTGGTGGTCAGATACTCGTGCGTTCGCTTGGCAATACCTGTGCCACGATCCTTGGCTGCATCGGCAATAGTCTGCAGGATAGTATCAACATACTTCTCATGGGAAGCATCTGCCACCATCACGCTTATACCGTCATTAAATTCGTGATCATCCATCTGCATTTGAATATCAATTTTATATCACGACGATTCTAAATATAAAACGAAAACACTCTACTCCCCGTAATGCGGGATTATAGCCTTAAGCATATTGTGGATTACGCTTCTTGGGGTGCCCTCACGCAGGACTGCAAAGATTGTGTCGTCGCCGGCAACAGTGCCCACCACATCTTTGGAGTTGAGGCGGTCTAACTCTGCCGACAGACTCATAGCATATCCACTCACAGTCTTTAGCACTGCTATATTACCGGAAAAGTCTACCGACAAGAAGCCGTAAGTATGAGGCATCACAGGGTGGTGCACTTCATTTGGGGTTTCTGGGGGAAGAAGATAGGCATAACTGCCATTTTCCGTAAACATCTTAGCCACTTTCAATGCTCTGAGATCGCGCGACAAAGTAGGTTGAGCCACAGACACACCTGCGTTTGTCAAAGCAGAGAGTATCTCCTCCTGGCTTTCAAAGCTATTCTCCTGCAAAAGCATACGGAGCATCTCCAGTCTTAGTTTCTTTGCTGCCATAATAGAATTTTTAGAGTTAATGATTTTGCAAAGTTATTCAAATAATTCAATATAAAGGTAATAATTCAAAAAGAAATGCACAAAAAAGGTTGTTTTTATCCTTTTTCGATGCATTTTTCTGAATACAAGATACAAAAACGAGGAATTATCTTATCTCCCCGCTACCAATACAAATCTTGCGACCGTCCTTGTAAGGCACGTAAATAACTGCAAACTGCCCTGGAGCAACGCCCCTGAGGGTGCGATTGCATTTTACCACATATCGGCCAAGCGACTCCGAGTAGCAGAGCGCCCCCTCCTCAAATTCAGGAGAATGGCGTATCTTAAAGAAAACAGGGAGACAGTCCAACTTGGTTTCTGCACTGGAGACAATATCCGGCGCCAGCTCATGCCAACCTTCCAGCGAAAACTCGCTGGCATTGCAGAGCTGATTGGGACTTTCTATATCAAGTGAGACAAAAACCGTATTGCTGTCCACATCCTTTTTCACCACAAACCACGGACCGCCACCCAGCCTCAGTCCCTTGCGTTGTCCGAGAGTATAATACCAATAGCCCTGATGCTTGCCCAGCACGCGGCCACTCTCCCACTCTATTATGTTGCCCTCCTTGTCGCCCAGATATCGGCGAAGCAAAGCATTATAAGTAGTGTTGCCCAGAAAGCAAATGCCCTGACTGTCCTTGCGGTGGGCCGGAGCAAGATTGTAGCGCTCGGCAATAGCGCGCACATCGGCTTTGCGGAGCAGTCCAATAGGAAACTCCAAGCGATTGAGCTGCTCGATGGTAATCTGACAGAGGAAATCCGTCTGGTCCTTGACAGGGTCAGGCGATGTGGCCAGATATTTCACGCCGTTATCCACCACGGTAGAAGCATAATGGCCCGTGACAATGCGCTCGAAGCCTTTGCCGACCTTATCATAGAAACTCCCGAATTTAATCAGGCTATTGCACATTACGTCGGGATTGGGAGTGAGGCCGCTCTTCACCCTGTCGATGAGATAGCTCACCACCTTGTCCCAATAGTCGCGGTGAAGGTCCACCGTCTCCACCCGCAGACCATACTGCCGGGCCAGCAGATTGACCATCTCCAGGTCCTCCTCCATAGTACAGGAAAACTCGCTCTCCTCCTGCGCGCCTATTATAATATAAAATAAGGTAGGCTTCTCACCCCTCTCGCAGAGAAGATGAGTAGCAACGGCACTGTCCACGCCACCGGAAGCAAGTAATGCAATATCCATACTGCAAAGGTAATAAAAAAAGGAGTAAAAATCAGGGAGCAGGAAGATTTTTATTATCTTTGCACCAAAATTCTCATTTTAACAATAGAATATCTTTAAACTCTACGACAATGAAAAAATTACTGATGATTGCCATTGCAGCCTTCACGCTCATGGCCTGCGGCGAGCAGAACAAGTATGACGCCGCCCTCGACGAGTATGACAACCTGGTAACCAAGATGACCGAGTGCATCAAGAGCGGAGACATGAAGATGGCCGAAGACCTTGACCGCCAGCTCACAGACCTTGGCCCAGTAATCCAGGAGATTGACCAGAAAGACTCTGACGAACAGAAGGCGCGCAAGCAAGAACTGGCCTTCAAACTTCTCAAAGCCATGTTCAGCTCTGTATCCGACACCACTCAAATTAAGAGCCAACTCAAGGAAACAGGCGAAGAACTCAACAAAAACCTTGACAAACTCGGCGAAGATATAGAAAAAGAGCTCACCGAGGGTCTCGACAAAGCCGCTGACGAGATTAAGGACGCGCTCGACAAAGCATTCAAGTAACCCGCAGATTCTAAGAGCGAGCTAAGAAAATCTTAGCGCACTCTCGCAAAATCTTAGCGCACTCTCGCAGAATCTTAGCGCACTCTCGCAGAATCTTAGCGCACTCTCGCAGAATCTTAGCGCACTCTCGTGAGTCAGAGAGTGCGCTAAAAAAATCTGAGTTCGGACTTTCAGGGAACTAACACGGACTTTC
>JAGCYL010000029.1 GCA_017960825.1 Bacteroidaceae bacterium | reverse complement strand
GACCCGGGCTTCGGCTTCGGCAAGACGCTCGACCACAACTACCAGCTCCTGGCCCGCATGGACGAGCTGCAAGAACTGCAGTGCCCCGTGCTGGTGGGAGTCTCGCGCAAGAGCATGATTTACCAGCTGCTCGGTACCTCGCCGCAGGATGCCCTCAACGGCACCACCGCCCTCAATATGCTGGCGCTGATGCATGGTGCCGACATCCTCAGGGTACACGATGTGAAACCCTGCGTGGAAACTATTAAAATCTATAACAAATACAAGGAAAATGATAACGATAGGTATTAAGGATATCATTGACATTATCCTCGTTGCGCTGCTGCTTTTCTACATCTACAAGCTGATGAAGCGCTCCTATGCCGCCAATATCTTCACGGGCGTGATTATCTTCATCATCGCCTGGATTGTGGTGTCGCAGGTGTTCAACATGCGTCTGCTCGGCACTATCTTCGACAAGGTTGTCAGTATGGGTATGTTGGCTCTGGTCGTTGTGTTCCAAGAGGAGATACGCCGTTTCTTCTCCACCATCGGCACACGCCGCTCCAGCATCTTCCGCATCTTCGGCAGGAGGAGTCGCCAGCAGCAGAACCACAAGGACATTATGCCCATCGTGCTGGCCTGCAAAAAGATGAGCGACGATAAGGTGGGCGCCCTGATTGTGATGGAGCGCGCCGTAGGCCTGGGCGAATATATCAGCTCAGGCGAGGAAATCGACGCCAAGATTAACAACAGCCTGATACAGAATATCTTCTTTAAGAACTCTCCGCTTCACGACGGGGCCATGATTATCCGCGACGGCCGCATCGTAGCTGCCGGCTGCATCCTGCCCGTGAGCCACGACAGCGAGATTCCCAAGAGCCTGGGACTGCGCCACCGCGCCGCCCTCGGTATCGTGGAGAAGTCTGACGCGCTCGCCATAATCGTGTCTGAAGAAACAGGCAATATATCCATAGCTCACAACGGCAAGTTCCAACTCAAGGTGACGCCCGACGAAATAGAAACAATCCTGACTCAAGACTGACAAAAACAAAACTATATAACTATTATGAAGAAGTCTATTTTTACCACACTATTGACCCTTTCGTTCATTTCCACCCTGAATGGCAACGCGCAGAACTGGCAAGCTAAAATAGATACCCTATGGGCCAGCCACCGCTACGAACAAGTAGGCGACAAATACACCGTGAGCAACTCTGACTACAAGACTCTCAACGGGTGGTCGCAGAATGGTGCTACTATCGTTTACTATTGGCGCATCGCACCGGGCCTTATCAGAGCCGACCTCGTTTATACCCCCGCCTACATGCGCCGCCCTGTCTTCGGCATCAAGATGATACGCGTCAACACCGGAGACATTATCTACGAAAACAGCATCGCCACCACGTCGTACAAGAAGGAAAAGACTACCATCGAGGCTTTCAACAACGTCAGGATACCCGCTGACGAATACTACCGCGTGGAGTTCACTGTGGACAATCCCTCCTACGTTACCAGCATTAACTATTTCCTCATCCAGAGGGAAAACGCACTGCCCGTCACTACTATGTCCAATATGGGCGGCACGGGCAGCCACCTGTTCGACTTCGGCACCACCGACCCGCTGGCTCCCGCCGGCAACGCCTATGACTGGGCTTACGTGGAGGGCATGGTGCTGAGCGAACACCAGCATCCATGCGACTACTTCATGACCATCGGCGCCCTCAACAGCTATATGGGATTTCAGACCAACGGACGCATCAACAACGGCACCGACTTCAACCGCCGCGTGCTCTTCTCTGTATGGGACAACGGCAATACCGATGAAGACCCCGACCTGCCTGAGTATATGCAGGCGCAGGTGTTTGATTACAACCACGAAGGAGTGTCAGGCCACGGCGGCGGAGAGGGCTCCTCGGGCACAATCATGTTTAAGGACAAGCCCGAATACTGGCAGCCTGACCACTGGGTGCAGTTCCTGCTTAATGTGCGCCCCGAGAACGTGAGGATTACGATGAAGGACAGATTCGGCAACGACTCAATCGCTGAAGCCGAAAATACCATCATGACAGCATGGTATAAGATGGACAATTGGCCTGAGTGGCAGTACATGGCTTCCATCCGTGCCTCATTTATCAACCAACTCATCAGCGGATGGTACAGCTTCATCGAGAACTTTGGCGGCAACGAGGGCTGGGGCAAGCACCGCGTCAACTATCGCCACGCCTTCATGCGCTCCGCTGCCAGCGGCGAATGGTACAACCGCAACTACGTCAACTTCTTCCCCTGCTACACCAACGAGCGCCCAAAGTCGGAGGCTACCCACGGCGCGTCAGGCACGATGGATAATACTTTCTTCCTGGAATACGGCGGCTACAACGTACACTACGACAGCGCACACTACACCTCGCTCCTTACTGACAAGACTTGCGTGGACACCATAAATCTGGACCGGCTCAACGCCCGCATAGACCAAGCGCTAAAGCTCGCTAACAGATATAACATCAATCAAGGAATCAACAAAGCCAGCATTGTCTATCCTAACACCGATTGGACAGTGACTTCCAACGAGGGTGTCAATCCTGCGCACTCCATTGATGCAAGCACACAGACTTATTGGACACACTCCGGCGATACTCATACCATTTCCTACCGTGCAAAAGACAAGCGCATCATTACTGCATTCACCGTGACCACTGCAGCGCAGCGCTGCCGCTATGTAGATGTATATACCTCCGATGACGGCGAGGACTGGACCCTTGCAGCCGACAGTATATATATGTATTATACTACGCAGTCGGAAGTAACACTGCCGCAGGCCGTAAATACAAGCAACATCAAGCTTGTATTCCACGGCAACAACAATACTACATCCGTCAACCTGAACAATATCGTCTTTAAGGGCGAATATGATATGGACGACCTGCTGGCAGAGGCAAAAAAGCACATTGATAACCAAAATACCTTCAACAATTATCCCGCCGCCGACCTTGCTAACCTCAAGGATATCTATGCTGACGGCTCTTGCACCGATGCCAGTGCACTGAGCACCGCACTAAAACTGCTTGCCAGAGACGGTACACAGCTCAAATACGGCAGAGTGGCACAGAAAGCCCATGTTGCTGCCGACAACGCCTATATGATTATGGGTGCATTAGGACGTGGCTATCTCTGCGCCACTCCGGAAGGCACTCTTACCGTGAAGGAGGCAACTGCCGACGGAGCACAGCCCGCCTTCATGGCTAAGGCCGATGTGACCGACCCGTATAACAACTGGCAGATACTCACCACGGAGAAATACATCGACACATATTATATATATAACATAGGTACTAAGAAATATCTTTGTCTCAAGGACGGAGCCGTAACACTCAGCGCTGAACCCTATGCCCTCAATCTCAATGGAATGGGCTCGCAGTTCTATTTACTTTGCAATGACAAGAACGACGCCACCTCTAACGGCCAAGGCGTATTTGCAGATCCTACGGCGGAGCAGCCTATAAGTCTGGCATCAAGGATTACCAGCACGCGCTTCTATCTCTACAACAATTACTACCTCCGTCCGGAAAATCACGCTACACTCAACCTCATAGCAGAATCCACTCGCAGCCCACGCCTCCGTGCCAGCGCTGAGCGGGCAGGCCGCATCCTCGCCTTAGAGGACAGTATCGTTGGCAGCCTGGCGGACAAGACGGAGAAAGCTAACATTGAGGCTCTCTACAATGACGGCAACGTGGCCGAGACAGACCTCGCCGCGCTCGAGCAGGCCCTTGACAACGCCAAATATGTTACCATAGACGACAATCATTCCTATAACATCATGCCAGCCAACGAGGAGAGCAGCGATGCTGCGCGTCTCACCGTGGAAGCACCATGGCTCACTATGACAGCACCAGCCGATAACAACGCCTCGCAGATATGGACTCTCGCCTCTGCGGGCACAGGCTACCGCTTCTGCTCGCAACAGTACGGCTTTGACATGCAGTCAATAGAGAATACGGGCAATCTGCACCTCATCGCTGCCGACAAATCTTTTGCATACCAACTCTCGCCAGCCACCGAGGGCAGCTACTATATCTCTCAGGCCAGCTATCAACCTTACACTGTCAGCAGCAAGACCAGCAATGTGTCAATACAGCGCAACACCGCCGAAGGGGTGCTGTGGAAGATTAAACCTGTCGACACATATGAGGTTAAACTCAATGCTGTAGGCGTAGCACTTATGTATGTGGATTTCGACACCTATCTGCCCGAAGGAGCCTCCGCATATATCGCAGATCATGTGGATGAAAACGGAGTGATAAGACTCATGCAACTTGGCGATACCATTCCTCACTCTACACCCGTAGTGCTCTATGGCGATGCTTATGCCACCATCGCCCTTGGAGTGGGGGGCCGTAAAGCTACGCCCTACGACGGTGCCAACATTCTCATCGGTACCTGCATAAAGAAAACTGGCCTGCCCAAGGGCACATCCTACACCCTTAAAACCTCGTCTGGCAAAGCCATAATGAAGACTTCGCCCGTAACAACAACCCTTGCTGAGAACAAAGCCTACATTCTTGCCGCCGAAGGATTGCCTGAAATGGACACATACACCTTTGACTTCGATAATCCTATCAGTGCAATCCGAGAAGTGAGCACCGAACACACTAAGGCATCAGGCATCTACGATCTTCAAGGCAGAAAACTAAAAGAAGCTCCTGCCGGCATCTACATCAAAGACCGGAAAAAGACTCTCCGCAAATAGCAACCCCTCTATCCAAAGTATCAAAATTCAAACATAAATAATAATGAGAAAGACATTTTGCAACATCTTCGCCATATTGCTGCTTACCACAAGCGTCAGCACCATGGCCACAATCAAGACTGACAGCATCTACAGCACTGCTCTGGGCGAGTGGGTGACATATAATGTCTATACCCCGACTTCCTTCGATGACAGCGGTGCTACATGCTATCCCGTGCTTTATCTTCTCCACGGCCTGAGTGATACCTATCGCGCATGGAACAACAATGCACAACTTGGCGAAGTTGCCGATGAGCTGCTGGGAGAAGGCAAGATTTGTCCCATGGTCATTATCATGCCTAACGCTGGAGGCCCCGACACGCGTAACATCTGGAACGGCTACTTCAATATGCCTGGCCACAACTACGAAGATTTCTTCTTCACCGAGCTGGTGCCCTATGTCGAAGCTAAGTATCATATCTATGGCGACAAGGCACACCGCGCCATCAGCGGACTCTCCATGGGCGGCGGTGGCAGCACTGTATACAGCCAAAAGCACCCTGAGATGTTCTCCTCGTGCTATGCTATGAGCGCATGGCTCGACAGTAGTGACAACCTGCAAGAAGCAGAAATAAATAAGCTATACTATGTCATTAAGGCTGTGCAAGAAAATTCTGCCATCCGCTTCGTGGAGAATGCCGACGATGAAACTATTGAGAACCTGCGTACTGTCCACTGGTTCTTCGATGTTGGAGATGACGACTTCCTCCTTGACCAAAGCGAGCGTCTGCACATGCTTATGCGCTACAAGAGAATAAAAGCCGAACTGCGAGTGCGTGATGGCATCCACAACTGGACATATTGGAAGACGGCTCTCTACACAAGTCTGCCCTTTGCCACTAACCATTTTGGGAACTAAAAAACTCCTAAATTCCTCAGTCTTTAACAATGGGTTTTAGCAAAAAAGAATACGACGTAATAATAATAGGTGGCGGCATCACAGGCGTAGGCACCGCACGCGACTGCGCTATGCGCGGCCTCAAGACACTGTTGCTTGAGCGCAGCGACTTCGCCACTGGAGCCACGGGGCGCAACCACGGTCTATTGCACAGCGGTGCACGCTATGCCGTCAATGACCCCGACTCGGCCGCTGAATGTATTCGCGAAAACCTTATACTGCGTCGTATAGCCAGCCATTGCGTAGAAGAACACGACGGACTCTTCATCTCTCTGCCGGAAGATGACCTTGGCTATCAATACCAACTCGTGGAAGCATGTCGCAGTTGCGGCATTCCCGCCGAAATAATTGACCCCGAAGAAGCCAAGCGAATAGAGCCCACCGTAAACCCTGCCCTCACAGGAGCAGTGCGAGTCCCCGACGGCTCTGTCGACCCCTTCCGCCTCGTACAGGCCAATGAGCTCGATGCACGAATGCATGGAGCCGACATCCTCACCTACCACGAGGTTATTGCCCTCATTACTCAAGCCAACCGCGTAGAGGGCGTCAAGGTGCGCAACACTCAGAATAACGAAGAACTCGAGATACGCGGAAAAATTACCGTCAACGCCGCCGGCATCTGGAGTTCCACCATAGCTCGCATGGCAGGCGTAGAGATAACGATGTTCCCGAGTAAGGGGGCATTGCTCATCTTTGCCAATCGTGTCAACAAGATGGTCATCAATCGCTGCCACAAGGCAGCCAATGGCGATATACTCGTGCCCGACGGCGATGTCACCATCCTCGGATCCACTTCCGACCGCGTGCCGATCAGCGAGTGTGACGATGTGCGCGTCACCCCCAAGGAGATTGCCACCCTACTTCGCGAAGGCACCAAGCTCGTGCCCGTACTCTCTTCCACTCGCATACTTCGTGCCTATGCCGGAGTACGCCCTTTGGTAGCCGAAGACGACGAAGAGGCAGGGCGTGGCATCAGTCGCGGCATAGTATGCCTTGACCACGAGAAGCGCGACGGCCTTGCAGGCTTTATCACCATTACTGGCGGCAAACTGATGACCTATCGCCTCATGGCAGAGATGGCTACCGATATGGTGTGCGACAAACTCAATGTAAAACGCAGATGTGAGACGGCCGTCATCGCCCTTAACGAAGCCACCGACCAAACACGAAAAGCTATCTCGCGCACCACCTACAAGGGACTCAACTCCCTGCCGGGAAAGGACGATGCTGCATTATGGACCAGCGCAGAGTCGCTGTATCTGTGCGAATGCGAGAAGGTGACACTAGGTGAAATCAAAGACCTTATTGCCAGTGGCCAGGTGGAAACGCTCACCCAGCTGCGCCGTCGCACACGTATGGGCATGGGCAAATGTCCGGGCCGCTACTGTGCTCTGAGAGCCGCTCGTCTCATGTGCTCCGTGGGAGGCAAGACTACCATTGATTGTGGACGCGACCTAGCCGACTTTATAAACGAACGATGGAAGGGCATCTACCCCATTACGTGGGACACCACTCTCGCAGATGCTCAGTACATGGCCAGCGTTTACAAAGGTCTATGCGGACTGGACAAGTTCCAAACCTCATAGAGAGTAGTCTCCAATCTTAAAGAGCTAAATATAAATTATCAACTTAAATAGTCAAATAGAATCTCTCGTGTCCAAAGAATATGACATAATAATCATCGGTGGCGGCCTGAGTGGTCTGACAGCCGGCATTGCCCTGCAGCGAAAAGGGCGGCGTGTGGCCATCGCCACCTCCGGCCCTAGCACACTGAACACTTTCTCCGGCTCACTTGAGTTGCTTGGCTACGACAGCAGAGAGCGCCCCATTGCCCATCCACTGGATGCCATCGCCTCTCTACCCCCTACCCATCCCTATAGCAAGATAGGCACAGACCGCCTGGCACTACTTACCCAAGAGGCACAGGCCTTACTTGGTGAGGCAGGCATCATGCTCAAGGGCAATTCTGCTGCCAACCACTGGCGTATCACCCCTATGGGAGTGGCCAAACCGGCATGGCTGACACTCGACGACTGCCTCACATCTGACGATGGTACCACCCTGCCGCTAAGCAATGCTACGATTATCAATATTGCAGGCTTTCTGGACTTCCCCGTGGAGTTCATACGCGCAGGACTGGAGCAGATGAGCGTCCATACAAGCATCTGCACCCTGCCCATCAAGGCAATGCAGACACGACGCAACAGTCAATATGAGACACGCGCCACCACCATAGCACGCATAATGGACAACGACGACATACTGCACGACTTTGCCGACGCAGTAAGCGCATCGTGTACGGCCAATGGCAACAGCGCAAAGCAGATGATACTACTGCCTGCCGTCTTCGGTCCCACCGGCAATGAGGCTCTGACCAAACTGCGCAACCAGATTGAAAGTCCCGTCTATGTCATCGCCACACTGCCACCCTCACTGCTCGGCATGCGACTGCAGACGCAGCTGCGCAACCATTTCACACAGCTCGGTGGCAAGATATTCCACGATGCCAGAGTCACCGCCGGCACCATTCGCAACAATGAGATAACAAGCATAGCCACGGGCTATTCCGAAACCGTGGAAGCCGAAAGATACATCCTCGCCACAGGCTCTTTCCAGAGCCATGGCCTCGTGGCAGGCTACCGCAGAGTGATAGAGCCCATCTTCGGCCTCGACATCGACACAAATGCCAAAGCCTCTCCTCAAGGCGGGCTGGCAACAGGCTCCTTCTTCGAGCCGCAACCCTTCATGACCTACGGCGTGCACACCGACGATGCCTTCCATCCCCTTAAAAGCGGACTGCCCGTCAACAATCTCTACGCCATAGGATCCATACTCAGTGGTCACAACACCCACCACCAAGGCGATGGCACAGGAGTATCTATGCTCACCGCCCTCGCAGTAGCACAAGAGATAGAACAGTCATTCCCCAAACCATGACACTAATCATCAACAACACTCCCTACGAAACCACTGCCACCACGCTATCGCAGCTGGCCGAACAGCAACAGCTGCCAGCCAGCGGCGTAGCCATCGCCGTGGACAATAAGATGGTGCCGCGCAGCGAATGGCCAGCCTTTGCCCTGAGCGCCAACCAGAAGATAACCATACTCAAAGCCTTCAGCGGAGGGTAGGAAAACAGAAAACTACAAAAGGTGGCAGAGGTAATCCGACATATCGGGCGACTGCAATTTATTACGCACACCACGGCGCGCTACAGCGAGCTGGACGGAGCGGCTATGGCCTTAGAGGGCGGATGCCGCTGGGTACAGCTACGGATGAAGGGCGCTGATACAGCCAGCATCCTCAAGGTAGGGCGCGAACTACGCCATATGTGTGACCGTGTAGGCGCCATTATGATAATAGACGACCATGTAGAACTTGTAAAGGAACTGAAGGCAGACGGAGTCCATCTGGGTCTCACCGATATGCCCATACTCGAAGCACGACAACAATTGGGGGAGGAATATATTATCGGTGGCACCGCCAACACTGCTGAGCAGGCAGCCAGCCACTGCCACCAGAGCGCAGACTATATCGGTTGCGGCCCATTTCGATATACGGAGACCAAAAAAAATTTGGCTCCCACACTCGGCCTCAACGGCTATAAAGCAATTACACACTATCTTAACGAACAATTGCTCCGAGTGCCATTAGTAGCTATCGGCGGAATAACAGCGAACGACATCGAGGCTATCATGGCCACTGGAGTAAATGGCATTGCCCTTTCGGGCACTATTCTGCAAGCCGACGACCCAGTCAGAGCTACGCAGGAAATAGTATTGAAAATGAACAAAACAAACATCTAATATGGACAAACTCATTATAGCTGACAAACAGTTTGGCTCGCGCCTCTTCTTGGGCACAGGCAAATTTGGCTCCAACGAACTGATGACCGCTGCCATAGAAGCCAGCGACACCGAAATGGTCACATTAGCCATGAAGCGTGTGGAGCTTGGCGACGAGCAAGACGATTTTATGGCGCACATCAAAAATCCGCGCATCCAGCTACTGCCTAACACGAGTGGCGTGCGCGATGCCGAGGAGGCCGTGTTTGCTGCCCAGATGGCCAGAGAAGCTTTCCAAACTCCGTGGCTGAAATTGGAGATTCATCCCGACCCCCGATACCTGCTCCCTGACTCTGTGGAAACGCTCAAGGCCACAGAGCAGCTGGTCAAGCTTGGTTTCATCGTGCTCCCCTATTGTCAGGCCGACCCCACGCTATGCAAGCAGTTGGCTGACGTGGGCGCAGCGGCAGTAATGCCACTGGCAGCGCCTATCGGCACCAATCGTGGCCTCCGCACTCGTGATTTCCTACAGATAATTATCGAAGAAGCCTCAGTGCCCGTTGTTATCGACGCTGGCTTGGGAGCTCCGAGTCATGCCGCCGAGGCAATGGAGATGGGCGCCAGCGCATGCCTTGTCAACACAGCTATCTCGGTGGCGTCCAATCCGGTAGAGATGGCCATCGCCTTCAAGGAAGCCGTCATAGCAGGGCGCCGCGCCTATGAGGCAGGTCTCGCTCCAGGCTCCGCCACTTATGAGGCCAAGGCCAGCTCTCCCCTAACCCAATTCCTAGCATAAGAACACATGTTCTCAGACGAATTAGACAAAATAAATTGGGAGGAAACCACCGAGCGCATCAATGCCAAGACCGATAACGACGTACGCCGCGCCCTCGGCAAGGAGCGTTGCGACGTTGACGATTTCATGGCTCTCATCTCACCGGCTGCCGAGCCGTATCTGGAGCAGATGGCGCAGTTGTCGAAGCATTACACCGAGGAGCGTTTCGGGCGCACGGTGTCGATGTTCATTCCTCTCTACATCACCAACAGTTGCACCAACAGCTGCATATATTGTGCCTTTCACAAGGAAAATCCAATGGCGCGCGTCATACTGACACCCCGGCAGATAGAGGACGAGTTCAAGGCCATCAAGCATCTCGCCCCGTTCGAGAATATTCTGCTCGTCACCGGCGAGAACCCCGCCAAGGCGGGGGTGCCATATCTCCTCACAGCCGTTGATTTAGCCAAGCGTTACTTCAGCAATGTCAAGATAGAGGTGCAGCCCCTCAGTGCTGACGATTACCGCACCCTGGCCGGGAGGGGCATGAATGGAGTGATATGCTTTCAAGAGACCTACCACCGCGCCAATTACAATATCTATCATCCGCGCGGCATGAAGTCGCGCTTCGAATGGCGTGTCAACGGTTTCGACCGCATGGGGCAAGCCGGCGTTCACTCCATCGGAATGGGTGTACTCATCGGCCTTGAGCGAGAATGGCGCACCGACATCACGATGATGGCCCACCACCTCCGCTACTTGCAGCGCACCTATTGGCGCACCAAGTACAGCATCAATTTTCCGCGCATGCGCCCCGCCGAAAATCAGGGATTCCAGCCGCGATGCGTGATGTCCGACCGCCAATTGGCGCAAGCCACGTTTGCCATGCGCATCTTCGACCACGATGTCGATATCTCCTACTCCACCCGCGAGCCGGCATTCCTGCGCGACAACATGGCAGGACTCGGAGTCACTACTATGAGTGCAGATAGTCGCACGCAGCCCGGCGGATACTACACCTATCCTGAAGCCCTTGACCAATTCTCGGTCAACGACAATCGCAGTGCGGCAGACATCAATGCAGCCCTGCTGCAGCGCGGGCTGACACCTGTCTGGAAAGATTGGGATGCGAGCTTTGACAACCGGGGCGAAAAAATATAAGTGATACAAGTCAATGGAGAAGAAACTAATCCTACTCACGCAGCCAGAGTTCTTTGACGGCGAAGCCGAGCTGCTCAATACTCTCTTCCGCCACGGACTGCCCTTGCTCCACCTGCGCAAGCCTGGTGCCACGGCGGCAGAGTTGTCGGCACTCATCGCTCAGATTGCCCCTGAGTTCCGCGACAGGATAGCGCTCCACAATCACGATATCCACTCTTGCCACACACTTGAGGAGGTGCTGCGCCGCAAGGAGACATTGAAGCCCACCTCCTTCTCCCCTCTCAATGGGGAGGGAACAAGAGAGAGGCCATCCTACCTCTTCCTCAGTCCCATTTTCGACAGCATCTCCAAGCAGGGCTACCGCAGCGCCTTCACTGCCGAAGAACTGCGGCGCGCCCACCGCGACGGCATCATCGACAACCACGTCGTAGCCCTTGGCGGTATCACCCCCACCCGCGCCCGGGAGGCACTGGCTCTCGGCTTCGGCGGAGTAGCAATACTCGGTGACATCTGGCAGAGTCCCGACCCCGTTGCGCGCCTTGAAGAGTACAAGAAAATGATATAAAAGCGCGGTTTACCGCGCACGCCCCGCAAATTGACACACAACAAATCCGTTCATTTGTAACATTATTATTACTTTTGCAACGCAAAAAAACAATTACACGCACATTCACGATGAAAGTTCTAAAATTTGGAGGCACCTCGGTAGGCACAGAAGAGAGCATCCGTAACATAAAAGCCATTGTAGAGGCCGAAGCCAAGCCATTGGTAGTAGTAGTATCGGCTCTCAAGACCGTTACCAACAATCTGGTCAAGGTAACCCAGATGGCCGCCACGGGTGACGCCAGCTACCAGAATCTTCTCCACGATATCGTAGAGACACACAGCAACTATATCGACGCGATAATCGACAACGACAGCGCACGCGCGGCTCTCAGGCAACAGGTGGGCAGCCTGCTCGACGAACTGGCGAGCATCCTGCGCGGCGTGTACCTCATCAAGGACGTAACGCCCAAGACCGAGGACGCCATCCTCAGCTACGGCGAGCGATGCAGCTCGATGATTATGCAAGAGTTCATCAGCGACGCTACACTCTACGACTCGCGCCAATTCATCTTCACCCAGCAGCCCGAACCTGGCCACAATATACCTGGCCAAGCGTTTAACGGTCAGAATTCAAGGTACTCCACCGTCGATTTCGCCGCCAGCAACGCCAAGATTCAGGAGACATTTGCCGAGGAGCGCGGGGTGGCCATCGTACCAGGCTTCATAGCCAGCGATATACACACCGGCGACACCACCACCCTCGGGCGCGGTGGCTCCGACTACACCGCAGCCATCATTGCCGCGGCCCTCGACGCCGATGTGCTGGAGATATGGACCGATGTGGACGGTTTCATGACAGCAGACCCACACATAATTCCCTCAGCCTATACCATAGAGCGCCTTACCTACAGCGAAGCCACCGAGCTCTGCAACTTCGGCGCAAAAGTCATATACCCCCCCACCATTTTCCCCGTCTGCGCCAAGAAGATACCACTCTACGTGAAGAATACCTTCCGCCCCGACTACAAAGGAAGCATCATCAGCGAGTTCAATCCAGAGCAGGCTCATAGTAATGAGCTTGGCGTGAAAGGACTCACATCCATCAACGACACCGCAATCATCAACATCAGCGGTATGAACATGGTAGGCGTAGTAGGCATCAACCGCCGATTCTTTACCATCCTTGCCGAAAACGGAATCAGCACCTTCATGGTGGCACAGACATCCTCCGAGACAGGTACATCGCTCTGCATGACCCACAGCGACGCCCTGAAGGCGCAAGAAGTCTTCACCCGCGAGTTTGCCAACGAGATAGCCACCGGTGCCATCAATCCCATAGAGGTAATCGACGACTTAGCCACAATAGCCGTAGTGGGCGAGCAGATGAAAGACAAGCTCGGTGTGGCAGGTCGCCTCTACAGCATACTCGGCCGCAACGGCGTCAATGTGAAAGCCTCGGCTCAGGGCGCAAAAGAGATGAACATCTCCGTAGTAGTGGAGAAGCGCCATCTGCGCAAGGCCCTCAGCGTGATTCACGACAGCTTCTTCCTCAGCCAGCACAAGGTAGTCAATCTTTTCGTGTGCGGCATCGGCACTGTGGGCAGCAGCCTGCTCAGCCAGCTGCAGGAGCAGCACGATTCGCTCATGGACAAGCGCCGCCTCAAGCTCAACGTGGTG
>JAGCYL010000028.1 GCA_017960825.1 Bacteroidaceae bacterium | reverse complement strand
TAGCGCTCAAGGGCTCTGCCAGAGAACTGCTCGTAATGCCGTCCTATGTTTTGCCGCAACAAAGACAACTGCTGACGCTCCACCAATGCCTGATATGGCCACACAAAGCGGAACCAGAAACGCAGGAACTGGTCAGAAATCTCATAGGCACTCGTTTTGCTATTAGGTTTGGCAAGCAGAGGCTTCAGGCGGGAAACTATATTATAGTGGCTTTCTAAATTCTGAAGGAATGTTCCCATATCTTTCTGCATTGCTCCGTCAATATCCGAACGTCTGGTCATTCCGCCTGCTATCAACTGGAGGATAGAGAAATAGGTATTACTGTCTTCGCCAAATTCCTGATTCATCAGATCACGTCCTTCTGTAAGAAAATAAGAGTCCTGACGACAGAAATAATTAAGCATTTTCTCCTTGGTGTAACATCCCTCATCCATCAGCAATTCCACATATTTTGCCACACCGCCTGTTATCATATAGAGACAGAGCAAATCCTCGTTTTTATAATCAGGTTGGTGGTCATGGAGAATCTGCTTTATCACCTCAATATTGAAAGGCAGAAGAGTGAATTTTGAAGTAGGGCGACCATAGAGCGGCTCGTTCTTATCTTCAAAAATGCGTTTCATAAGTGAACGGATGCTGCCCATCGTAATAAGATTCAGATGAGAGTCGCGATGATACCTGTCCCAAAGGTCCTGCATTTCACTAAAAATAGCGGCATTCACCTTATAGAGGTTTTGAAACTCATCGAACACCACAGTGAAGTGTCGCTGTAGAGACTCTTTCATTATGACTTCGAAGACATCCCGAAAGTGTGTCAGCTGACCATAGACTTGAAAACCCAACTGTTCTTCGAGCGTTTGTTGAAACTTGCGACAAAGTATCGCTTCGCTGTCTTTGGAAACGAAGAGGTAAGCGAAAGATCTGCCTTCCAATGCCTTCGTAACCAGAGAGGTCTTGCCAACACGCCGTCTGCCTGTCAATACGGTAAACACAGCACTGTACTCTGCTTGTCTTTCACTCTGTTGCAGAATTTCGATTTCTGTTTTTCTATCGTAGAATTTCATTATATATATGACTGTTTATATAAATGGCCATTTACATACGCGTTTGCAAAGATAAGGGATTGTTTCTGAATAAACAAAAAAAGTTTAAAAAAAGGAAGCCATTTTGGGTGATATCTCATTTTCTTCGTAACTTTGCGCGGAAATGCCGCGGGTGTAGTGTAGTGGTAGCACGCAAGACTTCAGATCTTGATTCGGCGTACCTCCAGTGCGCAGGCGCGGGTTCGATTCCCGTCACCCGCTCCAGGGAAAAAAATTGAAGAATGCGGGCATAGTGTAATGGTAGCACACAGGCTTTCGGGGCCTGAATTCAGTTTCCAACCTGATTGTGGGGGTTCGATTCCTCCTGCCCGTGCCAAGAGTATGGATGATATAGTCAGAACACAACAACCGCGCCCGAAGGACAATTTCAGAACTTGGGAAGACCCGCAGTACAGCGATCTTCGCAAGTTGTTTTCCAGCACTCGTCTGCGCGAGGTGCTGACCCACGACTCCTTCTATGATAAAGAGGGTAAAGGTAATAGCCGCTATGTGTTTGCCGGTATGTTTGTATTCAAGGGGATGGTGGCTCAGGTGCTCTACCGCTACTACACTGGCGAGGGCACACGCTTGCAGCATGTGCTTGGCAATCTGTTTCGCAACGAGCGGCTGGAGCGTATGTTTGACGAGTGGAAGATACGCCAATTCGTCAGGGCAGGCAACAAATTCGACATCAGCACCCACAGACATATCTTTGTGTACGCCATCTTCGGCTATGTGAGCACCTTGGATGAGGGACTGCGCAACTGGTTTATAGGCAAGTATATCCTGAATGAAGAAAGCGAGCATCTTTTCCGCCACCGCAAACGCAATGCCAATCTGCTGGCCCAAGCCGACGCCATTGTGCGTCAGGCTGACGGGCGTCGCCTCTCACTGGAGATGGAGCAGACAGCAGAAGGGCTGCATCGCGCAAAGGCAGTACTCAACGACGGCACAGTGCTATGCGAAGCCGAGAGCAAGAGCTGGCGATACGCCCGCACAAAGGTGAGCAAGATGGCACTCAACATACTTGCCACTCCTTTCCGAAAGATATTGCTGTCAAATCCTGAGTACCATGCTCGCATCCTGGCCCGCGAGGAAGAGAAACGCGCCAAACGCAAGGCAGAGATTGAAGCACGCGAGGCCGAGAAAGCAGCATTGCGTTTAGAGAAAGAAGAAAAGCGGAAAGAGATAGCTCGCGCCCGCGATGCCAGACGCCGCCTGATACAGGCAGAGCAGAAGAAACGCAAAGCAGAGAATGCAGCTAAAGCCGCAGCCAAAGCAGCTAAGGAAGCACGCCCTATGAGCGCAAAGAAGCGCCGCTATCTGGAAGACAAGAAGAAATAAGGGCATACTACCTTTTATATATTTTTGCTTTGTCATCACCTCGTTTTTCACTAATTTTGCAGTCGAAAAATAAAATGGTGGAATGTGGCCATAAGAAATCGGACATTCCCACCCTTGCAAAAACAACGCCAAGACTATGGACATTCAAAACGTGATACAGTCGGCCTGCGCCAAAGCCGTGGAGAGTCTCTACGGAGCAAAGATAGAGGCCGGGCAGCTGCAACTGCAAAAGACCAAGAAAGAATTTGAAGGGCACCTCACTCTGGTGGTGTTCCCCCTGCTGCGCATCTCCAAGAAGAAGCCTGAAGACACTGCGCAGGAGATAGGCCAGTGGCTGGTGGACAATGAGCCCGCCGTGGAGAAGTTTAACGTAATCAAGGGCTTCCTCAACCTCTGCGTGGCCACCACGAGTTGGACTCGCCTGCTGAATAATATAGCGCAGACCGCCGACTATGGCACGGTGAAGCCTACAGCCCAGTCACCGCTGGTGATGATAGAGTATTCATCGCCTAATACCAACAAGCCGCTCCATCTGGGCCACGTGCGCAACAACCTGCTGGGCTGGGCTATCAGCCAGATATTGGAGGGTGCCGGCAACCGCGTGGTGAAGACCAATATCGTCAATGACCGCGGCATACACATCTGCAAGTCGATGCTGGCTTGGCTCAAATGGGGCAATGGCGAGACACCTGAGAGCAGTGGCAAGAAGGGTGACCACCTTATAGGCGAATATTACGTGGCTTTCGACCAGCACTACCGCGAGGAGGTCAGGGAGCTGACCGCCCAGTTCAAGGCTGAGGGTCTTGACGACGAGGCTGCCAAGGCTAAGGCTGAAAAAGAAGCCCCGCTCATCAGGGAGGCCCACGAGATGCTGGTGAAGTGGGAGCAGGGCGACCCCGAGGTGCGCGGCCTTTGGAAAAAGATGAACGAGTGGGTGTATGCCGGCTTCGACGAGACATACAAGGCCCTCGGCGTGAGCTTCGACAAGATATATTATGAATCAGACACCTACCTTGTAGGCAAGGCCAAGGTGGAGGAAGGCCTGAGCAAGGGCATCTTCACGCGCCACGACGACGGCTCCGTGTGGGCTGACCTGCGTGGCGAAGGACTTGACGAGAAACTGCTGCTGCGCTCTGACGGCACCTCTGTATATATGACGCAGGATATCGGCACTGCCAAGCTGCGCTTCGACGACTACCCCATAGACAAGATGGTGTATGTCGTTGGCAATGAACAGAACTACCACTTCAAGGTGCTCTCCATCCTGCTCGACAAACTCGGCTTCGAGTGGGGCAAGGACTTGGTGCACTTCTCCTACGGCATGGTGGAGCTGCCCAACGGCAAGATGAAGAGTCGCGAGGGTACAGTGGTTGATGCTGACGACCTGATCAGCGGAATGATTGCCACCGCCCGTCAGACAAGCGAGGAGCTGGGCAAGTTTGCCGACATGGACAGCAAGGAGAAGGACGAGATAGCCCGCGTGGTGGGCCTCGGCGCACTGAAATACTTCCTGCTCAAGGTTGACGCTCGCAAGAATATGCTCTTCAATCCTGAGGAAAGCATCGACTTTAACGGCAATACAGGACCGTTCATCCAGTACACCTACGCCCGCATCCGCTCGGTGCTGCGCAAAGCCAAGGATGCCGGCATCAACTTCGGCGGCGGGGTAAGCGAAGCCACGCCCGTGAATGAGAAGGAGCAGAACCTCATACAACACATGGCCGAGTTCCCAAGCATCATCCAGCAGGCTGCTGCAGAGTATAGTCCCAGCACCATCGCCAACTACTGCTACGACCTGGTGAAGGAGTACAATCAGTTCTACCACGACTACACCATTTTGGGCGAATCCATCGAGGAGAAGCGCCAGCTTCGCCTGGTTCTCTCAGAGCAGGTGAGCAATATCGTGCGCACCAGCATGCGCCTGCTTGGCATAGAGGTGCCGGAAAGGATGTAGCCCTGCAAGCATGGCAATGAGCAAACAGAAACAGAAATACTATGTTGTGTGGCAGGGCCGCGAGCCAGGCATCTACCTCACTTGGGACGAATGCAAGGCGCAGGTGATCGGCGCTGAAGGCTCCCGCTACAAGTCTTTCCCCACGATGGAGGAGGCTGAGAAGGCGTTTAAGGAAGGTGCGCCCCCGATAGAGCGAAGAAATAAGAACGCAGAGCTAAGACCCCTGAACTCTGGGCTGAGCGCGGAGGTGATACAGGACGCCTATGCCGTGGACGCCGCCTGTAGCGGCAATCCAGGCATGATGGAGTATCGCGGCGTGGATGTGAAGAGCGGCATACAACTGTTTCACTTCGGCCCGATTATGGCGACCAACAACATAGGCGAGTTCTTGGCCATAGTGCATGCCATCGCGCTGCAGAAGCAGCTCGGCACCACATATCCCATTTACAGCGACAGCCGCAATGCCCTGCTCTGGATCAAGGCCCGCAAGTGTCGCACCAAACTGGCTCTCAACGATAAGACAGCCAAAGCGCACGACCTTATAGCCCGCGCTGAGAAATGGCTGAACAATAACGACTTCTCTGAATTCAAAATACTTAAGTGGCACACCGAACGATGGGGCGAAATTCCCGCTGACTTCGGCAGAAAATAGCAGAATATGAAAGATTTCTTCCATTTGATGAGCAAGTATTTCTCCCGCTATAAGCGATATATCGGGGGCACACTGCTCTTCAATATTCTGGCCGCGCTGTTTAATGTTTTCTCATTCACAGTGCTGCTGCCTATATTGCAGATTCTTTTCAAAATCAACACAGAGCGCTACCAGTTCATCGAATGGGGCACCAGCGACTTTCTGGAAACAGCCAAGAACAACGGCTATTATTACTCACAGCTGATGATTGACAGCTACGGTCCCGCCACCACGCTGCTCATGCTGGGCATCATCCTGGCTGTGCTGACGTTGTTCAAGACTGCGGCCTACTTCGGCGGCTCGGCATGCCTGATGCCGCTGCGCACTGGTGTGGTGCGCGACATCCGCGCCGACATCTATCGCAAGATACTGAGGCTGCCGCTGTCCTTCTTCTCCGAAGAGCGGAAGGGCGACATTCTGGCCCGCGCCAGCACCGATGTCAATGAGATTGACTCCTCGATTACCTCGTCGCTCGACATGGTAATAAAGAACCCTATCTTTATACTCATATACTTAGTCACCCTGCTTGCCATCAGCTGGCAGCTTACGCTGTTTACCCTGCTTGTAGTGCCGTTTATGGCCTTTGGTATCGGGCGCATAGGCAAGAAACTGAAGCAGAAATCGCTCTTTGCGCAGAGCAAATGGAGCGACGGCATCAGCCAGATAGAAGAAACCCTCGGCGGACTGCGCATCATCAAGGCCTTCATCGCTGAGAAGAAGATGGACAAACGCTTTGAGAAAGTCAACAATGAATACCGCAACGCCTCGATGCGAGTGGCCATCCGCCAGAGCGCAGCTCACCCCGTCAGCGAGTTCCTTGGCACATGTATGATAGTAGTCGTGCTGTGGTTTGGCGGCTATCTCATATTCTCCGGCAACTCGCCCATCGACGCAAGCACCTTTATATATTACCTCGTGATACTCTACACCATCCTCCAGCCGCTGAAAGACCTTTCGAAGGCTGGCTACAGCATCCAGAAGGGCATGGCCTCCATGGAGCGCATCAACACAATACTCAATGCCGAAAACAATATCAAGGAGGTGGAGAATCCGCAGACCATCAGCGAACTGAAGGAGAGTATAGAGCTGCGCAACGTGTGCTTCAGCTACAATGAGAGCAAGCAGGTGCTCAGCAATATCAATCTCGTGGTGCCTAAAGGCAAGACCATCGCCCTGGTGGGGCAGTCGGGTTCCGGCAAATCGACAATGGTGGACCTTATCCCGCGCTATCACGATGTGAGCAGCGGACAGATACTCATTGACGGGCAGGACATAAGGCAACTGTCCATCCAGTCGCTGCGCTCACTGATTGGCAATGTGAATCAAGAGGCTATCCTCTTCAATGACACCGTGTTCAACAACATAGCCTTTGGTGTGGAGCACGCCACGATGGAGCAGGTGGTGGAGGCTGCCAAGATAGCCAATGCCCACGATTTCATCATGGAGATGGAGCACGGCTACGACACCTCCATCGGAGACCGCGGCTGCCGACTGAGCGGCGGACAGAGGCAGCGCGTCAGCATAGCTCGCGCCATACTCAAGAATCCGCCTATCCTCATTCTTGACGAAGCCACCTCAGCCCTCGACACCGAGAGTGAACGATTGGTGCAGGAGGCTCTGGAGCGGCTGATGAAGACACGCACCACCATTGCCATCGCCCACCGCCTCTCCACCATAAAGAATGCCGACCGCATATATGTGCTCCACGACGGACAGATAGTGGAGAGCGGCACACACGACGAACTGATAGCTCTCGGCAAGTATTACAAGAAGCTCAACGATATGCAGCAACTGTAGAAGAATTGAAGAATTGAAGGGTTGAAGAGTTAAAAAACTGACGGATGAAAGCGCGACTCAAATATATCGGTCTGTTTTTCATTATTATTATCACCACCTTTCTGATGATAAAGGTGGTGTTTATGCTCTACAACTCAGGGAGCAATGACTTTGGCGTGGCCGATGTCTTCACCGTACTGTGGCGCGGACTGCCCCTCGACCTCTCCACCGCCTCCTACATGACATCCGTGCCATTGCTCATCAGCATCGTATCCCTCTGGGTGGGTGGCAGATGGCCGCAGCTCGCCACAAAGACCTACTGCTATATCATCGCTCCATTGCTGGCCCTTATTGTGGTGACCGACACTGTGCTATATAAGTTTTGGCAATTCAAACTCGACGCCACCATCTTTAATTATATAGACGACTTGCAGGGCGTAACGTCCAGTGTGTCGGCATGGTTTGTCATTATTGCCATCCTGGCCATTGCCGCCATAGCCGCCCTCACGCTCCTCGCGCTGCGCCGCGTGTGGATTGCCGCCCGCCGTTTGGAGCCCGTAGCCAGGCATATCCGGGACCTCATTATATTGTTGCTCGTGGGCGGAGTGTTGTTTCTCCTCGGTCGCGGCGGCATAGGGCGCTCTACCATGAACGTGGGCTACGTCTATTACTCGCAGAACCAATTTCTCAATCACTCAGCTGTCAACCCCGTCTTCAGCCTGCTCAGCTCCTCGTTCAAGGTGCAGGACTTTGAGGAGCTCTATCACTTCTACGACACCGCCACCTGCGACAGCATCTTTGCCCAAATGCATTACGAAACCCTCAGTGTTGACACCGACACACTGCTTACCACCACGCGCCCTGACATCCTGCTAATCGTGATGGAGGGCTGCGGGTCAGTATTCTTCACCCCCACCATCACCCCCAACCTCTGCCGCCTTGCTGACGAGGGCATCTATTTCTCCCGATGCTACGCCAACTCATTCCGCACCGACCGCGGACTCGTCAGCACACTGAGCGGCTATCCTGCCTTCCCCGACATCTCGGTAATGAAACTGGCAGAGAAAGCCCGCACTCTCCCCTCCATCGCCCGCACCCTTGCAGCCAACGGCTACACCACGGACTTTCTCTATGGCGGCGACATTAACTTCACCAACACCAAAGGCTACCTTCTCTCCACCGGCTATCAGCAAGTCCGCGGCTACGAGACCTTCCCTGCCTCAGTACGTCACTCCCATTCCTGGGGTGTGCAGGACCACATAGTGCTCGACACGCTGTATAATATGTTTCAATCTTTAACCCTGCAAGGGTCGCGAGCGGCTCGCCAGTGGTCGCGCCATCGGCGCGGGCTGGCGTTAAGGAGCCGCGAGAGCGAAGCGGCAAGGTTCATAACATGCCTCACCCTCTCCAGCCACGAAGACTGGCAAGTGCCCTACCGTAGGATTACGGACGACCAGATAGCCAACAGCATGGCTTACCTCGATGACAGCATCGGCAAACTGGTGGCACGCCTCAAGGCCTCGCCCATGTGGGGCAACCTCCTGCTCATCATTCTGTCCGACCACAGCATCAGCTACCCCGCCGGCATCACAGAGGCCAACCCAGAGCGTAACCGCATCCCCGTCATCTGGACGGGCGGAGCCGTGAGCGGCCCCCGTCGCATCGACGCACTCTGTAATCAGACAGATCTCGCGGCCACACTGCTCGGCCAGCTCCGCCTGACCCACGCCGACTTTACCTTCAGTCGCGACGTGCTCAGTAGCAGCTACAGCTATCCCTGCGCCGTCCACACCTTCAGCGGCGGCATCACCCTTATCGATACAGCAGGACACGTCGTCAGGGAGTTAGGAGTCAATAGTGAGAATTCAGGAGCGAAGAAAGAAAAGTCACTATACCGCAAAGCCAAAGCCTACCTCCAAAAAACGATGCAAGACTTCGCAGAGAGGTAAGACCTACCACGGATTCAGGGGCTCTCCACTTTCATCTTTGGGCCACTGCCAAACGTCATCATTGACGCGTCACATCGTCACATCTTCCAATCGAGAACGCGCCCTGCCTTCACGCAATATCCCCCCGACACTCCGTGTCAGAAATGCGGCTGTAGTGCAGACCGATGGCATAAAGCTTGTTTCCGCCACCGGGGACTGGCCTACGCGCAATACCTTGTCTAATTGTACCCATTTCGTAAAGATTTTTAGGTTTAGTAAATAAGTTAACAACATTCCGTGCCTTCGCGAAAGACATTACAAAGTTAATACTTTTCTTTGAAACTACCAACAAAAAATCAGATTATTTCTTGTAAAATCTATAAAAAAATAGGTGCGACCCTCACGGGCAGCACACCGAAAAAGGGGCAGACAGCCAAAACATCGACTGCATCGACTCTGCAGAAGGGGCAGACAGCCCAACCATCGACTGCATCGACTCTGCAGAAGGAAACAGCCGACAAACTGCACGCCCTAATCGACGGAAAGCAGGGCAAGCAGGTGGCACTCGCCATATACTGCGCCGCACAGCTCGGACTCATCACCCAGACGGACTATCGCGCTGTGTGTGAGGAGTTTGGCGACATCGGCTCACGCCAAAACTACTACAAATACATTAGCAATCCCCAGCGCTTCACAGAATTGGAGATAGAAGCGACTAAAAATTTTCTCACACTGTCAAAAAACTTTCTCACACCGTCAAAAAACTAATTCGCTGATTGTGAGTGATTAACAGTTCTAAATGGCCCCTTTTTGACATTTTTGACGTCAAAATGTAGAAAGGGGTATTCCCAAAAATGAAAATAGTTGCTTGAAGCGAATTAT
>JAGCYL010000027.1 GCA_017960825.1 Bacteroidaceae bacterium | reverse complement strand
TTCTCCACCGACATGACCATGTACTCGCGCCGCGGCTACAACTACCACTCCAAGAAAACCAACGAGCTGGTGTGGAACGCACGTCTTTCGCGCACCTTCCCCAAGGCCGGCCTCACCGTCATGCTCGATGCCTTCGACCTCTTCGGCCAGCTCAGCAACGTCCGCCGCACCATCAACGCCCAGGGCCGCACCGAGACATGGAGCAACGTCACTCCCCAGTACGCCATGCTCCACGTCCTCTACCGCCTCAATAAGAAGCCGAAGAAAACGGAGTAAAACATAAGAAAATCCTGCCATTTGAGTTTTTTTAACAGAGAAATTAGACCAATTTCGGGTATCACGAGCGTATAATATATAGAAGGTGTATAGAATATAAAGGAAGAAAGAAGAAATGAGAAGAATTATTTACGCCGTTTTTCTGATTGCTCTTTGCTGTAGCCCTGCCAATGCGCAGGACAAGCAGGATAAGGTAAAAGAAAAAGCTACGAAGGCACAATATTATCTCTACACCAAAGTATGCAATGCTTATACAGGCGAGGTGCTGATGACTGCTCCGCAAGAAGACAAAGGGGAGGACAAGACTAAGCATTGGATAGTAAGTTTTTCAGATGATAAAGGAAACGCCTTGGATGACAAAATAATATGGAATACTAATGATACTTATGGCTTTTACGTACCCAAGGAAGGAGGACTGTTTGTCTTAACAATTGGTCTTGACGGTTACGAGACATACCATGATACTATAAATGTAAAGCCTTTCAGAAATGAGCCTTGGCGAGACCTCCCCGTAGTCTTGCTCAAGCCGTTGCCCAAGACGCACACGCTTAACGGAGTTACCATCTCTGCCACCAAGGTAAAGTTCACCTACAAGGGCGACACCTTGGTATATGATGCCGATGCCTTCAATACCGCTGAGGGCTCTATGCTTGATGCGCTTATTCGCCAACTGCCAGGCACAGAACTGAAAGATAACGGAGAGATTTTTGTAAACGGGAAAAAGGTCGAGAGCCTTTTGCTTAATGGTGAGCCTTTCTTCCGCGGCGACAACCAGATGATGCTGGAGAACCTGCCCGCATACATGGTTAAGAACATCAATGTGTACAATCGTCCCAACGAATTGGAAAGGCGTACCGGCATCAAGCAAGGCGAGGATGAGTATGTGATGGACGTTCGTTTGAAGAAAGCCTACAGCATCGGCTGGATAGCCAATACAGAAGTTGGTGCAGGCAGTAATGAGCGCTATCTTGCCAGACTATTCGCCTTACGTTTTAGCGATAACTCGCGGCTGGCAATATACGCAAATATCAATAACCTTAACGACAATCGCAAGCCAGGAGAGAACACGCAATGGACACCAGCGCAGATGCCCAGCGGTCTGCTTGCCACTAAGAAGGCTGGCTTCGACTACCTTGTGAAAGAAAAATTCGGAAAGTTCCGCTTGGAGGGTAACTTGGAGGGCAGCCGCATTGATGCAGACAATTATACCGAAACGATAGCCGAAGATTTCATTGCTGCCAGCAATCAATACCGCAACAGCAGCAATGCCCTTCGCTCCAAAAACTGGAAACTTGGCACCAACCATAATATCGAATACCATATAGGAAAAACCGAACAAAGAAAGGTGCATACCTATGCTATGCCTTCGTTCTCTTACAATCATTTTGAACGCCGTGGCTCTTATGCCGCTGCAACATTTCGTAACAACCCCTACGAATATTGTCGTAGTGGCATCATTGACTCCATACGCAATCCTGGCAGCAGTCTGCTTCGCAAAATAGCCCTCAACCGTACCATTGACGAAAATATCTGCGAAGGTAACACCACCAACTTGTCTTTTCCCATAAGTACGTATTTTAAGGTGCTTAATGAAGACTTTGGGATCAGTGGTGCAATCAGTCACCAGACACAGCAGCAAAAAACATTCCAACAAACACTTATTGACTATCCCGTCAGCGCAGATATGCCCGAGGATTATCGAAACAAATATCTGTACGACTATCCCAACCGATCCACTTCATACGACCTTTCCCTCAGTTGGTTTTTCTACATTAGTCCAATAGTCCGGGGAAGTCTCTCCTACGGCTACGGTCAGGAATTCAAACGCAATAACTACGAATATAATATCCTCTCGCGTCTTGACAATTGGAACAACCAAGGCGACCATGCCCTCGGGGAGCTGCCCTCAGAGGTGGACTTCCGCTTGCGCACCATGGATGCAGAGAACTCTTTCAATATGAAGGAAATTCAAAGCGACCATAATATGGGCCTCAGCTACACATTTACCCTTAACGATATTAAAGGCAAATGGTATCCGCGCATACAACTGAAGTTGCCTTTCACCATACGGCATAATCGCCTCAACTACTACCGCGGCAACCTCACAGAGAGCGTGTATGACGGCATCACTCGCAAGGACTTCGTGCTCTTCAACCCCTCTCTTCACATGCACCGCAACATAAAAGCCAAGCATTACATGCTGTATGCCGAGTTTGACTACAGCCTGACCCAGAAGGCTCCGCAGATGACATCGCTGCTTGAGTTTGAGCGCAGCGAAGACCCGCTCAACATCTACCTCGGCAACAGCCGTCTGCACAAATCATCTACCCACCACATGACGCTGCGGCTGCCCTTCAGATTTATCAAGACCAAGAGCATCCTAAGCTTCCAGCCGACATACGACATCACCCACAACGCCATTGCCTACGGCTATGTCTATGACCCCGCCACAGGCGTACGCCACTATAGTCCCGACAATGTAAACGGCAACTATCAGCTGGCCCTTGATATAAACTACACCGCGCCGCTCGATAAGAAGCAGCTGACCACACTCACCTCTACCACCCACGGACATATCAATCACGGCGTGGACCTGATAGGCATGGATGATGGTAGCGCGCCCCTGCGTTCCTCCGTCTATACACATAGCTACACCGAGCGCTTGCGCCTTGACCGCAAGATAGGCAAGCACACCATTGGGGCCAAAACCTTCCTCGGCATAGCTCACACCTCATCCAGCCAAGACGATTTCCAGTCGCTTACGCTCTACGACTTCCACTACGGCCTCACTTCTCTCCTGAACCTGCCCCTCGGCCTCCAGCTTTCCACCGATCTCACCATGTACTCCCGTCGCGGATATGCCAGTAGCTCCGCCAACACCAACGACCTCGTGTGGAACGCCCGCGTCAGCAAGACCTTCACTAAGGCCGGCCTCACCTTCGCCCTCGATG
>JAGCYL010000026.1 GCA_017960825.1 Bacteroidaceae bacterium | reverse complement strand
TGCTGGTGAAGTAGCCCGTCTATCCTGACCTCGAGTTGTGGATTGGCGCGCTGGAGCGCATCAACGGAGCAGGCATCACTCGCCTTGCTGCCGTGCACCGCGGATTCTCCAGCTATGAAAAGAAACTCTACCGCAATGCCCCGATGTGGCAGATACCCATTGAGCTGCATCGCCGAATCCCTGCCCTGCCCATCTTCTGCGACCCCAGCCATATCGGCGGACGCCGCGACCTCATCGCTCCCCTATGCCAGCAAGCCATGGACCTCGGTTTTGACGGACTGCTCGTAGAGAGCCACTGCTCGCCCGACGATGCGTGGAGCGACGCTGCACAGCAGGTTACACCCGACATACTCGATTACATCCTCTCAATGCTCGTGATACGCGAGAAGGTGGATCTCGGCGAGGACCTTGCCTCGCTGCGTAAGAAGATTGACGAGGTGGACAATGACCTCATCGAGCTGCTCGCCCGCCGTATGCGCATCTCACGCAAGATGGGTGAATACAAGAAGGAGAAGGGCATGACCATCGTGCAGCCCAAGCGCTACACCGAGATTCTCGACAAGCGCGGTGCACAGGGCTCGCTGCTCGGCATCGCCCCTGAGTGTGTAAAGAACATCTTTGAGCACATCCACGAAGAGAGTGTGCGCCAGCAGATGGAAGTGATAAACAAATAAATGGTTAGTGGTTAGAGGTTAGCGGTTAGAGATATTGCGCTATATTTAATGGTTAAACAAATAACGATTGAAGGTGATGATAAAAGAACATGATTTTTCCTTTGAAAACCTTAATGTTTATCAGGATGTCAGAGAACTCATAAAGGAAATCTATCTTGCACAAAAACAATTGCCAAAAGAAGAAACTTATGCGCTAGGTGACCAAATAAGAAGAGCAGCCATCTCTATTTCCTCTAATCTTGCCGAAGGCAGCGGGCGTAGCTCCTATCGCGAAAAGATACACTTTATTGAAATCTCTTATGGATCTTTGATGGAAGTCTATTCTCAACTTCAACTCGGCGTTGACCTTAACTACATCAATCAAGAGACCTTCTTAGCCCTTCGTGAAGATATCATTAACATAGCAAAGATGCTGTCAGGACTTAAAGCCTCTTTCGAAAAAAGTATCTGATACATTTAACATAAATATCTATAACCTATAACCAATAACCTATAACCTTTCATAATGAAAATCCTAATTCTCGGAGCCGGCAAGATGGGCTCTTTCTTCATTGACTTGCTCAGTTTTGAGCACGAGACAGCAGTGTTTGACATCGACGCCAGGCGGCTGCGCTTTATGTACAACACGCAGCGCTTCACCTCGATGGACGAGATAGACGCCTTCCAGCCCGACCTCGTCATCAACGCCGTCACACTCAAGCACACCCTTGACGTATTCCGCCAAGTGGAGCCGCACCTGCCCGCCCACTGCATACTGAGCGACATAGCCTCTGTCAAGACCGACTTCTACGACTACTACCGCCAGTGCGGCCACCCCTTCGTCAGCACCCACCCGATGTTTGGCCCCACCTTCGCCAACCTCGGCGCGCTGAGCAACGAGAACGCCATCATCATCACCGACGGCGACTACATGGGGCGCATCTTCTTCAAGGACCTATACCAGAAACTCGGCCTCCACATCTGCGAATACTCCTTCCAGGAGCACGACGAGATAGTGGCCTACTCTTTGAGCATCCCCTTCGTCAGCACCTTCGTCTTTGCCGCCGTAATGAAGCCGCAAGACGCACCGGGCACCACCTTCAAGCGCCACATGGCCATAGCAAAGGGAGTGCTCAATGAAGACGAGACACTGCTGCGCGAGATACTCTTCAATCCCAACACCCTGCCCCAGGTAAGCAAGATACGCGAGGAACTAAAGAGCCTCATCGACATCATTGACCACAAAGACGCTGACCGCCTCAACGCCTTTATTAAAAGAATAAAAGCAAATGCACTTCGATAGCGACTACATGAACATCTGCCATCCGCTCATACTGCAGCGGATGCAGGAGATGCAAAGCCAGCAATTCGCTGGCTATGGCACCGACTCCATCAGCCATTCTGCCCGCCAAAAGATACGCGCCCTGTGCAACTGCCCCGAGGCCGAGGTGCAGTTTCTCTGCGGCGGCACACAGACCAACATGGTCATGGTAAACTTCCTGCTTCGCTCCTTTGAGGGAGTGGTGTGCGCAGAGAGCGGCCACATCGCCATCCATGAGTCGGGAGCCATTGAGTTCACAGGGCACAAGGTACTGCCTCTACCCGCCAAAGAGGGCAAGATAAGCGCAGAGCAGGTGGACGACTATGTCACCACCTACTACAGCGACCCCAACTGGCCGCACATCGTGCCCCCGGGCATGGTCTATATCACCCAGCCAACAGAGTACGGCACACTCTATTCGCTCAGCGAACTGGAGCAGCTCAGCGCAGTGTGCCGCAAACACAGCATACCCCTCTACCTCGACGGAGCACGCCTCGGCTATGCCCTTGCAGCCACAGACATAACTCTTGCAGATATTGCCCGCCTATGCGACGCCTTCTATATTGGCGGCACTAAGTGCGGCACCATGTTCGGTGAGGCAGCGGTGATACCACACCCCAAGCCCGACCACCGCTTCTTCACCCACATCAAGCGCCACGGTGCGCTTATTGCCAAAGGCTGGATAACCGCCCTGCAGTTCGACACCCTGCTTGAGGGCGACACTCTGACTGCCACCCCCTATTACCAAGGGTGCCGCCACGCCATTGTGGAGGCCATGCGCCTCAGGCAGGCTCTGATAGACAAGGGCTACACGCTGCCCTACCTCTCCCCCACCAACCAGCAGTTTGTGGAAGTCAGCCTCAGCCAGGCGGAAGAATTCCGCAGACACCTTACCTACGACCAATGGGAGCC
>JAGCYL010000025.1 GCA_017960825.1 Bacteroidaceae bacterium | reverse complement strand
GAGTTTGATAAGGTTAGATTCGCGGTAAGAGCTGATGTAGTAGTCAAACGATGCATAGCCCTTGGATATCGATTTGAGTTTGTCGTAGAAGTCAATCACTATCTCGCCCAGCGGCATATCGAAGATTATCTCTACCCTATTGCCGGCCACAAACTCCTGCTTCACCAGCTCGCCGCGCTTGCCGAGACACAGAGTCATGATAGGGCCGATATAGGTGGCAGAGGTGATAATGCTGGCGCGAATGTAGGGCTCCTCCACATGCTCTATCTCCGTGGGGTCAGGCATGTCTGACGGGTTGTGCACCTCAAGCACCTCCTTGTGTTTGGTATATACAAGGTACGACACGTTGGGCACAGTGGTGATGACGTCCATGTCAAACTCGCGGTCAAGCCTCTCCTGCACTATCTCCATGTGCAGCAGACCGAGGAAACCGCAACGGAAGCCGAAGCCCAGCGCCACACTGCTCTCAGGGCTGAAGCTGAGGCTGGCATCATTGAGCTGCAACTTCTCAAGAGAGCTGCGCAGGTTCTCAAAGTCCTCCGTGGCGATTGGATAGATGCCGGCGAACACCATGGGCTTCACTTCCTCAAAGCCGGCGATGGCATTGGAGCAAGGATTGGCGAGAGCGGTGATGGTGTCGCCCACCTTAACCTCGGTGGCTGTCTTTATGCCGCTGACGATATAGCCCACATTGCCGCAGCCTATCTCCTTGCGAGGCTTCATCTCCATCTTTAGTACGCCTATCTCGTCAGCGCTGTACTCCTTCTTGGTGTTGACAAAGCGCACGCGCTCGCCAGTATGGATAGAGCCATTGACCACCTTGAAGTATGCGATAATACCACGGAAGGGATTAAACACAGAGTCGAATATCAAGGCCTGCAGCGGTGCGTCGGGGTCACCCTTCGGAGCAGGGATACGCTCTATCACTGCCCTGAGTATCTCCTCCACGCCCATGCCGGTCCTGCCGGAGGCGCGTATTATCTCCTCGCGCTTACAGCCCAGCAGGTCAACTATCTCGTCCTCCACCTCCTCGGGCATAGCGTTGTCCATGTCACACTTGTTGACCACCGGCACAATCTCCAGGTCGTGGTCGATAGCCATATACAGATTGCTGATAGTCTGCGCCTGCACACCCTGAGTGGCATCCACCACCAGCAGCGCACCCTCGCAACTGGCAATACTGCGGCTCACCTCGTAGGAGAAGTCCACATGGCCCGGGGTGTCGATAAGGTTGAGCACATAATGCTCGCCACCAAAGTCGTAGTCCATCTGTATGGCATGGCTCTTGATGGTGATACCGCGCTCACGCTCAAGGTCCATATCGTCGAGCATCTGGTTCTCCGTCACGTCGATAGTCTTGGTGAACTCCAGCAGACGGTCAGCCAGCGTTGACTTACCATGGTCAATATGGGCAATAATGCAGAAGTTGCGTATGTTTTTCATCTCCTTAAAAAGTTCGAGGGTTAGAATGTTTCCGCATCCTTAAAGCTCTTGGCATTGATGTCCTTGGGCGAGAGAATCATGTCTTCCTTAGCCACGGGCCACGCGATGCCAATGTCGGGGTCGTCAAAGCGGATGCTCGCCTCTGCCGAGGGCATATACTTGTTGTCCACCTTGTAGGCGAACACCGCCGTCTCACTCAGCACAGCGAAACCGTGGGCAAAGCCGCGCGGCACAAACAGCTGGCGCTTGTTCTCATCGCTCAACTCCACAGCCACATACTTGCCGAATGTCTCCGAAGAGCGTCGCAAATCGACTGCCACGTCAAGCACCTTGCCCTGCAGCACCCTCACCAGCTTGGCTTGGCTCCACTCGCCCTTCTGGTAGTGAAGGCCGCGCACTACGCCGTAGGACGACTGCGACTCGTTGTCCTGAACAAATACTATATTACTTCCTATATGGGCATCAAAGTCTTCCTGCCTGTAGGTCTCCATAAAATAACCTCGTGCATCCTCGAAAACCTTGGGCTCAATAACCCAAACACCCTTAATTTCTGTCTCTATATATTGCATACTTACGATTTTAACTGCAAAAATAATCATTTTCTGCGAGAAAAGAAGTATCTTTGCATCACAATCTAACAAACTAACAAACTCATAAACCCAAAAACTATGAAGATTTCACAGATTGAGCACATCGGCATCGCCGTTGAAAGCATTGAAAAAGTGCTCCCCTATTTCGAGAACGTACTCGGCCTCAAGTGCTACAAGACCGAGGTAGTAGAAGACCAGAAAGTGAAGACCGCCTTCCTCAAGGTTGGTGAGGTAAAGCTGGAGCTCCTTGAGCCCACATCGCCTGAGAGCACCATCGCCGCCTATCTCGAGAAGCGTGGTCAGGGCATGCACCACATGGCATTCCGCGTAGAGGACGGTGTAGCCAACGCACTCGCTGAGGCAGAGGCCGCAGAAATACGCCTCATCGACAAGGCTCCCCGCAAGGGCGCTGACTCCATGAACATCGCCTTCCTCCACCCGAAGAGCACCGTGGGTATCCTCACCGAGCTCTGCGAACCCGCATAGCGGGTCGCGAGTGGCTCGTCAGTGGTCGCGCTTGCGCGGGCTGACATAAATAGAGCCACGAGAGCGATGCGGCAACCCGCATAGCGGGTCGCGAACCGAAAGAATAACACAAGTAGCCGCCGAAGATTTTTCTTCGGCGGCTACTTGTTAATGTTCAATGTTCAATCTGTCTTCCTCCTTCAGGGGGATAAGAGGGGGTCTACTCCTC
>JAGCYL010000024.1 GCA_017960825.1 Bacteroidaceae bacterium | reverse complement strand
TATTACTGTCCGCTAAACATAAACATCCTATGCCCAACCTCTTTATTATCAGTGGTTGGGCATTTTATTAGCCTTGGACAAGCCCCCTTGATTAGTTTTCTGTTACTTCTGGAGGCGTTTCTGACGCCTGTGCCAACAAGATTTTAAGGTCTGCATCTGGTTGGTTGAAGAAATTTTCCAGATTTAGATAGTACATAAGGACAATTCTCACCATCGTTGCCAATCCGGAGAAGCTCCAATTACGCACCAATGAGCTTTGGAGAAGCGAGAGCAGCAGGTTTGCAATCAGTGTGACCCAAATCTGAATCTTGATGGCGTTTGCGCTTTCTCCATAGAAGTAGCGCAGAGGGAAATTCTGCTTTATCTGTTTGAACAGCGACTCTATATGCCACCTTTTGCGGTATATGTCCACTATGGTGTCCAAAGACATGTCGAAATCGTTGGTAAGCAGGGATATGAGCTTTGGCTGCTTGCCTTTCTTGGTGTCCACGTATGTGATTATACGGGCTATGTGGTTTACTTCTCCCTTACGGAACACCACAACCTGCTCGCGGTATTCCATCTTCCCATCTGCGTTCATATCCATGCAATCCACGAGAACCTCATAGCTGAGGTTTTTCTTCATCTTGGTGACGTACACCACATTTCTCTCGGTGAGTTCCTCAAACTTTTCATAGTTGATGTAAGCACGGTCCATAGCTACAATCTCGTTATACTGATAATAGCTCGGTGCAAGCATGATGGAGTCGTTGGTGGCGGCTGAAGTGAACCTCACGTCACATGGCACACCCTCATTGGCATGTATGACCGAATGCACCTTTATGCCTCCCTTCTTCTTGCCAGTCTTCGGATGACGTCCCACACCCTTGAATATGGCGTTGGAGAATAGAGAGATGGTGGTGGAATCAATGATTCTCAGGCGCTTTATCCACTCCTCACAGCCGTTTCTTCGGCTGTCCGAAGAAAGTCTGTCCCTGTTCTGTTCATACAAATCGCAATATACCTCCTCGAAGAACTTTTCCGAACGTCTGGCATTGGCATCAGAGAGCGTGCTGCGCTTGGGAACCTTTTCTATACCGACGTGATGCAGCTTCCTGACCTCTGCTGTCATAGATGCCTCTATCTCACGGAGAGAATCGAAACGCATGATCACAGCATAGAGCATGGTCAGCAGATGAGTGTAGCCATCGAAGCTCTTCACATACTTCTCACCGCCGTTTTGGCGGCTCATTTCAACAATTTTATCACGGTCAAGCGATTTTATTAGCTGACCATATACCGGCTGTCCGAAAAAATGTGTACTTTTGCCCATGGTTATGTTTGTTTTTTTAGTCAACTGCAAAGATAACCAAAAGGGCTGGCACTTGCAACTGGTGTCAGCCCTAATTTGTTGAAGCGGCTTCAAAGTTTAGCGGACAGTAAAAATCTAAATATAAGATAGCAGATTGAAGACTGCCCTTCAACCCTTCCGTGACTCTCACTTCCCAGAAAATGAAACCGAAGAACGTTTCCTTGAGACATGTGAGCAATACAGGGCACATATTGAGAAGGTGTATGAACTGCCAACACGAGGCAGCAATACTGAACTATTCGACTGGATGAAGCGTGCTAAGGAGAATTACAACAGCTACATAGACAACCGTCGCTACTATCTGACGGAATTGTTCAACTACATACACTCATTAGGTTTCGATTTATAAATTGACAATATGGCACAATTTGCACATTACTATAATTAGCTACGTAATCGTCGCCATCCTCGGAGGATGGGGAGCTGAAACGCTCTTATAGCGCTGATATTTTCAAGTATTGCAATGGTAGCTTATCAGGTAGTTGAAATTCTGGCGACTTTCCAAGAGCTATCACGCCCTGGGAGTCGTGACGAGAAAAGGGAGCGATTTGTTGCGCCCCCTTCTCTTTTTCTGGATTAATTCAGGTTTCTGTTTTATTCGTCGAGCTTGATGCGGACGTTGCGATACCAAACGTCGTCGCCGTGGTCCTGGAAAGCGATGTAGCCGCCGTCCTTCTGACCCTCGACAATCATCAGGTCGTAAGCTGCTGGGAACTCGCCGCCCTTCTTGAACTTGCTGCCGTCCAGCATTTCCTTCCACTTCGGAGTCCAGAGGTGATACTCCAGTACCTCCTCGCCGTTCTGATAGTGCCATACGCTACCCTTGAAGACGCGAATCTTGACGGTGTTCCACTCGCCGAAGGGCTTGGCGTTCTGCGGACGGGCAGGAATCATGTCGTAGAGAGAAGCTGCCTGGCGGTTGCCGTCGATGCCCTGGTTGGCATCCTCGTGGTTGGCATTGTCGAGCACTTGATACTCGGAGCAGCTCTGCCAGATGGGCAGGTAGTTGCCGTCCTTGCCCTTGGCTTCCTGGGCGAGATAGAAGATGCCGGAGTTGCCGCCCTTGCTGATCTTGTACTCGCACTCGAAGGTGAAGTTCTTGAATTTGTGGGCAAACAGCAGGTCGCCGCCGCCTTCTACCTGTGCTTCGCCTGTGCCGCTACCTACGAGGTGGATGCAGCCGTCGGCATTCTCCCAACTGGTGGGAACAGCGTCCTGACCGTAGCCGCGCCATCCGTCGAGGCTCGTGCCGTCGAAGAGGACATAGTAACCTTCCTCGTCAACCTTCAGCTGAGCGAGGTCGTACTGCTCGTTGTCAACGATGGTTGCGCTGTCCTGCGGAGCATTGGGGTCTTGCTTCTCCACACAGTTCTGGCAAGCCTCGCAATCACAGGTACACTTACACTTGTTCTGACCGCAGCAAGAGGCCAGGAACATAGCTGCCACAGCGGCAGCAAAGAAAAGAATCTTTTTCATAATTTTATTATAGGGTTTATGGGTTTTATAGGGTTTATGGGTTTTATGGGGTTTATAGGGTTTATGGGCTTAATGGGGTTTATAGGCTTAATGGGCTTAATGTTTTTTTAATTTTTCAATTTCCGGCTTTTGCCCGCCAGCCGCTGAGGTCTTGCGGGTTCTCGATGATGGAGGGTATCTTCTCGAAGATGGCTTTCCATTTGGCTGCATCGAACTTTGGACGGCGGTCGTAATAGTAAACGCCGTTCTTCTCCTGCTCCACGTCGGTTATCTGCGTATAGCAGAAGGCTGTGATGTGCTTGCAGGCGATGATGGCATCCACCTCTTTCTCGAGAATCTGGAAGAACTCGTCCTCGGTCTCTATCTGTGCGCCGTAGCCCCAGGAGTTGGCACGCTCCTCTTTGGGAATCCAACCGAGGCCGCCAAACTCGTCGAGCATGTAGGGCTGGCCGTTGTAGTTGGCCAGGAACTCCTTGCCGCCCATGTTGCGGTAGGGCTCCACTCCGGCCTTGATGGTGTGGTTGCCAGTGAGGCGCTCATACTCGCGGGAGTAGTCGTGTACGCTCCAGATGTCAGTCTTGACGTGTGCATCGCCACTGGCATCGTTGATGGGACGTGTGGGGTCGATGGCCTTGGTCATTTCGTAAAGGTCGTTGACGAAGCGCACATAGACGCCGTCGCGGGCTCCCCATGTCTCGTTGAGGGGTGTCCAGGTGACGATGCTGGGATGGTTGCGG
>JAGCYL010000023.1 GCA_017960825.1 Bacteroidaceae bacterium | reverse complement strand
CCATATCAATATTGTGCAGGGGCAGGTCGCCCGAGTTGGTGATGCTGATGCTGGCAGAGTAAGGCACGCCGACGGTAGGCTCGTACTTAAGGTATCCGCTATCGGTGCGACGCATGCCATAGATATCGAAAGCATCTTGCTCGTCTCTGAGGTTCTCGCCCGGGTAGCAGGCGCCGATAACATAATGGCCTGCCACGCCCCTCGGGTCGTACGTAACGGAGAAGCGTCCCATGGCATCGGTGGTGGTGCAGAGAGTGTCGCGCACATTGTTGTGGAGAAGATAAACTTCTACGGCCTTATTGACAACATTGCTGCCCGTGGCAGTGCCGGTAATGAGTACAGGTTCGTCGCCCTGATAGGTAGCTTTCTCTACGCTCACTTCGGCAGCGAACGGGGGCACGAGTCGCAGGGGCGTTTCTGTGGAGGAATTGTTGAGATATACCAATTCCCTGACTGTCTTGTCTTCGTTGACGACGCATTGCAGCTTGTAGTTGCCTGCCACATCGGGCATGGTCACCTGCTTGGTAAGGTCGGCCTTCTGTCCGCTGCTGATGGCTTGTTGTGTATATAGCGTGGTAAGCAGCGACTTGGCGCCCGTGGCTGGTATCATATAAAGGTTGACGCATGTCTGAGCGGGCAGATCCGCGTTGCCTATGTTGCTTACTCTGACAGTGATGTCCGCTGTGCCGGCAGCAGGGATGTCGCCCTCTGCCAGCATCGGTGCGTCCACAGTGGCATCAGGCATGGTCTGGTCGGTGATGAGCGCCCAGCAGGTGCCCTGTGTATAACCGTTGGCAGTGACGGTGAAGACAACGGTGCGCTCATCGTTGGCAACATCATTCTTCTTCACACTCACGGGCACGGTTACAGACGACTGACCGTTGGGGATGGTAGCGGTGTGGTTGTAGGTGAGTCCCTCGTCCTGGTCGGAGGTGATGGTAACGGTCAGTGTGCCAGTGGTGCCGGTGTTGCGCTTTACGGTGAGGGTGGTGGCATCCGTCTTGCCTTCAAGGAGAGAAGATGACGAACTGCTGAGCGAGAGTGTAGGCCCGTCATCGTCGAGGATAGTGACGGCCACAGTCGATACACCTACCGTGGTGCCAGAGGCGGCGCAGTTGCACGACGATACATATACTCCTGCAGAGATGTTCACTGTGCGGTCGCCTTCTTTCTCCACGTTGTCAACGGTACCGATGGCAAACTCGGCTGTAGTAACGCCACTCTTCATGGTGAAACGGCGCTGCGAGTAGTAGATGTCGCCATCAGAATCGTCGCTCATCACGATGGTAATCTCGCTGTCGGTATGACTGCGGCGATAGAGTTTGGCCATGATTGATGAGGGACCGCTGCTCTCGCTTACCTGTGTGGGCGAGAGAACCAACTCCAGTTCGGGCATATCGTCGTCGTTGAGGATGACGATAGCCTCTGCCTTATTATAGTTGGTGGCCGTGGCATAGAAGGCTGTGGCGAGCTGCAGTTCGGGGAGGGTGTTCTGCACTGCCTCTACTTCTACGCTGGCCGACGTGCTGCCCGTTGGGATAACGACAGAGGCAGGGAGATTAAAGCGCTTGGGTGTCTCGGCGGTGAACTTCACCTCAAGGTCGGCTTTGGCGGGCTTGGGCAGAGTGACGGTGAGGGTGAATGTCTCTCCCTCGTTCAGCTCACTGCGCGAGGCTTCGAGCTGGAGGTCGGGGTATTCGTTGTCTTCGATTACCAGCCTACCGGTGGTCTGCTGATATCCGTTGCCCGACGCAGTAATCATTATCACTGTGTCAGCGTCATTGTAGATGGCGTCGTCAATGATGTTGACATAGAATGCAGCACCTGACTGGTTGCGCGAGATGGTCACGGTGGAGGGCACCTCAATGCGCGAAGGCTTGTCGGCTGTAAGGGTGAAGGTCTCCTCGACTGTACGGTTGCCGCTGCGATAGAGCTGCAGGCGGACATTGCGTCCGTGCTGCTCTCGCACAGGGGCTGAGGGCATGACCATCTGCAGAGACTTATTGAGCGTGATGCCTGTCTCGGCAATGGCGGAGTTGTTCCACTCCGATTCGCTGCGCTCGCCGGAGTCGGCATTGCCCTTGATGCTAACCTTTGCCTTCACGGTGCCGTCAACACCAAGTACATCAGGCAGTGTGACAGTGGCGGTGCGGCTGACTGACGCGTTGACTGCCAGCCCAGTGCTTTCAAAGCTGTTGGAACCCACAAACACCTCTGTGCCATTGTCGCCAACAAGATAGAAATTCTCCTTCCACCCACCGGTGGCGGCAGTCTGACCTACATTCTTTACTTCCCAGCCAAGGGTGAGCTCACCGCCCGGGGTGATATTGGCTGAGGTGACGCTGAGGTTGTTCACCTCAAAGTCGGGATAGCTGATCAGTGATAGTGTGGCATCAACGGAGTTGGTGAACACGTTGTTACTCTGCAGGTCAGAGATGATAACATTCGACAGCTTGATATCATAGACCTGCTCGTCCTCCAGATAAGTAGAAACCTTAAAGACCACGTCGCATATCTTGCCCATGTTTCCCTTGAGCGGCTGCTTAGTGGGCGAGTAGAGCATGAAGCGGCGGCGATTGCTGCTTTTATTTTGTCCGCTGATGATATGGTCAACGCTGCGGTTGGCTGCCACCGTGGTGGAGTCAAAATATACCGTGGAGCCGCTGGGCAGCTCTATATCAAATTGCAGGGCTGTCACCTCTGCTGTGTTGGTGAGATATACGGGCACGGAGACTATTTTTCCGCGCATACTGCTCACATCCTTTACACTCAGTTCGTTAATATCCTGTGCTTGTATGTTGCATGCGAAGCACAGTGCACTAAGCAATATAAACAGTGACTTGATTCTTATCTTTTTCATAACTATTCCTGCTTATTTGATGATTACCTTTTTACCGTTCACGATATATATGCCCTTTGGTAATTGAGCATTGATCATTGAGGATTGAACATTTATTTTGCGGCCACTGAGGTCGTAGTATTGATTGCCGACCGTAGGCGACTGCACATTGGAGAGTCCCGTTACGAGTTCGGCCTCCGGGTCATTGAGGCTGACTCTCACACTACGGGCCTCTTCGTCCACCAGCATTGCATGGCTTATGCTGCTGCCGCCGGTCAGTGTGCCGAGCACTGTCTCCCCTACCGGCAATGTCTTGCCCGAGGTGTTGTAGATGATAATGTGTAGCTGTCCGTCTGCCTGCGTATGCTGGCTCACGGTCATGTGGGTATCCTCGATGAAAGAGGGAGAGGTTACTACCATATCGAGGGCTGCAATGGGCTGCGTGGTGTTGAGTATAAGTTTGCCGTCATTGCAATAGAGACTGGCGGCATAGGCCACGTCGGTCGTCAGCTCGCGGCTGCTCTTAGAGCCTGCTCCTGCAGGCACATCCTGGGCGAGCAGCAGGTCAACCTGGTGCACCACATCCAGCACATTTATGCTGTTGTCGGCATTCAGGTCGCCAGCGGTGAAGTTGTAGCGGTTGTCGCCGCTCAAGCCATCTCTAAACAGATAATTGATGGTCTGCTGGAGGTCGATTACATTGATTGCTCCGTTGAAGTCCACATCACCCATGTCGTATGTGAACACGGCATTGAAGTTTGTGGTCTTGTTCTTAGAGTCGGTGTAGCTGCACTTTGCGATGTCGCCCGACGCTCCTTTCCACAGGCAATAGCCCGTGATGTCAAAGTCGTTGGAGCCGTTGTAGTTTACCGTAAAGGAACTCCAGTTGGTCTGGCTCTGTACACCTATTTTAATATTATCTGCGTACGTGCGCGCGAGGGGATCATAGAAGACGATGCTCGGCAATGTGGAGAAGAATCCCGAGTCGGTCATGTCGCGCAGATCGACGGTCGCTACGATGTCGGTGATGGTCTGATTGCTGATGTCCACGCTCTCCAGAGTCTCCGGCAAGGCTGGCCAGAGGGTGGAGAAGCGGTTTTCATGCACGTCGAGCTTCTTGAGGGACGGCAGCGCATTGGCGAGCGTCGAGATATTGCCCTCGAGCTTGTTGCGCTGCAGGTCGAGGTATTCGAGCGTGGGGCTGAGTGTCTTGCCACTGGCGAGCCACTCCTCTACCTTGTCGGAGATGTTGCCATACAGCTCTGCGTTTGCTATCTCTATCTTCTTCACTTGCGGGAGGGCGAAGAGGCTAACGGGAGTTTCATTACCATTGAGGTTGTAGATGCTGGAGCCGGTGCCGAAGTTTATTTCCTGCACATGGCCGTTGTTCCACTTTACGCCGAAGATGCCGGCGGCGGACTCCTTGACGCCTTCTATCAGCTGCCAGTTGGCTTTTGCACCTCCGCCGCCGCTGCCTGTCCAGGTGGATTTCTGACGGGTCCAGTCGTAGGTCTTGCTATAGAAGTCCCAGAGCAGGGCGAAGTCCTCATCGGCTATCTCTTGGATAGTGAGGGTACCAACCTCGTTGAATGTTGCAGGCAGGTAATAGGGCCCTTCCTCAAACTCGAGCGATATGGTGTAGTCGCCGCCCGCGGCTGGCAGCGCTGTGGTGCGGTGACCGTGGGCGTCAGTGTAGAATACACGGTAGTTGCCCATGCCCTCAAACCAATCCACATACACGGCCTCGGGACTACCGGAGTGATAGGTCTCGCGGTCGAGCATGGAGAGGTGGATGAGATCCTGGGTGAGCGGCTGCTTGGTAGCCGGGTAACCTATTATGGTGCGGTTGTCGTTGACATCGGGTGTCCAGGACGAGGAGTTCTGGTAGTCTGTTTCCTGTCCTGACGGTACGAGCAGGCTGAATGACGGCTGGTACTGCCAGAACACGTGCTGGGCGGTAGAGGGCATACTATTGCCCATGATGCCAACAGACTTGAAATTGGAGTTGGCATGAGTGGCCGTAGTGTGCAGGGCGTAGTTGCCAATGCTGGTGACGGTGGAGGGGATATTGATGTACGGCAACTTCTCGCAATAGGCGAAACTACCGTTGCCAATGGTTTCCAAGCCCTCGGGCAGACGCACGTAGTGCAGTCCGCGGCAGTATTCGAAGGCATCGTCGCCTATGGCGGTCACTCCGTCGGGGATGTAGATGGTCTGCAGCGAGTCGCAGGCGTAGAAGGCATTGTTGCCGATGGAGGTAAGTGTGGCGGGCAACTCGATATTGCGCAGGCGTATACACTCGCGGAACATATGAGCGGTCAAAGTGGTCAAGCCAGTCTTGGGCAGTGTGACGAGCACCAGTTGGGCGTTGTGGCCGAAGTGGCTGTCACCGCTGAAGGTAAGCTGCGGCATGTTCTCGGCGAAGGTGATGGTGCGCAGCGAGTCGCAGGTCCAGAAAGCAGCGTGACCAAGGCTTTTGATAGTGGACGGGAGGGTGATGTGCTTGATTCGGTCGCACTCGCGGAAGGCGTTCTTGCCTATGGTCTCCAGTCCCTCGGGGAGGGTGAGCGAGGGCAACATGGAATAGTGGTAAGCTTCCTCGCCGACGGTCTTGACGGTAGAAGGCAGAACGAGGCTGTCGAGGCTGAGGGTGTTATAGAAAGCGTAGGGCTCAACTGTCTGCAGATTAGCGGGGAGCGAGACTGTGTGCAGCTGCTTGCAGCTCATGCATGTCGCCCTAGGTATGGTGGCGAGGTCATTGGGGAAATGGACTGCGCGGAGTGAGTCGCAGTCGTCGAAGATATAGCCGCCGAGCGAAAGTGAGGAGAGGGGGTGAAAAGTGACAGCGGCAAGGCGGTTGCAGTTATAGAAAGCGTGCTCGCCAATGGACGTAAGGCTTTGCGGCAGAAGCACAGGGGCGGCGGAGAGGTCTTTGCTCTCGGCAAAGGTGTAGTTGCCTATAGTCTGCAGGCCGTCGGGGAGCTGCAGGTGACGAATGTTGTTGTTGTAGAAAGCTTGCTCGCCGATGGTGGTCAGTGTGGTGGGGAACTGCACAGCGGTGAGTACCTTATTATTATAGAATGCATAAGGACGTATCTCGGCGACGTGTGTCCGGCTCAGGTCGATGGTCTCGAGCTGCTCGCAGCCGTAGAACATGGAGCGGGTGATGAGGGTGAGTCCGTCGGGCAGCTTGACAGATTTCAGTTTCTTGAGCGAAGAGAAATGGGACTCGCCCGTGAGTGTGACGTCGTTGTTGCCCAGGAAGGTAACGCTCTTCACGCTATCGCAGTAAGCGAAGGCATAGGAGCCGAGCGAGGTGAGGGAGGCGGGCAAGATGATTTTGTCGAGCTGCTTGCAGCCATTGAAGGCATCGTCGCCTATGGAGGTGACGCCGGAGTGGATGTCAATGGAGGTCAGGCTGCTGCAATGATAGCAGACTCTGAGGGCGATGGTGGTGAGAGTGGATGGCAGCTCGAGCGACTGCAGAGAGGTGCAGCCCCAGAAGGTACTCTGGCCGAGAGAGGTGATGCCCTCGGGTACGCGGAAGGATGTCAGGCTCTCGCAGACGTCAAATGCATTGCGGCCGAGGGTGGTCATGGTGGCAGGCTGCATATCGACGGTTGCGAGGGAGGTGCAGTATTGGAAAGCGTATTCGTCTATCACGGTCACATTAGCAGGAATAGTGATGGACGGTAGGCTCTTGCAGTTGGCAAAGGCATAGGTGCCGATGGAGGTGAGCGTGGAGGGCATATTGATGGTAGTCAGGGCATCGTCCTCATAGAAGACACCACGGGCGATGGTGGTAAGCCCCTCGGGGAGCGTGACGGTGCGGAGGCTGTCGCAGTATGACACGAAGTCGCGCGGCAGCGTGGTCATAGTGTTGGGAACAGTAAGTGATGTCAGTCCACAGTTGGCGAAGACATACTCGCCTGCTGTCTCCAGTGAGGAGAGGTTGACGGTGGTCAACGACTTGCAGTAGTTGAACGCCTCGTTGCCCAGATGCTTAAGAGTGGGCGGCAGTGTGATAGACTGCAACGACTCGCAACCGTAGAAGACAGCCCTGTCGGTAGTGGTCAGCTGCGTGTGCTCAAAGTTGTTGACTGCCTGCATAGACTTGCAGTAGGCAAAGGCATCCTGCCCAAGCGTGGTCAGCGACGAGGGCAATGTTATCGACTGCAGCGACTCGCAGTAATAGAAGCCGCGATAACCTATCGAGGTTACTGATGATGGTATAGCAATGCTGGTGAGTGCTTTGCACTCCGAGAAGCCATAATCAGCGATGCTTGTCACGGTAGAGGGCAGCGTGATGGAGGTCAGCGAATAGCAGCGGAGGAAGGTGGCGTAGGGAACAGATGTGAGCGGAAGAGTCTCAAAATTGTTGACCGTCTGCAGCGCCCTGCAATCCACGAAGACTTCACGACCCATGTCTGTCAGCGATGAGGGCAATGTTATCGACTGAAGCGCTTCACAAGACTTAAACGCGCTATTACCCAGCTTGGTCAGGGACGGCAGGTTGATTGACTGCAACGACTTACAGTATATAAATGCGTTCTGCCCAATCTCCGTAATGGTATTCGGCAGATTGATGGTGGTCAGTTGGTTGCAGTTGTAGAACGCCGCCTCGTCCACCTTGGTCATCTGCGATCCGGCAGCAATGGTGACGGTCTGCAGGCTCGTGCACTCCGAGAAATTGGAGGAGCTGAAGGCCTTCAGGCTTGCCGGGATATTGAGCGATGTCAACTGCTTGCACCAGCGGAACGAGCAATAGCCCATCTGCTCCAGCGTGTTGGGGAAGGTGACAGAGGTGATGAAACTGCGATTGTCGAACGCGTAGTCAGCAATTTGCTTGACTGTGTAGGTTGTGCCGCCTGACGTTATCGTCTGCGGGATGGTGATGTCGGGAGTGCCTTGATACAGACAACTCTTTACCGTGGCAGAACCGTCATCGTTGAGCACATAGCGCAACGAATCGATATCTACCTCCGTAGCACCGCGCGCAACAAATGCTGACGCTAATGCAATCAGTAAAATAAAAAATCTGGATTTCATATCTTAATATTTTTAATTAATCTCACTCAGATGTCACAGTTTACACCCATTAACTTGATTTCTGTTGCAAATATACGAAAAATGCGGAAAAAAATCAAGACAAAATCTAACATTTTGATGAACTACCACCTGAGAGTGACGAACTCGCCCTCCTTTTGCCCTCAAGATAGCGGGCAGAGAAATAAAAACGTCCGAAACAAACGTTCGGACGGCAATATTAGATTTTTCTTCTCCCCTCCTTCGGGGCCCCCTCTGGGAAAATAGATTTGGATTCATCGCAAAGCGAGGGGCTGGGGGTAGGCTTTCTTCTTTCACTTTATCCCCCTTTCATTGAGGGCGCGCACATAGCGCGCTGCGTTGCGGAGATGCTCGCTATATGTGGCGGCGAAGGCATGGGTGCCGCTGAAATCGCTGTTGGCGCACATATAGAGATAGTCGTGGTGCTCAGCATTGAGCACAGCATCGATGCTGGCAGTCTGCGGCACACGGATGGGGCCTGGTGGCAGCCCAGCATGCAGATAGGTGTTGTAGGGGCTGGGAGTGGTAAGCATATAGCCATAGATGCGACGCAGGCCGAAGTCGCCGATGGCGAACTTCACGGTGGGGTCTGCCTGCAGCAGCATGCCCGTGCGCAGACGGTTGAGATAGAGGCCCGCCACGGTGGGCTTCTCGCCATTGTTGGCTGTCTCGGCATCTACTATGGAGGCGAGGGTATAGACCTCCTCGCGGCTCATGCCGAGAGCTTTTGCCTTGGCGGTGCGCGCAGCGCTCCAATAGCGGTCGCGCTCCCTGGCCATGCGATTCATGAAGGCTCGCGGACTGATGGTCCAGTACATCTCGTAGGTGTCGCACAGCAACAGGGTGGCTGCAGTGGCGGTATCTACGCCCAGTTCGCGCTGCCTCGTTCGGTCATTGAACTCGGCGGCGAGTGAGGCGGAGTCGGTCATCAGCTGGCGTGCTACCTTAGACAGCGCCATCTCCTTGGTCCAGGTGGGTGACACCGTGACGCTGACGGGGGTCTGCTGTCCATGATAGACATTGGTGACCAGTCGCCAGGAGGATATGTCGGGGGTTATCTCGTAGCACCCGGGGTGCACATGCCCACGGAGCGAGCGCAGCATGGCGGTGAGGCGGAAGCCTATCATCTGGCGCGGCTGCACCGCGGCTGTCTTTTGGGCTACGGAGTCAAGATTGTCATCGGCATCTACATAGATGCGCACAGGGGTGTCGAGTGTGCTCAGGGGCCACGCGAAGAGCCATGCGCCCACGCCGACCAGAAGGAGCAAAAAAGCTATCAGTAATATTTTAATCTTTTTCATATCGGGCGAAATTACGCATTTATTCCGAAAATACATACGTTTTATGATTGATTTTTAGAAATTAGAAACAGCGAAGGTGGAATTTCGAAAAAAAATGACTAATTTTGCCACATAAAATAGAATTGAAAAATTGAATAATGCTTGCAATTGGTATCATTCAGCAACACAACACGGAGGACGTGGCCGACAACAAGAGGCGATTGCAGACGAAGATTGCCTCGCTCGCCCAGAAAGGAGCGGAGCTGATTGTGCTGCAGGAACTGCACAACACGCTCTACTTCTGCCAGGAGGAGAACACGGACATGTTTGACCTTGCCAACCCCGTGCCAGGCCCCGACACGGAGTGGCTCAGCCAGACTGCCAAGCAAAACGGCGGTGTACTGGTGGGCTCACTGTTTGAGCGCAGAGCTGCAGGGGTGTATCATAACACAGCCGTGGTGATCGACAAAGACGGCTCACTGCGGGGCAAATACCGCAAGATGCATATTCCCGATGACCCCGGATACTACGAGAAGTTTTACTTCACACCCGGCGACAAAGGCTTCTACCCCATCGACACAAGCGTAGGGCGACTGGGAGTGATGGTGTGCTGGGACCAGTGGTACCCTGAGGCTGCAAGGCTGATGGCTCTGCGCGGTGCACAGCTGCTCATCTACCCCACTGCCATAGGCTATGACACCAACGACCCAGCCGACGAACAGGAGCGGCAGCGCGAGGCATGGACCACAGTGCAGCGCGGTCATGCGGTGGCCAACGGGCTGCCCGTGGTGGCAGTCAACAGAGTCGGCCATGAGTCAAGAGTCATGAGTCATGAGTCGATTATGTTCTGGGGCAGCAGCTTTGTGGCTGGCCCGCAGGGCGAGATGATATACCGCGCTCCGAAGGACGAAGAAGACGCAGCGGTGGTCAGCGTCGATATGGATCGTAGCGAACAAGTCAGACGCTGGTGGCCATTCCTCCGAGACCGCAGAATAGAGGAATACGGAGCGCTGACGAAAAGAATGGATGATTGAAGAAAATTACTTAATACCTTATTTATTATGTCTAAACTGAGATTCAACGTGGTAGAGGCGGCCTTTAAAAAGAAGGCACTTGAGGTGGCGCCACCAAAGGAGCGCCCCGCAGAATATTTCGCAAAATATGTATTTAACAAAGACAAGATGCGCAAGTATCTGCCGGCAGAGACATGCAGACAACTGTATGATGTGATAGAAAACGGCACACGCCTCGACTTGTCGGTGGCCGACGAAGTGGCCAAGGGCATGAAGCGCTGGGCACAGGAGTTTGGCGTGACACATATCACCCACTGGTTTCAGCCACTCACCGAGGGCACCGCAGAGAAGCACGACTCTTTTATTAAATATGGTAAAGACCAGGAAGGACTGATAGAGGACTTCAGCGGCACTGCACTGGTGCAGCAGGAGCCCGACGCAAGCTCCTTCCCCTCCGGCGGCATACGCTCCACCTTAGAGGCCCGTGGCTACAGCGCATGGGACCCCGCCTCACCTGTGTTTGTAATTGGCGACACGCTGATGATTCCCACCGTGTTTATCTCCTACACGGGAGAGGCACTCGACTATAAGGCACCGCTCAAGAAGGCTCTCGCTGCCATGGACAAAGCAGCCACTGCAGTGTGCCAATATTTCGACCCTAACGTGAGCAAGGTGACTGCCAACCTGGGTTGGGAGCAGGAATATTTCCTTGTGGACGAAGACCTCTACGCTGCACGCCCCGACCTGCTGCTGACCGGACGCACGCTGGTGGGCCACGACTCTGCCAAGAACCAGCAGATGGAGGACCACTACTTCGGTGCCATACCCGACCGCGTGGCCGAGTTCATGAAAGACCTTGAGATACAGGCGCTGGAACTGGGCATACCCTGCAAGACACGCCATAACGAGGTGGCACCCAACCAGTTTGAGCTGGCGCCCATCTACGAAGAGTGTAACCTGGCAGTAGACCACAACATGTTGCTGATGAGCCTGATGCGCAAGATAGCACGCAAGCATGGAT
>JAGCYL010000022.1 GCA_017960825.1 Bacteroidaceae bacterium | reverse complement strand
GCAAGATAAATGCCGTTGAGGTCGCCCATGCAGTTGGCAGGCAGGTAGCCGCTGAAGTTGTAGGCCTTTCGCGGGGTGCAGAGCACCACCTTGGCCTTTGGATTGACGGCGAAGATACGGTCGATGACCATGCGATACCAATAATCGAAGGAGCCGTTGTTGTTCTTGTTGAGATAGTCGTCGAAGGTGCCTACGGGGGTTAACGGTCCCCAGTCGTTGATACCGTGTTCAATGGTGTAGTAGTCGGCCTTGATAACCTTGTCGTAGGCAGACTTGATGCACCCGCCGCTGACGCCTTGGTTAGTCATCTTGCTGAAGTGGAGCTGGTCGAGGGTGCGGTCCATGTAGCCTTTCTCAAAGCGCCCCTGCTTGTCGTAGTCGTTGAGGTAGGTGATAGAGGTGCCGAGGGCGCACCAATGTGCGTCAATCTCCATCTGGGCTGTGTAGGGCAGCACATCGGGCATCTGGTTTTCCTCGTCAAAGGTGATGCTGTCAACGAGTTGCGTGTTGTAGGAGGCGGTATTAGTGCCTTCGTGTACTTTCATTGTCTGGCCAAAGACATTTAGCATTGAGCATTGAACACTGAGCATTATTGCAATGATGAAAAACTTCTTCATAATGTATCAATTTACAATTATCAACTTACAATTTCAATTTCAATTGTTAATTATCAATTTGTATTCCCCCTGTAGAGGGATAAGAGGAGGGTTTTATCTTACGCTGTCGTATTTTAGCACCTTGTGCAGTGCGTCATTCACTTCGTTGGCAATCAGTTGCTGCACCTCGTCGGCAGAGAGGTCGTTGTGCTCGCTCTGTCCTCCGCATCGCGCGGCGAGGTCAGCCACCGGATAGCCCTCATATTCGGCTATCTGGCGGATTAGTTTGGCGTACGGTTCCAGAGCTGTGCCCTCCCCGTTGTGGCGCGGTGTGCAGAGCACCACTTTAGCCTCGGGACTGACACCGATGATAAGGTCAATCAGCTTACGCATCCAGAAGGCGAAGCTGCCTGAGTTGGTACCGTTGACATAGTCGGTGAGGGTACCTACAGGGGTGCCGGCAGCGCAGTCTGTTGCGCCGAGTTCCACGGTATAGTAGTCGGCCTGCACTACATTAAGGTAGGCGTAGTTGATTTTCCCGTCGCCGATGGGGCGCACGGTTACTTTGTCGAAATGGAGTTGGTCGCTGACGTAGTCAATATAGTCGCGGTCGGTGAGCGCAGTCTTGAGGCCGGCCATATTGCCGATGGCGAGCCAACTGCCTTCCACATACTTGGTCTGTGAGGGGAGGACAGGGATGGTATTCTCGGGCTGGGGCTGCGGATTTTCGAGGTTATCCATGGCAGCCTGCAGTCGGTCGATGTCCTCCTGGGTGGCAGCGCCGCTTGCCACGATGTCGGCCTGGCTCTTGAGCAGTTCCTGCAGCTGTGCGTAGGCCTCCTGTTTCTCTACCGAGTCGAAGTAGGTGGAGTGCTCCTCGTCGAGCACAGCCTCATACATCTGCAGCTCGCTCAGGGTGAAGTAGGGGTGCGTCTGGCCGCTGTTGCAGCGGTTTTGCTGGGTCTTCAAAATGGTAAACCTTACGTAGCGATACTCGCCTCTGAGCAGGATGAGGTCGGTGGTCTTTGCCTCCACGACATCGGGGTTCCAGCCGGAGTAATAATGGGTGATATCCGTGAAATTTATGCCGTCGTTGGAGGCGGAGATGAGCATGTCCTTCGTAGCGTCGGCATAGCCGTAGCCTCCGCTGCGGCGGGCCAGCACAGCCTTGAACGCCTTGACGGGATGAGTCCTGAGATCCACCTGCAGATAGTGAGGCACTCCCGGATCAACAGGGTCGCCGTAGGTGGAGTGGAAGAAGGGGCTGCCGGTGGTGGAGCCGTCAATCAGCGACTCGTAGGTGCCCTCCTGATTGGACTTAGCATTTGATGAGAATTGGCTCGCGGAGGTGATGAGCTTGGTCTTGCTCATGGTATAGTTGAGCACAGTGTTGCTGAGCGAGTCAGCCTTTGCCTGCAGGGCCACCAGCTGGGCGGTAGTCTCCTGCGACTTCATGACCATAGTGAGCACCTCCACCACATTGTCGTGGATGGGGATTAATTTCCAGGTGGACTGTGCGTCCACGCTGTTGGCATTGAAGAGCACCACGTTGCCCTGCTTGCCTGAGCCGGAGCTGTGGTTCTGGGGGTGGTAGGCGAGACTGTTTTGTGTGTCGTTGATTATCCACTGAGTGTGGCCGATGGGCGTGATAATCTGCTCGCGCTCAGTCTCTTCGCTCATCTTCACTGTCTCGCCGTTGGCATTATTGCCGGCACCTGCCACATACATGCCTGTGGCGAAACTGCGTATCTTATAGTTGCCGTCATCGAGCACCTCCACGTAGAAAGCCTGATAGGGGTCGAGGTCCTTGTAGCTCTCCCAGGCGAGGGTGGCATCTTTAGCGGAGGTCCAGCCCTTGTACTCCTTCTGATTTTTGAAGAAGGCGGCGTAGGCACTCTGTATGTTGTAATAGCCCGAGGTTATTGGGTTGTGGCTCTGCAGCAAGGCTTGCCACGCGGCCTCCAGCTGGTCTTTGGCAGTGTTGTAGATGTCCTCGTCGCAGTCGTCATTGGCCACGCTGTCGGCATAGACTTTGGCGGAGAAGAAGGTGTCGAAGAGGTCCTGCGGATATACGTCGGGCGTGGTGCCGCCCTTGGCCTCGCCCATGGCCTCCTCGTTGGCAGCGAGGTAGTTAAGCAGCGCAATCTTGCCGGAGCTGGTAGAGTATTCACTTGCCTTCATCAGGGTGAAAGTCTTCCAGGTGGAATTGTTCTTGTAGGTGTCGTACGCTTCGTCGGGCACGGTGATGACGCAGCTGGTGCTGCCGCCAAAGGCGTAGGTGCCCAGCGAGGGTGGGGTAGGTGCGTTGATATGCACCACTTTCAGGGCGGGGTCGTCGAAGAAAGACCACCCGCCGATAGTCTTAATGGTGCTCGGCAGCGTAGCCTCCTCCAGACTCTTGTCGGAGCCGAACGCGCGGTCGGCACCCAGCTTCGTAACGCCCTCAGGCACGACCACGCTCTTCAGTTTCGGGCACTCGGCGAAGGCCCAGAGGGCTATCTCCGTGAATTGTACGGGCGAGTCAAACGTCAGTTCCTCAAGGTTCTGACATCCCTGGAAGGCGTTGCCGATATTGCCCATCGTGTAGGTCACACCGTCCAGCTCCATCGTGGCTGCCACGTGGAGACTCTTCCCCTTAAACTCCGTGCGGTTAGTGCCGCTGCCCTGCCCTGTGACAAAGGTCACGATGCGTGTGCTGCTGTCGAAGTTATAGTACACACCGTCAATCAGCTTCTTCACAACCACGGCTCCGCAGTCAGCGATTGCGAGAATCATTGCAGCAATGAATAGAAGTAGTATTTTCCTCATAATATATATAAGGTATATAGGGAATTGAATGTTGCTTTTATGGTTTTGCTGTCGTTTTTGTGCGCTTCCGACCAAGCGCAGCGAATTAAGTATCGCAAATATACCAATATAATTTTAACCCGTAATAAATTCCGAAGTTTTTTCAGTCATTTCAATGCAAAAAGATAAGAAAATTCAGAAAAACTCCATATTAAGGTCGAAAGATGCTCCATGCTCTCCTGAACCAAGCCCCACCTCGCGCGAACTAAGCCCAAACTTCTGCAATCTATGCCCCATCTCATGCGGAAAAAGCCCGTGCTCAAGAAAATAAAACCCTATCTCGTGCAAAAAAAAAGCGTGCGGAAGTATTTGCGTTCCCGATTTAACGAAAAGTAAATGGGCATTCAACGAAATTTAAATCGGGAACGCAAATACGCGAGGTCGCTTTTTTTGCGTGTGAGAACGCATTTTTTGTACGCGAGATCGCTCTTTTTGCGCACGAGTTCGCTCGTTTTGTGTATAAGATTGCATTTTTTCCAAAATTGCACTGAGTTTTCATTCGCGAGAAGACTTTTTCTGTTCGCGGGAAGGATTTTTCGATTTGCGAAATTGAGCCTTGCGAAAACGAGCTATGCGTAAAAAACGGCGAGAGGGAGAATGAGTGTGAAACGGGGGCTGGGAGTGAGTGCAAAATGTGCACAGATGAGGGCTGGATGTGCATAAATGAAGGGCTTTGGCGGCGTTTTCACTGCCTTGTGACTTCGCGAGTTTGTGACCTTGAAATTTCGTGTTTTTTCGTTAGTTTTACAAAATGGGTACATTTTGCTGCACACTCGGCGGTAGGTGTGTGCAAAAATGTTCTTTTTTTCGCATTTTATGTCTTTTTTATTACCGAGTTATTAAAAAATTATTGTAATTTCGCAGTGATGATTGAACATTTCGATTAAGCCGAAAGGAGAAACAAAAATTGTTTTGGTTATTCTGAGGCGGAGAAATGTCAACAAATGAATATGATTGAACGTTTCCTAAAGCAGACCCATTTCACGGACAACGAGGATTACAAGCGTAACTTGCAGTTCACGGTGCCCGAGAATTTCAATTTTGCCTACGACGTGATGGACCGCTGGGCCGAAGAGGCTCCCGATGACGTGGCCCTGCTCTGGGCAAGAGAGAATGGGGAGCATCGTGCGTTTACGTTCCGCGAGATGAAGGAGCTGACCGACCGTGTGGCAGGCTACTTTGTTAGTCTGGGCATTCAGCGCGATGATATGGTGATGGTCATCCTCAAGCGCCGCTATGAGTTCTGGCTCACCGTGCTGGCGCTCCACAAGATTGGGGCCATCGTCATTCCTGCTACCCACATGCTCACCTCGCGCGACATTGTATATCGCAATAACAAGGCTGACATCAAGGCAATCATCTGTGTGGGCGACGAATATGTGGTGGAGCAGATAGAAAACGCGATGCCCGAGAGTCCGTCGGTGAAGGTGCTCGTGAGTGTGGGCCCCATTGTGCCGCAGGGATTCCATGACTGGCACAAGGAGATGCCCCAGGCCAAGCCGTTCGTAAGACCCGACTTTGTGAACACCAATTGGGACATCATGCTGGCGTATTTCACCAGCGGTACTAACGGAGAGCCCAAGATGGTGGGGCACGACTTCACTTATCCTATCGGCCACATCGTGACGGGAGCTTTCTGGCACAATCTGCATCGCGGCAGCATCCACTTTACCGTGGCCGACACGGGCTGGGGCAAGGCTGCGTGGGGCAAACTGTACGGCCAGTGGTTTGTAGGCGCCACGGTGTTCGTGCTTGACCAGGAGCGATTCCATGCCCAGCGACTGCTGCAGGCGATAGAGAGATACAAAATCACTTCATTCTGTGCGCCTCCCACTGTGTACCGCTATCTGGTGCACGAGGACATCGCGGCCTACGACCTCAGTTCACTGGAGTGGTGTACCACTGCGGGCGAGGCCCTGAATCCGTCGGTGTTCGAGCGCTTCAAGGCAGCCACCGGCATAGACCTGCACGAGGGCTTCGGACAGACGGAGACTACCATGACTCTCGGCACAATGCCTTGGGTGAAACCTAAGCCGGGCAGCATGGGACTGCCCAATCCGCAGTACGATATTGCGCTGCTTCGCCGCGATGGTACTCCGTGCGACGACAATGAGAACGGCGAGATATGCGTGCGCACCGACAAAGGCAAGCCCATCGGTCTGTTCCGCGAATATTTCGGCGACCCCGAGCTGACGCGCCAGGTTTGGCACGACGGCATCTATCATACCGGCGATGTGGCCTATCGCGACAAGGACGGCTACTACTGGTTTGTAGGTCGCACCGACGATGTAATCAAGAGCAGTGGCTATAGGATCGGCCCCTTCGAGGTGGAGAGTGCCCTGATGAGCCACCCCAGCGTGGTGGAGTGCGCTATCACCGGCGTGCCCGACGAGTTCCGTGGCATGGTGGTCAAGGCCACCATCGTGCTGCGTGAGGACTGGAAGGCCCGTGCCGGTGACGACCTCATCAAGGAGCTGCAGGAGCATGTCAAGCGTACCACCGCTCCCTACAAATATCCGCGTATCATAGAGTTCGTTGAGGCGCTACCAAAAACTATCAGCGGCAAGATCCGACGCGTAGAGATTCGCGAACGCGATGCTGAGAACGCTTCCGAAAACGGATAGCTGCTAATTTCGAGAACAGCAATTGTAGGGATTCTGACTTTACATACTATATACCAGATAGGCGGCGAACGCAAGTTGTTCGCCGCCTATTGGTTTTGTCAGGCTGGGTGTCTTATTCATTGCGGAACCATCCGTTGATGTTGCCTTTCACCTGGTCTCTGGCAAGGTCAGTCCTGACGCCGTATATTTTGGGACAACCGGAGAGGTCGAGGGTCGTAATCCTATTTTTGTCGCAACAAAGTGTTTCGAGCTCGGGAGCACCGCTTAGGTCGAGACTGGTGAGGCTGTTTTTGCTGCAATCCAGTTCTTCCAGTTCGGGACAGCCAGAGATGTCAAGGTTGGTCAGTTCGTTTTGGACGCAGGTTAGCCTTCTCAGTTCGGTGTTGTGTGAGACGTCGAGGGT
>JAGCYL010000004.1 GCA_017960825.1 Bacteroidaceae bacterium | reverse complement strand
TTTATAGTTTATAGTTTATAGTTTATAGTCAGTTGAAAAAGTTTATAGTTAAAAAAAACTATCAACTATAAACTCTCAACTATCAACTTGTTAACTTGTTAACTCGTCAACTCGTCAACTTGTCAACTTGTTAACTCGTCAACTTGTCAACTATAAACTATAAACTATCTTGTTATGAAACAGCGTGAAATTCACACTGCCGTATGAGCGGTGCTCCATAAAGTTAGGGTGAGACGAGAAATCATTAGCCTTGCCGTGTTCGAGCACGAAAAGTCCGCCGTCAGCCAGAGTGCCTGAGCTGAATACTAGGTCGGGCAGTTCGCTGAGCTGGGGCAGCGCATATGGGGGGTCTGCAAAGATGAGGGAGAACTGTTCGGTGCAGCGTGGCAAGTATTTCAGCACGTCGGCTTTCACTACACTCGCAGCGGGGTCGCTGAGAGTAGTGAGCATCTTGCGTATAAAAGAATAATGCTGGAAGTCTTTCTCTACGCACACCACCCGCTCCGCGCCACGCGAGAGTAGCTCAAGGGTGATGCTGCCTGTGCCGCCGAATAGGTCCAGGGCATGGAGTCCGTCAAAGTCTATGTGGGCGCGCAATACATTGAATAGATTTTCTTTGGCAAAGTCAGTGGTGGGTCTTGCCTTGAACGAGGCGGGTACGGCAAAGTGTCGTCCTTTGTATTTTCCCGTTATTGCGCGCATATTGCTCTCATTGTTTTGCAGCTGACAGAAATGTCAATAGTCATATAAATCTATTCGTAGGCTTTGAGCAGGTGTACTTTGAGGTCATAGGGAAAATCCTCTATCTCTGCTATGGGATGGTGAGACAGTTCCTCCTTATCATCCATAAAGAAAGCACTGAGATTTATGCGGCTCAAATTGTTGGCCAGATTAGTGGCTTCAGGGCCGAATCCACCTACGTATGTGCGCTCGCCGTCGGCAGAGAGTCCGAAGCGCTGTGCGATGCCGGCGATGTAATAGAGACTGTCGGTAGGATTATGGATATTATATGTGTTGACAAACTGCAGCTGTGCTTGCTCCACTACCACAAGAGTGAGCCTGCTTTCGCATAGATAGCAGTATAGGCGTGGCAGTGAGGAAGAGAAGGGATAGCGTGCCACCCACTGACGGATGAGAGCCGTGAGGTGGCAGTGGAATTTTGCTGTGGGGAAGTAGTCGAGGAGCGTGTTGCTCACATCGCGATCCATAGAAAAGAGCAGTAGCGCATTGAGGTAGGGCAAAGTGTCGTAATAGACTTTGGTGCGACCGCGCAGGGTGGGGTAGTTGAAGTAGTAGAGGTCAGGAGCGTCGTCTTCGTCAAACTCCTTGAGTGGCACAATCAATGTGGGGCCACCAGTGAAGATGTCCACAAAGTTATAGTCCTGCTGCGCCATCGGCGTACCTTTGATGGCCTGATGAGTGTTGGCGTTAAGGGAGATGTCAGGGTTGTTGTCACATACAACGTACTCCGGCAGCATATTGCGCAGTCGGTCATAGGTGGCAAAAATGATGCGGTCTGTGCTGATTCTTATGGTTAGCGAGTCCATGGTACATATTTATATCCGACTGCAAAGGCGAAGCCTTCGCGAGAAAATGTTTTTTCGAGCAAAGCTCTTTTTTGAGCGAGGGTTTTGTCAGTGGTCACGCAGAAGCGTGGACTGACGTTAAAAGAATTCGAGAGTCGCTTTGCGACTGCAAAGATATAAATAAATTAGGAATTAAGAATAAAAAACCTGATTAATATCGACCATATCCTCCGCGGCCACCGCCGCCTCCGCCACCGCCTCCACGTGGCCTGTCACCACCGAAGTCAGGGCGCTGGCCACCGAAGTCGCGACGCGGACCATCCGAATCAGGGCGGTCACCGCCGGCGCGTATGCGTCCGTCCTGTCCACCAAGCACGTTCAGGCGGCAGATGAAGTGGAGCATAATATATGAGTTGATGGCATTGGACCATGTGTCGCTTCTGCGCTGGGCGTTGATGGAGCGGCTGATATTGCTCTGACGATGCAGGATGTCGTAGAACTGCAACGAGATGGTGGCAGCCTTGCTCTTGGTGAGAGCCTGCGATATCTGAGCGTTCCACAGCAGTTCGTTGGTGTTCATGGCCTCGTCGTTATATCCGCGGCGCGAGTGCATGCCTACATCTGTGGCGATAGAGAGACCAAAGGGCGTGGTGTACTGCAGATTGGCTCCGTAGGCAAAGCGAGTGGTGTTGAGGTCGGCATTGGTCTGCAGTGTTGAGCGTGAATGCTCGTAATTGATGCTTCCATTGAGACCAAACTCAAAGAGTCCGGTGCGGAAAGAACCTCTCAAACGCTGGGATATATTGGAGGTGCGCATGGTATTCTTCTTGCTGTTGCCGCCGCCCACACTAAGGAATCCTACGCTGTTGGTATAGCTGTAATCGGTGAGGGTGAAGAAAGAGAATGGGCTCTCGTCGCCGAACGAAGAACTGAAGAGTCCGAAGATGTTGGCGTTCCAGTTGCCGTTGATATTCTCAGGCCGTGTGGTGCGCACACCGGTCTCCTCATCGTAGGTTACGGCAGAGGAGATGCTGTTCTGAGTGTTGCTGTATCCGGCCCTTATGCGCAGCGCACTCTGCGAGGGACGCCAGTAGTTGGAGTACTCGGTGTTGATATTGTTGGTCCACGAGGGCTTTAGGCCCGGATTACCCTTGGTAATGTAGAGGGGGTCGGAGGTGTCAGTAACATCGAGAAGGTCGGTCATCGACGGCTGCGACGAGTTGCCACGGTAGTTAAACTCAAATCGACTTACCTTGGAGATATTGTAGCGGAAGCGCACATTGGGTGACACCTTGAATACATTGCGGGTTACGATGGTGTCGAGCATGTTTTTCTGATAGTCGAGTTTGGTGTGCTGCGTCTCCATGTTGACACCGGCATTGAAGTTGATAATCTGATTCACGTAGCGCACACCGAGGTTGTAGGTGTGAATATCATTATGATATGTGGCGTAGCGCGAGTTCTCTATGCTCTTAGCTAATAGCAGAGAGTCTTCGGAAGGCAGGTAGCCGATAGGGTAGAGCGGCGCAATGCCTCCGCGACCGTATCCGTCCAGAGAGTCAAGTTGGTAAAGGGTTCGGTCTTGGTCCTGATACCTGTGCTGATATGTATAACTGCCCTGTAGAAAGAGGTTCTTGGCCAACGGCTCGGTGTAGCTAAGTCTCAGTGAATAGTCCCAGTTGGTGGAGGGAGACACGGAGTGCTGGTTGTTGATGACTTCGCGTGACTGCTGGTAGTAGTATATGTCTGACAGGCTGAAGCTTTGGCTGTGGCTGTTGGAGTATGAGCCCGTAGCGCGTAGCGAGATGTTGCGTCCAGGACGATGGAATCGGTGCATTATATTCAGCTCGCCGTTTACGGATGTGTTGTTGCTCTTTGAGAATGAAGAACGCCCGTTGCGGTTTACGGCAATAGCGCTGAGGGCTGCCGGAACATCGAGCGCATCGGTCATGGAGCGGAACATCGAGTCGAGTGGTGCTGAGGCCACGGCGTATGGGTCGTTGTTGAACGTGGCGCTGCGGCTGGACGAGTTGTTGTCGCTGTTAGAGTAACTGAAATTGGGACGGAACTGCAGCGTGGTGAGGCTGTCAGGATTCCACCTGAGGTTGAGGCTGGCATTGAACGAGCGACTGTGGCTGATGCTCTTATTGTTGCTGTTGGCAAATGAGCTGTGATTGTCGGTAAGGAAATTCTCTGTGTTGGAGCGCGTCTGGTTGTCGGTGCCCGTGTATCCGTACCTTATGTTGCCGCCTATCTCAAAGAAGTGGGCTTCGCGTTCGCGCAGACCATTGTTCCAGAAACCATTGAAGCCTCCGTTCTTGTTGGCAGTCAGTCCACCGCCGCCACGGCGAAAACCAGGACCGCCGCCTCCGAAACCACGTCCACCTACGTTATTCAAGTTGCCGAAGAAAGAGATGCGGCTATTCTCTGTCTTGCCATTGGCGAAGAGTCGGTCTGCATAGCGGTGGTGGTTACCTACGCTGAGGTCTATGTTGCTGAACCATGCCCTTTTAAGTTTCTGCTTGAGTTTGAGGTCGATGACCGTCTCTTCGTTGCCATCGTCAATGCCAGTCATCTCGGTATAGTCACTTTTCTTCTCGTACGCCTGTATGCGCTCTACGATGTCAGCAGGCAGATTCTTCATCGCCACGCTGTTGTCGCCCTTAAAGAAGTCCTTGCCGTCAATGCGTATTTGCTTTACTTGCTTGCCATTGATGGTGATATTGCCGCTTTCGTCAATCACGGCGCCAGGCAGCTTCTCCACAAGGCTCTCGAGGTAGGAACCCTCGGGCACTCGGTAGGCAGAGGCATTATATACAAAGGTGTCCTCCTTCACTTCCACCTTGGCGGCCTTAGCCGTGATGGTGGCTCCGGCGAGAGCGATAGCGTCAGGCTCCATCAGAATTGTGCCGAGGGCAGCAGAACGATTCTGTTTGTCAAGAGTGATATTGCGAAATACGGGTTTGTAGCCAATAGACGTAATCTTGACAATCATGTCGCCGCCTTTCTCGGGCTTGATAATAAAGATGCCCAGTTCACTGCTGGCATCGCCTGTTATAAATGTGCTGTCGGCGTTAGCTTTCATCACCCTGATGGCAGCCATCGGAATGGGTTCCTTTGTCTCGCTGTCGGCTATCTTGCCAGAGATAGTCCACTTGCTGTCTGCCAATGCCGTAAGGCTGGCGCACAGCATAAGAATTGTACATATAATCTTATTCATAACTTCTATCTACCTTTATCTACCTTTATTTCCTTTTATCTCCTTATATATATAAATAAGGTGTATATTCTTTTGTTTAGACAGCCGAGAGAGGCATAAGTTTAATTTTACATAAAAAAAGTGCATCTTAGCTGTTGTAGGCATAAGATGCACGTTTTTGTAACTTTGTCTGTACTTAGTGCGCTATTATGCGCCCGGGCTGATAGCGCCCGACGGGCATGCGTCAGCACATGTGCCGCAATCTACGCATACATCGGGGTCGATAGCGTAGATTTCACCCTCAGAGATTGCGCCAGCGGGGCACTCGTCGATGCAAGTACCACATGCAACGCAGTCATTACCAATTACGTAAGCCATTTTCAGTAAGTTTTAAGTGTTAGTAGAGTTTGCAAAAGCGAAGCCTTCGCGAGAGTCTTGTCAGTGGTCACACAGAGCGTGGGCTGACGTTAAAGAACCCGAGAGTCGCTTTGCGACGGCAAAGGTATAAATAAATTAGGAATTAGGAGTCAGGAATTAGGAATTATTTTCTCTTCTTTTTGTTTTTTTCGTAGAAAAATACTAAAAGCCTCACTTTTCCGTTAGAATAATATGCTCAGAAAAATATATACCATATTCTTTTTCTTGACATGCTCCATTGTAATAGTGGCACAGCAGAATAAGAAGGTGCAGAACAGACCCTATATCGACCTGCGCCCGTTCCACTATGGTTTCTCTATCGGTCTGCACCAGCAGAGCATCATAATGCCTAATACCGGCTATATAGACCCCGAGACAGGCCAGCAATGGTGGGTGAGCAACGATAACTATAGTCCTGGTTTCACCGTAGGACTCATTGGCGAGTGGCGAATGAACCAGCATTTGAGCGCGCGCGTGTTGCCAACCCTGCACTTCGCCTCCAAGCATATCACCTTCCGTGAGCAGACCACAGGCCAGAAGGACTATCAGGATATGAAGTCCACATACATTGCTGTCCCGCTCAATCTTAAGATAGCTGCTCCGCGTCATAATAACTATAGGCCCTATGTAATTACTGGTGTCAATGCTATGTATAACCTCACCACCAAAGACCAGGCCAATATAGCAACTAAGCCGCTCAGCCTGAACTTCGAGATAGGACTGGGCTGTGACTATTATCTTCCTTTTTTCAAGTTCTGTCCCGAGTTGAAGTTCTGCTTCGGTCTGACCAATGTGCTCAAGACCGACCGCTCCAAACTTAATGACAAGAGCAAAGCCATATTCACAAAGGCAGTCAAAGATGCCCACACTGCAATGGTGGTGCTAACATTCCACTTTGAATAAAAATGGAAGGATTGAAAAATGGAAAAATTGAAATAAATCTTCTTCAATTCTTCAATTCTTAAACTCTTCAATCTTAAATCAAAAAGTGTCTAAGACAGTTTTATTTTTAGTTGGTAAAACAATATCTGCGCCATTGAACCAAATGATTGACGACTACGTGGGGCGTATAGGCCATTTCACCCCCTTTGGCGTAGAGGTAATCCCAGAGTTAAAGAATGCCAAGTCGCTCACGCAGGAGCAACAGAAGACCTTGGAGGGCAAGGCCCTGCTTGCGCGAATCAAGGCGGGCGACCATGTGGTGCTGCTCGATGAGCGCGGGCGGCAGTATAGCAGCCTTGACTTTGCCCGATATGTGGAGAAGAAGCAGAGCCTTGCAGCTCAGCGAATAGTATTCGTGGTTGGCGGCCCCTACGGATTCTCCCCCGAGGTGTATAATCGCGCGGATGACAAGTTGTCGCTATCTCCCATGACCTTCTCCCACCAGATGATAAGACTGCTCTTCGTGGAGCAGTATTACCGCGCTCTCACCATCATCAATCATCTGCCATATCACCACGAATAATATAATCTCCTCATAATGGGAGGAATCCACGAAGTCTGCGTAAGATTTTGAGGCCTGCATAAGATGACATCGAGACAGCCTTTTCTATACTTGCGTGTGTAATTTTTTTCCCTTTTATTTTGTCAGACGAAAAAGATGTGCTAATTTTGCACCCGATTTGGCGAGATAGCTCAGTTGGTTAGAGCGTCGGATTCATAATCCGGAGGTCGTGGGATCATGGCCCACTCTCGCTACCGTTAGGAGACAGAACCCTGTCTCCTAATTCTTTTGTGCTCTTGCTCTTGGTGGGTCAACAAAAAAGGTATCGACTCTCACGAGTGGATACCTTCGTAATAATCTTTATGAAAGGGAATGTTGTGGTGGGCGCTGACGGATTCGAACCGCCGACCCTCTGCTTGTAAGGCAGATGCTCTGAACCAGCTGCGCTAAGCGCCCGTGGATTGCTTTGCAATCACCTTTTCTCGCCAAGGCAGAATCGATGCATGCACCACTCTGCTCTTCTGGCTTAACGAAAACATTGCTTTCAAAAGACGGTGCAAAAGTAATACTTATTTTTTTACCGCCCAAGAAAAAGGGCATTTTTTTTTCCTTTCAGTGATTTTTTGGTCATTCTACCGCCACTTTTCGCACGGCGGTGCGGCCGTTAGTGTCAGTAACGCGTATTATGTAGATGCCGCTCGTCAGGTTGTAGCGGTTGTCAAACCCCTGTATGGTGGCGCTGGTCACGAGGGTACCGTCAGGTGTGTATATCTTGACGAGGGAGCCGTCGCTGAAGCCGCGCACGAGCACATAGCCGTCATGACCGTGGATGCCACCGTGTGGCTCGCTGTCAGTCTGGATGTTGTGGATGCCGACGGGCTCTTCGAGGCCTACCATATTGTCCATCCATGATATGCGGTCGCTCAAGTATTCATATACATAGTCCACCTCTGCCTGATATGAGCCGCGGGTGGTGTACTGCTGCTGTGTGCGGGTGTTGAGGATGTCCCAGCGGATGTAGTTGAGCTCCTGCGACTGATTGTTTTCTGCTGCGAGGCTGTCGATTACTTCGTGCAGACGGTCTGGCTTGAGGTTGCCGTTGAATCGGTACCACGACCATATCTCTTTCAGTTCTTCGGGGCAACTCTCTACTATCCTGCGATTAAAGCTACGCACTCCTGTGGCTGCCGATGACTTGGAGCTGAAGCTGAGGTAGCTGGTCATGGTGAGAATAGGATGGGTGCGCTGGTCGTTGTCGAAGGCAAGGTCGAAGTCCCAGATCGGTGATACGCGGAATTTGTCGTTGCGGTCCTTTGTGAGATAGACGCTCCAGTAGCTGTCGGTGTTGCCGCTAAGCTCGGCTATGAGGAAATATTTGAGCCAGGTGTCTTGTGCCAGTACTGTGGCATAGCCTTCGGTTTCGGACTTATAGTTGAGAGACATTACTCGCGAACACATGTCGTTGAATGCGTTGTTGATATAGCTGTACTGCTCGTCTGTTATCTCGTCATGCTTGGGATAGTGAATGGTGACGGGGATGCTATAGGGATTGGACGAGAAGCGTTTGGGCTCGCTACCGGAGTAGGCGTCCATCTCAATGAGGTAGCCTCCGGTAAGGGCTTCTCCTTCATTGTCCTCTTTAGTCATCTCGGTGATGTCCACTCTGTCTTTGCGCACTTCTACTTGGTCACATAGCTGATAGCTGCCTTTGTACTGACCATTGAAGATTACGTCAACAAGTGTGCAGGCTGGGGTGTAGTCCATCTCAAAGATGCGGCTAAGTTCAAATGCAACGCAGTTGCGTATGAGTGTCTTGTCACCATAGTTGTTGATAAGGGTCCACTCTCGTGCTTTTGCGGGCATGTCAAGCAGGCGGCTCTTGCTGGCCAGTTTCAGTTTGTAGGGTTTCTTGGAGAATGTCCAGCTGCCGTTGCCTCGTCCGCGTACGGTCATGCTGTCGCTCTTGAGGGCAGTGCCTCCATCGGATATGATGTTGACTTGTCCAGGCAGCCATGTGGTCTTGGATGTCACGTCTGCCACGTTTGCCTCGGTGCGCATAACTACGAGGGGCAGGTTGGTGAGTTGGAAGAGTTGGCTGTCATCACCGGAACCGGGTTTTCCGTAGAAGCGAAGCTCGCTGATGTTGCAACGGGACTCGTTGGGACCTACATAGCGTACGTATCGGAATCCACGGCTACATATTACGGTGTCGGTGGTGAGGGTCTCGTATTCGGGTTGTTCTCTAATGACGTAGAAAGGTAAGGCATCGGTGAAGTCGGGCTTGTTGGCTCCCTCAAATACTCCGAGTATCATGCGCTTGGCCCAGCCTGCTCGTGGGGCGTATGCAATCTTCTCGATTATAAATTTCTTGCCGAGGTCAAGTCCTACCCATCCTGTGCTGCGGTCGTAGGAAGCGTATATGGTGGAGTAGTCGTTGTCGAAGGCTTCGGCTGGCGTGTTGGCTGTGCTAGAGGCTTGATTGGTTTCGTAGTCCACCGAGGTGGCTCCCATGGGGATGCCGCTGAGTTGCTGATTGCTGGTTGTGTCGGGCTTGGTGGTGAGTACTTTCTGGAAGGCTTCCCTGAGTGTTGCCTCAGCATCTTGGTATGTGGCTGCGGTGCTTGTTATGTCGTAAGACCTCGTTGTGATATAATTTTGGATTTCTGAATACTTTGACTTGAGCAGGGTTACCGCGTCGGTATTATAGTTGTTGTCATCATCATCTATCATCTTGGCATAGTCGTTGGCTATTTCTTCGGTGTAGCTGACCATGCTGTCGTATGCTTCTTTAATTGCCTGGTCGGTGGTCTGCTGTGCAGTGAGCAGGGCCTGTGCCTCGCTGTCGGTCAATGGCAATAGCGACCAGGTATTGTAGCCGGTGAGGTCGCCTGTCACTGGCTCGGTGAAGGTCGTGGCGCCAGCGATGAAGAAGCGTTTGTTAAGCGCAGATGGATAGGCAATGGCATGACCGTAGTCCTGCCCTTGAGTATCGGCAATCCAGTATCTGCCTGGCGAATGCCAACGTATGATTTGATTATTGGTGGGAGAGGCTGTGCTGGTGAATATTTCGCCAGACTTGCCTGTGCCCTCGCCACTGTTGAGATAGCGGGCGGTGTAAGCGTTCTGCACGCTGTATGTTGTGTCGTCCTGCTTGGTTACCTTATATATGTAATTAGCATTGGTGGCTTCAAAGCTGTCGTAGTAGCATGCAGTGGTGCCGTTACCCATTGCGAGGGAAGTGGTGTAGATGGCGGGATAGTTGCCGTAGGTCTGATTGTAGGTTTCAAAATTGTTGACCATGTAGTAGTAGCCATCGTTTATGGGCTTCAGTTCAAGAGCTGCCTCATATGTCGCTTCCAATTGCTGGCGCATTTGCTCTCTTTCCTCGTTGCCGGGATTGGTCTGGGCTCTCTCTCTGACGGTGGCAATCAAGTCGTTGAGGGCTTCTATCTTGTCAGCATAGTAGTAGCCCGGTGCATTATCGGTGGGGAGACTGTTGGCTTTCAGTTCATACATGGTGCAGAGAGCCATTAGTCCTGCATCGGTTCGGTTGAACTCCTCCATGACTTCGTCGGGCACTCTCTTGATATACCACACATTGACGCCAAACTTTCTGGCTTCATCGGTGGAACCCCAGATGTTGAGGTTGCCCTCGTCGGAGGTTGAGCCATTGTGGGTGGCGGACATTGAATATACGTATGGGTTACCGTCAGGCTTGATAGTGAATTTGCCTTCACTCACAAGTTCAAAGGTCTGCGAGGTGACTTGGTCTATGCTGGTGTGGACGGTGGTGCTATATGTCTTGTCGCCTTTGTCGATAAAGGTGCCATTGAGGGCAGACTGCAAAAACCAGTTATTGTCACGGTCGTAATAGAAATGGTAAATGAGGTCGAAATCGTTGGGTGAGAAATCTTTCCATCCTACATCCTCGCCGTTATTGTACATGGCTTTCTTATTCTCGAAATTGTAGTTAACATCGGGTGGGGTGGAGCCAGAGTAGTAGCCACATCCGTTGCCGGCTGTCACGATGTAGTAGAACCCTTCCTCAATAGGGTTGGTCTGCTGCATGGCTTCGGCAGTTGCTATGAGTTCTTCTGCCAGTCGGCGAAGCTTGGGGCGTGGTTCATTGCCGGTGGCGGCTTTGGCTGCTGCCAGTGCGGCCTGATATGCCTCCACCTTGTCGAGGCTGTAGTAGCCAGGATCGCTATTTATGCTGATATCAGTGGCGAGGTTGCCATAGTTAGCAATGGCTGTCTGCAATGCATAAAATAGGTCTCCGCCGTCGGTGACAGGATAGAAAAACCATCCTACGCCTTCTTCCCATGGCTCCATGGCCACATCGTTGTTTTGATGGCCAAGTTTGTAGCGGTATTCTTTTTTTGTGGTTATGACTTCCTTCAGTGCCAGCACATAACCTGTGGTGGCGTTCTGCGAGCGCCAACTGGAAGTACTTCCTGCTGCGAGGATGGTCACTTCCATAGCGTTTTCGCGAGGCCCAAATTCTGCATTCATGCCGATGTAGCCATACCAATCGTAGCCATCATAGGGGCTATTGTCGTCCCATCTTTTGTCGGCGAAGTCCACATGTTGCCAATAGCCAGCCTGGTCAACCGATTTAATGAAATAAGTCGGGTAGCCATCTACACTGTCGCCGCTATCTTCTATCTGCCAGAAATACTCTGACGCTATACTAAGGCTGGAGGATAGGCCAGTGGTGGTGTTGAGATAGAGTTCTTCAGTGGCATTCTTGATAACATATTTTTTTCCGGGCTCAGGAGTCTCGGGAGTCGCTGAGATGGTAATGGCACCATCGCTGGCATCATTATCACGGAGATAACTGACCACTTCTTCTGTTACAGGCAGGAGAAACCATAGGTTGATGCCAAATTTGTTTCCCTCTTCGGGAGTTCCCCATACACTGAGGTCTGAAAACTCAGCATCCAGACCATTATGACTGCTAGTCATAGAATAGATAAAAGATGCCTCGGCATTCTTTATGATATACTTGCCTTCTTGGGCAGAGGGGATGATGGTCTGCGCTATAGATGTCTTGCTTGTGCTGACCTGACCACCGTAGTTGCTGGTACCTTTATTTATATATGTGTTGTCGCGCAGGTTAAGAATAGTCCAATTGTCACCATCCTTCTTCAGCTCATATATGGTGCTATAGTCGTTGGCATCGTATTCTGCCCAGCGTACCAGTCCGCCGTCATTGTACCATGCTACCTTACCTTCGTAGTTGTAGTTGATGTCAGGAGGAGTTTCGCCGGTATAGTAGCCTGTGCCGTTGCCGGCTGACACGATGCGATAATAGCCCTCGCTGAGCCCATCAGCCAGAAGAGTAGAGATGGTGAAAAGTTGAGAAATGAAAAGAATAAGAATCAGACGAAATCTCATGTCCGGACTTTATTTATGGTTAAAGTTAGTTAGTGTTCACTTCATATCAATCGGCAAAAGTACACATTATTTTTTATACGCGCGCAAGAAAATTGCCAATAAACTTTATTTTAGAAACAAAAATCTGCAGGCGTGTGAAGAAAAGCCGTTCGCAAAAAAACTTATAGCGTTCTCGTGAAATCTTATAGCGTTCTCGCGAAATCTTATAGCGTTCTCATGAAATCTTATAGCGTTCTCGCGAACACGAGAACGGGCTTAGTTAGCCTGAGGTGCGGGATTGTCGCCAGGAGATGCTAACTTATCCCAACAAGAACGGCTTCAGTATCTGTTGTTACTGCAATTTATGGCGCCGGTAGTGGCTCGCGGCGTAGAGATAGAAGAATGCTACGCCAGCAGCGTTTACGGCCCATGCCAGCCAGAAGGCAGAGTGATAGCCGCCCCACTGTGACATGACTCCGCCGAGCAATATGCCGAGTCCTATTCCGATATCCCATGATGTGAGTAGGGTAGAATTGGCTGTGCCTCGCTGCGATGCCGGGGCTAGATTGATAAAGATGTTCTGCATGGCAGGGAACATATGGCCGTTGCCGAGACCTATGATGAGTGCTGCGCCATAGTATCCCCATGCTGATGGTACGGCGGCAAATAGCAGGTAACCGAACAGGGAGACGGTCATTCCCACGGTGCAATTCCACAGGATGCGGCCCTGGCGTAGGGTACGCACTCCTATCAATCGGCTGGCAATGAGGCCTATGCATAGTATGGCGAAGAAGAGTCCTGTGCCACTGGTAACGCCGAGTTCCTCCTTGCCGTAGATGGCAAGGTAGGTGGACAGCACTCCGTAAGAGAATGACAGGCATGCCAACGTGGTGCCTTCGCTCCAGCCTTTGAGCAGGAGGAAACGGTCGAGTGAGATGGGCTGCTTGCCTATCACTGCCGGCCTGGGTCTGAACCGTACGGTGCTATTGACGTAAAGTCCGATGCCGGAGGCTATCAGTGCTACAGCAAAGATGAGGTCGTAGGAGTGCAGATATTGATATATGAGTAATCCTACGGTAGGAGCTATGGCTGTGGCAAGGTTGTTGCTTAGGCCGTAGTATCCAATGCCTTCGGCACGGCGTGAGGAAGGCAGTACATCGATGGCTACGGTGGAGTTGGCCACAGTGACGGTGCCCATGGGTGCTCCGTGAATGGTGCGGAAGACGGCAAAGAGGGTGAGCGAGCTGGCTACGATGTAGCCGGCAAAGAATAAGAAGAATAGGAAAAAACTTGTCAGGAGGACGGTCTTGCGGGGCAGTGTGTCAACGAGGTATCCGCTGAAGGGACGCGCCAGCAAGGCTGTTATGGCATAGCCGCTCAGCACTATGCCAATGGTGTGTGGGGTTGCGCCAAACTCTTCGCTAAGGTATAGAGGCAGAAGCGGCATTACTATCATGAACGAGAAAAAGATCATGAAGTTTGCCGCCCAGACTTTGATGTAGTCGCGTGTCCAGAGTTTATCCGCCGAAGTCGTCATACATGATGCTCTCAGGCTCTACTCCAAGGTCAGTGAGCATGCCTACCACGGCTTTGCTCATGGGACCCGGGCCACACATGTAGTATTCTATGTCTTCGGGGGCATCATGGTCTTTGAGATACGTCTCGTACATTACCTGGTGTACGAAGCCGGGAGTGTAGGCTACGCCTGCCTCGTCGGCTGCGGGGTCAGGACGGTCGAGAGCCAGGTGGAAATGGAAGTTAGGATATTCTTTTTCCAATTGGTGGAAGTCATTGAGGTAGAACAACTCGTTGAGAGATCGCGCTCCATAGTAGTAATGCATCTCGCGGTCAGTTGTATGCAGAGTCTTGGTCATGTGCATTATCTGTGCACGCAGTGGTGCCATACCTGCACCTCCACCTACCCATATCATCTCTTTCTTAGAGTCGAAGATGGGATGGAAATCGCCGAACGGGCCACTCATGAGTACTTTGTCGCCGGGCTTGAGAGTGAAAATGTAGCTGGAGGCTATGCCGGGCATCACATCCATAAATCCTACTTGTGGCTTAGGCTTCATGGGCGGTGTGGCTATGCGCACGGTGAGCATGAAGCGGTCGCCCTCGGCAGGATAGTTGGCCATGGAGTAGGCGCGTATGGTGGGCTCGGTATTGCGGCACTTGAGGTCAAAGAGCCCAAACTTCTCCCACGACGGCAGATATTCAGCCCCGATGGAGTCTTTATCGATATCGCGGTCATAGTCCATCTCATATTTTGGTATGCGTATCTGGGCATAGGAACCGGGCACAAAGTCCATGTGTGCTCCTTCGGGCAGGGCTACTATGAACTCCTTGATGAAGGTTGCCACGTTCTTGTTGCTCACCACGGTGCACTCATATTCCTTTACTCCGAGTACACTCTCAGGCACCTTTATCTTGAGGTCGCCCTTTACCTTGCACTGGCAACTGAGGCGCCAATGATCCTTAATCTGCTTGCGGGTGAACTGACCTTTCTCGGAGTCGAGTATTTCGCCACCGCCTTCTACTACCTGACACTTGCATAGACCGCAACTTCCTTTGCCGCCACAGGCAGAGGCCAGATAGACACCGCTGTCAGCCAGGGTGGAGAGCAAACTGCTGCCTTGAGGCACAGAGAGTGTGTCCTTGTCGTTAATGGTGATGGTGACATTGCCACTGGGCGAGAGATATTTCTTCGCCACGAGCAATACGATTACTAGCAATATGATTATTGCAAGGAAAACTGCAATGCTGGATAATATAAATTGTATCATTGAAATATAGTTTCTAACTCCTAATTCTTAACTCCTAAATCAGATTTTCATTCCGCTGAAGCACATAAATGCAATGGCCATAAGTCCCACCGTGATGAAGGTGATGCCGAGGCCGCGCAGGCTGCGAGGTACATCGGTGTAGGCCATCTTCTCACGTATGGCAGCCAGGCTGACGATGGCAAGCAGCCAGCCAATGCCGCTACCCAGGGCGTAGGCAATGCAGTCCCAGATACTACCGATATACTGTGTGTTGGCAGGGTCGAGATTGATGCGCTGCTGCATAAACAGGCTGGCGCCCATAATGGCGCAGTTGACGGCAATCAGCGGCAGGAATATGCCGAGGGCGTTGTATAGCGAGGGGCTGAATCGTTCGACCACCATCTCCACCAACTGCACCATAGCCGCAATGACGGCAATAAACAATATAAAGGAGAGATAGCTGAGGTCAACACCGAGAATGCCATCTTCTGACAGCACTTTGGTCTGCAATAGCCAATCTACCGGCACAGTAATCAGCAGCACAAATGTCACGGCTATACCAAGGCCAAAGGCTGTCTTGACGCTTTTGCTCACGGCAAGGTAGGAGCACATGCCGAGGAAGAAAGCAAATATCATGTTGTCCACAAAGATGGAGCGGACGAAAAGACTTGTTAGATGTTCCATAATGTGTTACTTTTTTCTGTTATTGTATGCACAGTTTGCCCAAATTACGCAGCCCACGATTATAAGAGCCATGGCGGGCATTGTCATCATGCCGTTGTTTTGGTAGCCGAGGTCATAGAAACTCTGCGGTATCACAGTGTAGCCGAGAAGCGTGCCGTTACCCAGCAGTTCGCGGAAGAAGGCCACCACCACCAGTATCCATGCGTATCCAAGGCCGTTGCCTATGCCGTCGAGCAGCGAAGGCAGCACCTTGTTTTGCATGGCAAAAGCCTCAAGGCGTCCCATCAGGATACAGTTAGTGATAATCAGACCCACATACACCGACAGCTGCACGCTTACATCATAGAAATAGGCCTTGAGCACCATACTCACGATAGTTACCAGCGCAGCCACCACCACCAGTTGTACAATGATGCGGATGCGGTTGGGGATAGTCTTTCTCAGTAGCGAGATAACCACATTGGCCATAGCCGTTATTATGGTCACAGACAGACCCATGACTATGGCAGGCTTGAGCTGGGAGGTCACGGCCAGAGCCGAGCAGATGCCCAGCACTTGTGCCACGATGGGATTGTTGAGATTGAGCGGCTCAGTAAGTGTCGTCTTATTTTGTTTTGATAAGAAACTCATTGTGTTATGTTTATTTGTCAAGGTTTTACTTTATAACCTTAGTGGCTGTTGTATCTTGGGCTTCATGGGCCAGTTTGTTTTTGTATTTGCTTAAGCAGGCTTTCAGCATTTGGTCTACACCGTCGGAGGTCAGTGTGGCTCCGGTAATGGCATCGCAGCGGCTCTGTGCGTCGAGTCCCTCAATCTTCTTGCCAACCTTTACCACGGAGAGAGCTACCTCGCCATCATTGCCGAAGATTTTCTTACCCTTAAACTGGTCCTGGAATGGCTGGTCGGCAATCAAGGCACCGAGGCCTGCTGTTTCGCTCTGGTGAGAGAAATAGGAGCCATACACGGTATTGCCATCGTCGTTGATACCTACATATCCCCAGATGCCGCCCCATAGGCCCATGCCACTCACGGGCACCACATATTTAGTCTGCCCCTCCACCTTACATATATATATAGGTGTATCGTCGCTGTCATCTTCTTGTTTCACCACTTCGGCGTATTTGGCCTCTACCTGGTCTTTGTCAATGTCGCGCAGATTGAGCGACGAAAGTATCTGTGCTTTCTTGTCGATAGCCACGTTAGCGTCACTCTTTTTCTGCAATGCCTTGCTTACAAAGGCTAGCAGAAAGGCCACTATTACCACCATCAATGCAGCATAGATGATGATGTAAAGATTCGAATTAGTATTTAGTTTCTTGCTCATAATGTAATTTCTAATTCCGTAAAACCGTGTTTTCTAATTTTTAATTCTCTTCAATCGTCGGTTGATATTATGCTGTACGAAGAAGTAGTCGATAAGCGGAGCAAACAGGTTCATAAACAGTATGGCAAGCATCATACCCTCTGGGTATCCGGGGTTAAGCACTCTCACCAGTATAGCAATCACACCGATGAGGAATCCATAGATATATTTGCCTCCCTCAGTGCGTGCCGATGTCACAGGGTCAGTGGCCATGAACACTGCGCCGAAGCAGAATCCGCCCAACACGAGATGCTCATACCATTCTATTGGGGTGCTGCCCGTAGCGTGGAACAGAGCTGCTGTAAGGCCGCCACCAACAAACACACTCAGCATAGTCTTCCAACTGGCAATGCCTGTCCAGAGCAGCAACGCGGCTCCCAGGGCGATGGCTATCACGCTTGTCTCGCCCACAGAGCCCGGTATAAGGCCTACTACCATGTCGTTGAGGCTGGCCGACATCTGGCCACTGCCCACTTCTGCCAGAGGAGTGGCACAGGTGAAAGTGTCGGGTAGGTCCTTGCCCAAACCCAGGATAGACTCGTTAGCCACCCATACCTCATCGCCTGTCATCTTGCCACTGTAGGAGAAGAAAAGGAATGCTCTGGCCACCAGTGCCACATTGAAGATATTCATGCCGGTGCCGCCGAATATCTCCTTGGCAAATATCACGGCAAAGGCAATGGCCAATGCCATCATCCATAACGGGCAGTTGATAGGCAGAATCAGTGGCACTATGAGGCCTGTAACCAGGTAGCCCTCCTGTATCTCTTCATGCTTATACTGCGCCACCACGAACTCTATGCCAAGTCCTACTGCGTAGCTGACTACAATCTTCGGTAGCAGTGCCAGCAGGCCGTAAGCAAACATCTCCATCAGTGAACCGTCGAGTCCGGCAGCCATATAGTGCTGGTAGCCGATGTTATACATGCCAAACAGCATGGCGGGCATCAGCGCAATCACCACCATCGACATTATGCGTTTGGAGTCAATGGCATCGTGAATGCTTACGCCACTCTTGCTCGTGGTATTCGGTACAAGCAGAAAGGACTCAAATCCCTCATACACTGACCGTAGCGCATGCAATTTGCCACCCTCGCTGAAGGTAGGCCGCGTCTTGTCAAAAAACTTCTTGATAAAATTCATCGAATTATTTTTCTGTTATTATTTTCAAATTCTTTTTAGCTTCCGCTAATTTCTTACCCCTCTTTCCTCAGTAAGTCCAGCCCTTCGCGCACTATGCGCTGAAGCTCCAGCTTTGAGGAGTCGGCAAACTCAGCTACGGCGAAGTCCTCAGGAGCCACCTCATAGATGCCGAGAGCCTCCATGCGGTCTAAGTCACCCGTGAGAATAGCTTTGATCAGATAGCCACCGTAGATATCCATCGGCAGGTATCTGTCATACTCGCCGCTCATGATGATATGCCTCTCGCCACCCTTGATGCGGGCATCAAGATTGTACTCCTTCTTCTTGCCCTGCAGCCAGGTGAAGTAGCTGCGGTTTGTGGAGAAGTCCTTCAGGCGCGGCATAATCCAGCCCAATACCTCATCCTTGTCATCACCCTCGGGAATCACTGTTACCTCTGTGACTTTGGCAGCCAGATGCCCGTTAATGTCTGTCTTGATGCCCACCAGCGGATTACCGTTAATGATGCGTATATGCTCGTTGCGCTTCAGATTGTCGTGAAGTAGGGCGGCAAGCGGAGCGCCCACCAGAGTCTTGCAGTAAGTGGGCTCTTTCACCTCACCACCGGCTACCGCAATCGTGCGGGTCAGATCTACGTGGCCTTCCTTCACCAGACGGCCGATAAACACCACCTCCTCTGCGCCGATGGCCCACACCACTTCGCCCTTGTTGACAGGACTGATGTGGTTAATCTGCACTCCCACATTGCCTGCGGGATTGGGCCCACTGAACACATATATATCTGTGTCGGGCAACAGTGAACACATTACATCCTCCTGTTCAGGCGACACACCTACATGCACTTTGGCTATCTTTGCCAGAGCATTGATGCCTGCCTGCAGGTATGCCTCTTCGCCCTGTAAGGCAAACGAGAAGTCTTGTGCCAGTGGCATCTTGCTGAATGTGGATACAAATATACCCTTCGGCGTGTCGTTGGGATTGGCCACTATGTCGTAAGGACGCTGGCGTATGAAGGCAAACAGACCTGCTTCCAGCAATAACGCCTTAACGTCCTCCCCCGTGGAACACTTCACATCGAAAGACTTATACCTCTGCTCGCTGCCAGCCTCCACGTCTATGGAGAGCAATTTGCGACGCTCGCCTCTTACCACTGCAGTAACGGTGCCGCTGACGGGTGCCACCACCTTCAGTTCCGGTATTTCCTTATTAATAAATAAGGCATCGCCTGCCAGTACACTGTCGCCCTCCTTTACTACGGGTTTCGGTTTGAAACCATAGAAGTCGTTCGGCATAACAGAGTAAATACCCTTTGTGGGCACTGCCTTTACGGAGTGGGGGGCATGTCCCTTCAGGTTGATATCGAGCCCCTTCTTTAGCTTAAAATGCTTAATCATGAGATACACTAAATAAATCTTGACTGCGAAATTACTACTTTTTCTACAAACGATGTTACAATTCTTAGGAAAATCTTAATCAAAAGAAATTAAAACATCATTTTTCTCGCTTTTCCTCCGTTCATCCTTTCGCCTTTGCGTGTTTTTGATTAACTTCGCCGCTGCTTGTAAACTTGTTTACTCGTTAACCCGCCAATTGGAAAATAATGAAAGAATCATTCCATATCTCTTACCCATCCTCCAAGAAGGTGTATATGGAGGGCCGGATATATAAGGATCTTCGTGTCGGTATGCGTCAGGTGGAGCTTACTCCCACCGTCTCCAAGGCTGCCGATGGCAGTTCGCGCACCGAGGAGAATGCTCCGGTGCTCATCTACGACACCTCGGGACCGTACTCCGACCCCGCAGTGGAGACCAATATCCTACATGGGTTGCCCAGCCTCCGTACTCCTTGGATTGAAGAGCGTGGAGACAGTCGCCGGTTGCCCGGACTTAGCAGCGAATATGGTCGCCAACGGGCTGCAGACCCTGCGTTGGCAGAGGTGCGGTTTCCAGGCACACGCTTGCCCCTGATAGCCAAGGACGGCCACCAGCTCACACAGATGTACTATGCCCGCCAAGGCATCATCACCCGGGAGATGGAGTATATCGCCATCAGGGAGCGCATGAACTGCGAGGCTCTGGGTATTGAGAGTCATATCACCCCTGAGTTTGTAAGGCAGGAGGTGGCGGCAGGGCGTGCCGCAATCCCTGCGAATATCAATCATCCGGAGGCGGAGCCAATGATAATTGGTCGCAACTTTCTGGTGAAGATAAACACCAACATAGGCAACTCCTCCACCTCGTCGGGAATTGACAAAGAGATAGAGAAGGCGATTTGGAGTTGCAAGTGGGGCGGTGATACACTGATGGATTTGTCAACGGGCATCAATATCCATGAGACACGCGAGTGGATAATCCGCAACTGTCCTGTGCCGATGGGCACAGTGCCTATCTATCAGGCCCTTGAGAAGGTAAAAGGGCAGGCAATGGACTTGGATTGGCCTATCTTCCGTGACACCCTCATAGAGCAGTGTGAGCAGGGCGTCGATTATTTCACCATCCATTGCGGCATACGCCTGAAAAATATCCCTTATTCGCAGGAGCGCCTTACCGGTATGGTGAGCCGTGGCGGCAGTATTATCTCGGAGTGGTGCATGCGTCATAATGAGGAGAATTTCCTCTATCGGCACTTTGATGATATCTGCGATATTTGCGCCCGCTACGATGTAGCTCTGTCGCTGGGCGACGGACTGCGTCCGGGCTCTGTCAACGATGCCAATGACCGCGCCCAGTTTGCCGAACTCGACACTATGGGCGAGTTGGTGGAGCATGCCTGGGCTAAGAATGTGCAGGCGTTCATAGAGGGGCCTGGTCATGTGCCGATGGACAAGATACGCGCCAATATGGATCGTCAAGTGGAGAAGTGTCACGAGGCCCCATTCTATACGCTCGGTCCTCTGGTGACGGACATAGCCCCAGGCTACGACCATATCACTTCAGCCATTGGTGCGGCGATGATAGGGTGGTACGGCACCGCAATGCTATGTTATGTGACACCTAAAGAGCACCTCGGCCTGCCTGACCGCGACGATGTGAGGGCTGGAGTGGTGGCCTACAAGATAGCCGCCCATGCCGCAGACCTCGCCAAGCACCATCCCGGGGCGCAGATTCGCGACAATGCTCTGAGTAAGGCTCGCTACGAGTTCCGCTGGAAAGACCAATTCAACCTTTCCCTTGACCCCGAGAGAGCACTGGAGTACTATAAGCAAAATCATACCGTAGGCGGTGAGTTCTGCACAATGTGCGGCCCTAACTTCTGCGCTATGCGTATTTCCCATCGCCTTACAGAGGCATGTAATATGATGCAGAAGTAAGGAATTATGTTCAGTTTTATTAGGAAGTGGACTCTGCCCTTGGCCATAGCTGTCGGCATTTCCGGCTATTTCGCCTACACGGCTATACCAGCGTTGGATAGCACCCATTGGTGGGTGCTGCAGACTGTTGAGGTGGTGCAGCCCCTACTGATATTCCTTATTCTTTTCATCACATTCTGTAAGGTCAGACTGAGCGACCTCCGCTTCTTCCGCTGGCACATCTATGCCCTGCTGATGCAGTTCTGTCTGTTCGCCCTCTGTGTCCTGCTGGCGTATCAATGTTCAATATTCAATGTTCAATCATGCTCAATTCTCGCCCAGTGCGCCATGCTGTGTTTCATCTGTCCTACAGCCACAGCGGCGGCAGTGGTGACAGCAAAGTTGGGCGGTAACGTGGGCAGTCTTACAGCCTATACTATCCTTATCAATATGGCTGCTGCGCTGTTGCTGCCAGTAGTCATTCCGCTGCTGCATCAGGGAGCGTCCATGTCCGATGCCCAATCTTCAGTCTTCAATGTTCAATGCTCAATCATGCTCAAGGTTTTCCCCCTGCTGATAGGCCCTCTGTTGCTCGCCGTGTTTCTCCGTTGGCTATGGCCGCGGCTGGTTAACCGCATAGCTTCCGTGTCGGGCATGGCATTCTATATATGGGCTGTGTCGCTCACCCTGGCTATAGCCATGAGCATGAAGGCATTGGTGCATAGTCATGCCTCGGGGAGCTTGCTCACAGGCATTGCAGCGGTGTCCATAATAGCTTGTGTCGTCCAGTTTGCCTTCGGCCGTATGATAGGCAGGAGGTATCATGATACGGTGAGTGCCACCCAGAGCTGTGGTCAGAAGAATACAGTCTTTGCCATCTGGCTGGGCTACACCTTCCTCAACCCACTCACTGCGCTGGCAGGAGGTTTCTACTGTATTTGGCGCAATATATATAATAGTATTCAGATCAACAAATATGAGAAGACGCGACGTAAGACCTAAGAAATCACTCGGCCAGCATTTCCTCGTTGACGAAAGCATAGCCCGGCGCATAGCCGTCACAGTAGATGCAGCGCCCGGACTGCCGGTGCTGGAGGTAGGCCCCGGCACAGGTGCACTCACCGAGCACCTCGTGGCCAAAGGGCGTGACCTCAATGTGGTGGAGCTGGACAGGGAGAGCATCGCCTACCTCCGCGAGCATTTCCCCATGCTGCGTGGCGAGAGACTGATAGAGGGCGACTTCCTCCGTATGAATCTGTCCACGCTGTTCGGCGGCAAGCCATTCGTACTTACAGGCAACTACCCCTATAATATCAGCAGTCAGATATTCTTCAAGATGCTTGACAACCGCGACCTCATCCCCTGCTGCACCGGCATGATACAGCGCGAGGTGGCGGTGCGCCTGTGCTCCGGTCCCGGCAATCGGGACTACGGCATACTCAGCGTACTGCTCCAGGCGTGGTACGACACCGAGTACCTCTTCACCGTAGAAGAGACAGCCTTTAATCCTCCCCCCAAGGTCAAGAGCGCCGTGGTCCGCTTTACCCGCAACAATGTCACAGACCTTGGTTGCAACGAGCGCCTCTTCCGCCGCGTAGTCAAGACCACCTTCAATCAGCGCCGCAAGATGATTCGCGTTTCCCTAAAGCCGCTCCTGGCGCAGCTGACTCCCAGGGATGGGGCAGGCGAGGGTCTGCTCAAGTACTCCACCCTCCGTCCCGAGCAACTTAGCGTGCAGGACTTCGTGGACCTGACCAATATCCTCGAGCACGAATATGGCATCGACTGACACAACCCTGTACCCCTTAAATTAAAGGAACAATATACATGTTGTCACCGGCAATAGCTCTCCACCTGCCCGAGGGAGAGTGGCCGTAAGGCCGAGGGGGTCTGTCTCTCTCAACTATAAAATCTCAACTATAAACTATAAACTATAAACTCTCAACTATCTAACTACCCCTTAAATTAAAGGTCATAAGCCACATTGCAGCCCTTATTTTTGAAAAAAAGCGCGGAAAAGAAAAAATAATTCCCAATTTCTAACACCCGTTTTCTAAAAATTTACTACTTTTGCAGCCGTTAATTCAAATTCTTACCATCTAATGGACGACTATTACGCGGATAATAACAAACGGAAATGAGGCAAAGTGAGCATTTTTAATTCTACCACTCTGCCTCAGAGCCTTTATCAGTGGAGGACTAAAAATGCGAACATTTTGGAACATCAACCGTACACTGCGTACATTGAACGAATGGGAACCTAACTGCTGGGTGCAAGTTACGTGTCCCACCCAGCGAGACGAAGACTATCTGATTACCGAGTTGAATGTGCCCGGATGGTTTCTTGACGACATCCGAGACAAGGATGAGCGTGCCCGTTATGAGTTTGACGAAGGATGGGCGCTCATTATCTTGCGTATTCCTTATGTAAAGGAAGTACGCTCGCGCACACCGCATACCACCGTGCCCCTCGGCATACTCATGCACGACGATGTCTGCATTACTGTCTGCAACTATGAGACCAACATGATGATAGACTTCGTGAGCTATCAGCAGAAGCGCAATCAAGGCTTCACCGATGCCGTGGACCTTGTGTTCAGACTCTTCCTCAGCAGTTCTGTATGGTATCTGAAGAGATTGAAGCAGATAAGCGTACTCATTGACGAGTCAAAACAGAAACTCGATCAGAAAATCAGCAACGAAGACCTTATAGGACTCTCGCGCCTGCAAGATAGTCTGACATACTTCATTACTTCACTCCGTGGCAATGAAACCCTGCTCTCTAAGCTCAAATTTAAGTTGCCCGTCGATGAATTAGACGCCGACCTTATCGAGGACGTCACCATCGAGATGAACCAGGCACGTGAGACCACCAATATCTACACCAACATCCTTGACTCTACTATGGAAACCTATGCCAGCATCATCAACAATAACACCAACTCCGTGATGAAGACAATGACAACCATCAGCATAGTCTTGATGTTCCCCACATTAGTAGCCAGCCTCTTCGGTATGAACCTGTTCACGGGTATGGAACAGACCTGGTGGGGTTTTCCGCTGGTGACAGTGGCTTCTGTGGGCATCGCCCTGATAAGTTTCTGGGCCTTCAAGCACCGCCATTGGATTTAGCTTGATTTTCATCCTTTTTCGTGTTTTTGTTGCCAGATGCAGCAAAAAAACATGAAAAATAATCCAAAAATTTGCTGATATAAAATAAAATGTTTTCATTTGCAGTTCGCATACCGCACTCATGCGGTAAAATCACGCTGCATTATGCGGCCAAATGACAAACTGTTAAACGTATCAAACATGGAAAATGTTACCGACCCCAGAACAGACGAACTGCAAGAGCAGCCCGCTGTTGAGCAACCCGTAGAAACCCCTGCACCCGCAGTAGAACCCGTGGCAGAGGAAGAGGTTAAAGAACCCATCGCAGAAGAATCAGCTCCTGCACCCACAGACGAACCCGCTCCCGCCGAGGAGCCCGTAGCAGAGGAAACTCCTGCAACCGTTGAGGAACCCGCCCCCGCCGAGGAGCCCATCGCAGAAGAAACACCTGCACCCGTTGAGGAACCCGCTCCCGCCGAGGAGCCCGCAGCCCTTCCCACTACCAAGGAAGGCATTGTGGAGTGCATCACAGCCATCGCAGCCAGTGGCGATGCCGGCTCACGCGCATCCCAGGAGCAGCTCAAGCAAGCATTCTATCGCCTGCAGCGCGAAGAGAGAGCCAAGGCCCTGGCCGACTTTGTGGCAGCCGGAGGCAACGCCGAGGACTTCACCCCCGGGGATGACCCCCTCGAGGAAGAACTCAAGGCACAGCTCGCCATCATGAAAGAAGTACGCGCCAAGCAGATAGAAGACAACGAAAAGAAAAAAGAAGCCAACCTCGCGCGCAAGCGAGCCATTATTGAAGAAATAAAGGCCATCAGCACCTCGCCCGAGGAAGCCAACAAAGCATACGACACCTTCCGCAAGCTACAGGCAGAGTGGAAGGAAATAAAACCAATACCCGAGAGCGCAGCCAACGAAGTATGGAAGCAGTTCCAGTTCTGCCAAGACCAGTTCTACGACCTGCTCAAGACCAACTCCGCACTGCGCGACTACGACTTCAAGAAAAACCTTGAAGCCAAGACACGCCTCTGCGAGGCAGCCGAGCAGCTCATCGAAGAGCCCGACATCATACGTGCATCCCACGCCCTCCAGCAGCTCCATCAGGAGTTCCGCGAGATAGGCCCCGTGGCCAAGGAAGAGCGCGAAGAACTCTGGAACCGCTTCAAGGCAGCCTCCACGGCAGTCAACAAGCGCCATGCACAATACTTCGACAGCCTCAAGGAGAAAGAAGAAGAAAACCTCGCCAAGAAGACAGCCATCTGCGAAGAGATAGAAGCCATCGAGACCGACAATATCAATGGCTTCTCCCAGTGGGAAGGACTCACCAAGCAGATTATAGCCCTCCAGGAAGAGTGGAAGACCATAGGCCGAGCCACCAAGAAGATGAACACCAAGATCTTCGAGCGCTTCCGCGCAGCCTGCGATAACTTCTTCGCCAAGAAAGCCGAGTACTTCAAGGAGCAGAAGAAGACCTACTCCGAAAACGCAGCCAGGAAGCTCGCCCTCGTAGAGCAGGCCGAGGCCCTCAAGGAAAGCACACAGTGGACCGCCACCACCAATCAGCTCATCCAGCTGCAGAAAGAGTGGAAAGAAATCGGAGCCACAACCCACAAGACCTCCAACGCCCTGTGGGAGCGCTTCAACGCAGCCTGCAACGAGTTCTTCGACAAGAAGAAGACAGTCCTCGGCGACCAGCACAAGGAAGAGACCGAGAACCTCGTGAAGAAAAAGACCGTCATCGAGAAGCTCGAAGCCCTCGCCATAGAGGGCGGCGAAGACGTCGGCGAGGCCGTGCGCCAGCTCCAGGACGAGTGGAACAGCATAGGCCATGTGCCCTTCAAGAATAAGGACAAGATCTACGCCAAGTACCGTGAGGTAGTAGATAAACTCTACAAAGAGTTCAACCTCCGTGCACCGCGTCGCGCTGCCAAGGGCGGCAGCACCGCCGGCCGTCCGATGCCCGAGGGAAACAGCCTCCTGCGCCTCTACGAAGCCCGCAAGGCCGAGCTGGCCACCTATGAGAACAATATCTCCTTCCTCACCACCAACTCCAAGAAAGGCTCAGCCCTCATCGACACCATGATGAAGAAGATAGAGACCCTCAAGGCCAACCTCGCCGACCTCGCCGACCGCATCCGCAATGAGGAGAGCACCGCTGCAGAAGCAGCAGAAGCACCCGCAGAAGAGGCCCCACAAGAATAACGCTCTGCAACAAAGACTCTTCCCCTTAGGGGGAGAGTTTAGAAGCCCCCACGCTTATGCTCAGGGGCTTCTCGTTGTAGTACATCGCAGCCGTATCGATACTTCTATAACCCCCGCTGATGGCATTCTCAACCACTCTCCGTGTTATTTTCTC
>JAGCYL010000021.1 GCA_017960825.1 Bacteroidaceae bacterium | reverse complement strand
GCTACGTTTTTGGGTACCCAATTCCCCAAAAATTGCCCAAAATTAGAGCTCATGATTTTTTTTTCGCACTCTGCCGCCCACGAGAGTGCGCTAAGAATTTGTGAGAGTGCGCTAAGAATTTGTGAGAGTGCGCTAAGATTTTACGAGAGTGCGCTAAGTCTGCACGAGAGTGGCTTTAGACGAGGATTTGAATTTTCTACTCGTCGTAGTCAGGCTCAAAGTTGCGCCCCAGGTCTTGATAGGCGTTTTGTAGCATCTCGGCAGTAATGACGAAGTCGCGGTTGACCTCGCGGCCGGGGTCAAGCAGCGAGTGGGAGAAGAGCCAGTCGTATGTCTGCCCCATATAGAAGATGCGTGCCGGCCGCCCATGGTCGATGCCGGGCATGCGGGTATAGATGAGTCGCGAGTCGTCGCCCGTAGCCTTGATGGCCTCAACCACGCGGTCGCTGGCACTGACGGGCACTGCCCTGTCGGCTGTGCCGTGCACTATCCATAGCGGCAGTTTGCTCAGTCCGCTGAGGTCCTTGACGGAGCCTCCGCCACATAGGGCCATGGCGGCTGCTATGCGGTCGGGGTAGGTGGCCGCCAGGTCGATGGTGCCGTAGCCGCCCAGGCTCATGCCATAGACATAGATGCGCGTGGTGTCAACGTTGTAGTTCTTGATGGCCCAGTCTACGATGTTCATTATCTTGTGGGGATTCCATGAGCCGCCGGGGTTCTGCGGCGCCATAATGAAGCAGTCGATGCTCCGGCCTCTGGCTACTGCGTCAATGGCTCCGTAGCGCTTTACCTTGGCCAGGTTGTTGCCGCAGAGGCTTCGGCCGTGGAGGAAGATAAGCAGGGGATAGTGTGAGGCGGCTATGTCTGCCGCTACTTCGCCCTCATCGGTGGTGAGGGGTGCCGGGGCATGGAACCAGAAGTTATATGCTCCGGGCACTGTGCCTACATGGGCAGTGAATCCCTGACTGCAGGCCACGGTTGTCGCAACCATCAGCATCATGGTTGCAGTTATGTTTCTTAGTGTGCTCATTGTCGGTTTTGTGAGTTAGGTTGTTGTTGCAGCAAAGGTAATGATGTTTTCGAGGTGGGGTATGTCGATACGCTTGCGTGCCAGAATGACGAGTCCTTTCTCCTGCAGGCGGTTGAGCATGTCTGACACATTGAGGCGTGTGTCGTTCATCATGTGGGAGAGGGCGACCATGCCTCCGTTGATTTGCTTGGCTCCGCCGTGGTAGGTGAAGTTACGCTTCATGAGCGCCACGAAGCGCAGCAGTGTGTCGTGTTCAGCGGATGCCCAGAGCATGTGGCTGCTGCGCTGTATGCGGGTGGTGAGCAGGTTGAGCATGTTGTAGCGGAAGACGTCGAAGGAGAACAGATGGTCGATGACATTCTGCTTGCTCAGCATCAGTGTCCTTACGTCGCTGTGGGCGGTGATGGTATGGCTGTAGTTCTGGCGCAGGCCGAAGGTTGTTTCTGCTCCTATGACCTGCGGGGCAGCGAAGTGCTCCACGAAGGTGAGGTCTTTGTGGTGCGACGTGCGGCTTATGCTGATGTCTCCGTCCATCAGGAGTATGATGTGGCGGCACGGGTCGTCCTGGTGCACTATCGTTTGGTTGGCACGATATGTACGGAAGTCCACTTTTATCTTGGCGAGGATAGCGGTGAGGTCTTCGCGGCTGTGTCCTTGGAAGAGGGGCAGCTCCAGCAGTCGGTCGTAGATGGAGGTTGGTTCCATATCAGTATTTTATGTATTTGTCCAGTGTGGGTGAGTGCCACTCTTTCATGTTGTTGTGGTCTGCGTAGATGAGGCATGCCTTGAGTCTCTTGTCGGCGGCGAGGAGGGCCTGGGCTTTCTCAAACCCCATGACCATGAAGGCGGTGGCGTAGGCATCGGCCATGGCGCATGTTGGCGCTATGACGGTGGCAGAGAGCAAGCTGTGCTGCACGGGGCGGCCGGTGTGAGGGTCTATGGTGTGTGCGTAGCGCTTGCCGTCCTTGACATAGTAGTTGCGATAGTTGCCGCTGGTAGCCATAGCCACGTCTTTCATCTGCAGTGTGGCGGTGAGCTGCCCTTGTGCTGTGCTGTCGGCAGTAGGCTTGGTGATGCCTACTGTCCATGTCTGCTTGTCGGGGTTGAGTCCGTGGGTGCATATCTCACCGCCTATCTCAATGAGGTAGTTGGAGATGCCGTGTTTCTGTAGCACCGCTGCGGCCTGGTCACATCCGTAGCCTTTGGCTATGGCGCTGAAGTCGAGCATGATGCGCGGGTCTGTCTTTTTGACCGTTGACGGTTGGCCGTTGACGATGGAGCATTTCCGGTATCCCACGAGGGGCATGATGCTGTCGATGCGTGCCTGGGTGACCTCATCGCTGTGCTTGAAGCCAAAGCCCCATAGATTGACCAATGGGGCAACGGTTATGTCGAAAGCGCCGTCGGTGGCCTCAGAGACTTGCGTGGCCAGGTGGAAGACGTCAGTGAACATATCATTGAGCTTGACGGCCTCGTTGCGGTTGATCTGCGACACGATGCTGCCGGGGTTAAAGGCCGAGAGCGAGGCATCCACTTGGTTGAGGCGGTCGAGTATTTCCTGGTCGTAGTCGCTGGACGACTGGTAGGTAATGTGATAGTAGGTGCCGAAGATTTTTCCCTCCATTTTGCGATAGGGCGCAGTGTTGGTATCAATCAGAATCCACGCTGTGCCGCCTATGAGCATGAGCAGAAAGAGAATCTTCAGGGCTTTCATTGGGGGAAGGAACTAACTTGTCAACTTTTATATATCAAACACCAGATTGAATGTGCCGGTAAACAGGTGGGCATCGTTTTTGCCGTAGCCTGGGATGTAGTAGGAGTTGCCGTTGGTGCTGCCCTTCTGGTGTAAGCGCCGCTTGTAGCGAGCAGTCCAGCCGACGTGGAAGTGTCGCCACACCTGGGTCTCCAGTCCGAAGACAAACTCGGTCCACAGGGCGTTGCCGCTGATACCCTTCAGTCGTATGGGCAAGGTGCTGCCCTGCCAATAGGGGTCGCTGATGTCAGGGCCGTAAAGGTCGTACTTGTAGGTGGTGTATCCCAAGCGTATGCCGCCATAGATGCGGTTGGGCGATGTCTTGATGCGCGAGAAATTGTAGTCGCAGCCGAGGCGCAGGAACGGGGCAGTGGTCTTGCAGCGGAGGTCGGTCTCGTCGTTGGTCTTGTCGCAGATGCCGACGCCGGCCTCTACGGTTGGGAAGTATTTGCATCGCATGTTGAGGCGTGCTCCGCCCTCCAGCTCCCCGTAGTCGGAGAATCGCCACAGCACTGCGCCGGCCAGATTGGCAAACACCTGACCGCCCATAATGAGGGGCAGGGTGTCGGATTCGGCCTTGAATCTCAGACCACTCAGCTGTGCGTGGGCACTGGGCAGTATCAGCAGCAGGCTACTGATGCAGGCGATAATATATCTTGAGATTCTCTTGTCCATCAAAATTGACATTGCTGTTGCTGACGGCTACACTGTCAATAGCATAGCGGTAGGTGGGGTCAGGTATGCGGCTGCTGTGGCTGACAGCACTGATGTTGTGGAACACGCTTGTGCCACATTCCAGTGACACGATGTGTGGCTCATTGCTCTTACTTATGACGAGGGTATCGCTGCAGCTTGCTTCGCTGCCTGCGGGGGTATAGAGGAAAACCAAGGTGTCTGCATCGCCGGCGTAGCTCATGGGCAGGCTGACGGTGGCCGTGGCTACGGAGCGATTGAGTATCACCGAGTCGCGCACCGAGATGGTGAGGGTGTCGCTGATGGCTATGCTGCTGTCGCTGCCGGCACTGTAGAAGCCGCAGACAAGTCTCACCGTGTTGTTGAGAGGGCAGTCGCTGCCGTTACAGCCAGCCATTATGGCGACTGCTGCTGCGAGGTATAATATCTTCCTTATAAATAGGTGCATATTTGTTAACTCCTATTTTGATTCAAAGCTCTTCCTCAATCTGATAGGCGTTGCGGCTGTTGGCGTTGCGGCTGATGAGTTCTCCGATAAACCCGGCGAGGAACAGCTGCGTGCCAAGCAGCATCATGGTGAGGGAGATATAGAAATATGGCGAGTCAGTGACCAGTCGGGCAGGCACTCCCTTGCTTAGTGCGTAGAGTTTGCCGGCTCCTACAATGATGATGGCTATAAAGCCAATAAAGAACATCAGAGAGCCCAGAAATCCAAAGACGTGCATCGGCTTGCGGCCGAAATTACTGATAAACCACAGGCTCATAAGGTCAAGGTAGCCGTTGACAAAGCGGTTGAGGCCGCCAAACTTGGTGTGGCCGAACTTGCGGGCCTGGTGCTGCACTACCTTTTCGCCTATCTTGTCGAAACCGGCGTTTTTGGCAAGGTAGGGGATATAGCGGTGCATCTCTCCATAGACCTCAATGTTTTTTATTACATCTTTACGGTAAGCCTTGAGGCCGCAGTTGAAGTCGTGAAGGTTCTTGATGCCGCTCACCTTGCGGGCCGTGGCGTTAAACAGTTTGGTGGGCAGTGTCTTGGACAGCGGGTCGTAGCGCTTTTTCTTATAGCCGCTGACGAGGTCATACTTTTCCTCGGTTATCATGCGGTAGAGTTCAGGTATCTCGTCGGGCGAGTCCTGTAGGTCAGCATCCATGGTTATTACCACGTCGCCCTGCGCTTTCTCAAAGCCGCAGAATAGTGCAGCCGATTTGCCATAGTTGCGGCGAAACTTGATGCCCTTTACTTCAGGGTTGGATTGCTTGAGCTCCAGCACTTTGTCCCAGGAGTGGTCAGTGCTGCCATCATTTACAAAGATGACTTCGTAAGAGTACTGGTGCTCGTCCATCACTCTCTTAATCCACTCAAAAAGTTCGCCGAGGCTCTCCTCTTCATTAAATAGAGGTATTACGACAGAAATGTTCATTATCGTTGTGTTTTATAGATTATTCTGTTGCTTATAGCGGCTGGAGGTCTTGCCTACAAGGGCTGTCGGCAGCGACAATATCAGACCGATAAAGAAGTTTGCGTTGAATAGGCTGGCGGCAATGTCGGCTGCACTGATACTGCGCAGCATCTCTTCCAGATTGCTGAATCCGCTCTGCTTGACGGCTGTATTGAAGAACTCCTGCATGCCGCTTTGGTGCAGAGCCTGCTGCATCTCAGGCGAGTTGTGGATTGCCATGTAGTCGGTCACGAAACTGCCGCCGTCAAACCAGCGGAAATAGACGAAGGCCGCTACGGAAAGAATGATGGCTGCGTAGAGATAGAGCAGTGCAGAGTACAGATAGGCCTTGCCGTAGCTTACCGGCTCATCAGGGCGCACCTGCCCCTCAAATCTATGTGCCAGATAGCCGCCCAGAAACGGCGCACTGATTACCACCATCATCCCGAGGGAGGAGAGGGCTCCGTTGCCTACTCCTTTCACCATACACATAAAGCCAAAACACCAGTAGAGGCCGAACTTCAGTCCGTCCAGCATGGCGAAAGCGTTGGTCTGTCGCAGTGTCTGGTTGGTGGTCATAGCAGAAAAGGATACAATGCCGTTAACTTAAATTCGATGCAAAATTAACATAAAATGCCGAAATTACCACGATTCTTATCTCTTTTTTTGCAAAGTGGCCAATTCTGCCTCGATAAAGGGGGCGGTGATACTGTCTTTGCTCTTGGCTACTTGCTCGGGCGTGCCTTCGGCTACAATTTGTCCGCCGGCATCGCCGCCTTCCGGCCCCATGTCGATGATGTGGTCGGCAATCTTAATAACGTCAAGGTTGTGCTCTATCACCACCACGGTGTTGCCTTTGTCAACCAGTCGGTTGAGCACCTGATTGAGTATGCGTATGTCTTCAAAGTGGAGGCCCGTGGTGGGCTCGTCGAGTATGTAGAGTGTGCGGCCGGTATCACGCTTGGAGAGTTCGGTGGCCAGTTTCACGCGCTGGCTCTCACCGCCGCTGAGCGTGGTGGATGACTGCCCCAGCCTCAGATAGCCGAGGCCCACGTCCTGCAGGGTCTTAATCTTGCGCAGAATGTTGGGTACAGCCTCAAAGAACTCAACAGCCTGGTCCACGGTCATGTCCAGTACGTCGCTGATGTTCTTGCCCTTGAAACGCACCTCCAGTGTCTCACGATTGTAGCGTTTGCCGTGGCATGTCTCGCAAGGCACAGTGACGGAGGGCAGGAAGTTCATCTCTATCACCTTGTAGCCGTTGCCCTTGCAAGTGGGACAGCGCCCTCCGGCGGTGTTGAAGGAGAAGCGCCCTGGTTTGTAGCCGCGTATGGCAGCTTCCGGCAGTTGTACGAATAGGTTGCGTATGTCGCTGAAGACTCCGGTGTAAGTGGCGGGGTTGGAGCGCGGAGTGCGGCCAATGGGGCTCTGGTCCACGGATATTACCTTGTCGATGTGCTCCAGTCCCTCAATAGTTTTGTAGGGCAGGGGAGTGTCGAGGCTGCGATAGAAATGCTTGCTCAGTATGGGCAGCAGAGTGCTGATGACAAGGCTTGACTTGCCGCTGCCGCTCACACCTGTCACGCAAATCATTTTGCCCAGTGGCAGGGTAAGTGTCACATCTTTCAGATTATTGCCAGTTGCCCCAGTGAGGCGCAGCGAAAGACCGTTGCCCTCACGACGTGTCTTTGGCACAGGTATATATTTCTGCCCTTTGAGGTACTGCGCAGTAAGCGTGTCGCTCTCTAATATCTCCTTGGGAGTGCCGCTGAACACAATTTCTCCGCCATGACGCCCGGCCATGGGGCCTACATCCACAATATTGTCGGCGTGCAGCATCATTTCCTTGTCATGCTCCACCACGATTACGGTGTTGCCGCTGTCGCGCAGGGCTTGCAGGGCGCGAATAAGGCGCATGTTGTCGCGCTGGTGCAGTCCGATGGAAGGCTCGTCGAGTATATAGATAACATTCACAAGGCCCGACCCTATCTGAGTGGCAAGCCTGATGCGTTGGCTCTCTCCGCCACTCAGCGTGGCAGAGCCCCGACTGAGCGACAGATAACCCAGACCTACATCAAGCAGAAAATGCAGGTGACTGTTTATCTCCTTGATTATCTCCTCGCCTATCTTTTGCTGATTGGCATTTAGCTTTGGCGGCAGCTCGTTAATCCATTTGCTAAGGCTCACAAGGTCCATTTCGCTGAGGTCGGCGATGCTCTTGCCGTCAATAAAATAGTGGAGGGCAACCTTGTTAAGGCGTCGTCCGTTGCATTCAGGGCATACCACCTGGCGGTTGAACTGCTCCACCCATTTCTCCGCTGTGGCCGACAGTTCGCCGTCAGCCATCTGTTGCAGGTGCTTTACAATGCCGCCATACTTTACGAAGTGATCATTGGTGGTGTGGATTAGTTCTGCCGGTATGCGTACATCGCGAGTGCTGCCCTGCAGTATCTCGTTTATTGCCTCGTCGGGTATCTCGTTCAAGGGCGTGTCGAGAGTGCAGTCATAATACTTCAGCAGCGATTGTATCTCTATAAAAATCAGAGAGTTCTTTTTCTTTCCTAAAGGAATGATTCCGCCATCGCCAATGCTTTTGTTGCGGTCTGGAATTACCTTGTCAATGTCAATGTCGTTGACTACGCCAAGGCCGTTACAGTGGGGGCATGCACCTTGTGCGGAGTTAAACGAAAAGTCATGGGGCGAGGGGTCGCGATAGCTGATGCCAGTGACGGGACACATCAGGTGCTTGCTGTAATGACGGTCCTTGTTATTGTCTGCGTCGAGCACAGTTATCATGCCGTCGCCCTGCCGGAAGGCGGTCAGCACTGTGCGCCTCAGTCGCTCATGCTCATTTTCTGCAAAGGGAGAGTCGTCATTGCTCACCCTGAGCTTGTCAATCACAACTTCGATGGTGTGATTCTTGTAG